>JBGUSX010000058.1:0-14068 GCA_045132775.1 Eubacteriales bacterium
AGATAGTGAGATAACGATTTACAGCGTGACGAGAGATCTTGAAAGAGAGCATCACGAAAAAGAAAATGAGCTTGCTGCTACGGTCTATTATGATGTATTGAATTATGAGGGAAGTATAGCAGGTTGGGAAGAAGTGATTGCAGTGTATGCGGTGAAGCTCAACCTTGACAGCGATAATCCGCAAGAGGTAGCTACCTTTGATGAAAGCAAAGCAGAAGCACTTCGAGTTGTCTTTTTGGATATGCACGAACTATCCTTGATGAGTGAAACTCATACAAGCTACGTTACACGGCAAGAAACAGATGCTAACGGTAATGTGGTAGAAGTGACCGAGGAGATCAATACTGTTTATGTTACGGTTATAACCACACCCAAGAGTACTGCACAGATCGCAGATGAATACGGTTTTACGGCACAGCAAAAGCAGATGCTTGCGGAGCTGTTAAGTTCTGAAAACGCTGAATTATGGGCGGGAATACTCAGTGAGTAATCACGGCCCATATTGAAAAATTCGTCGAAAAATGATATAATAGAGTATATCAGAATAACGACAACGAGAGGGTGGTGCAAACCGTTCCTCAAATAGCGAGAAGCCGAGCATACCAAATATGTTCGGCTTCTTTTTATTTTACTTTGTTATATCGAGCGTGAAAGCGGCGGAGCATACAAAGCCGTTCAATACGCCAAGAAGTTAGGGAAGGAGGTAATTAACCTTGCTGAAGAAACAGATGAAGATAAAATGGAATAGCAGACAAGTCAAGCAAGACGTTCTTACCGCCTATCGTCGTATAACTTGGAAAATTTGGGTGTATCTCAAAGCCAATCCCGACGTGCTTGCTGAGAATAACAATCAAGAAGTATATGAGGATTTTATTGAAGATGCTTTGAAGCGCAAAAGAGATAGGCAAAGGTATCAGGTAGAACCAGAATATATTGAGTAAAAAGACAAAAGCACCGAGCAATCGGTGCTTTATCTAATTATTTACATAATAACCTTGAAACGCTGATATTTCCCGAAATCTATCCGGAGAACTCAATAAACAATAAGGAGATAATAACAAATGGATGCAATATTTAAGGGTGTTTTTGATAACGAGCTGACACAGGTGATCGAGGTAGGAGATTTTTTCCTCTGCCTTGGTGTCTCCCTTGTGCTTGGGCTGATAATGACTGCGGCATATATGTTTAAAAATGAGCATACTAAGAGCTTTCTTGTAACTCTCGCGCTTCTGCCTGCGGTCGTTTGCGTAGTTATTATGATGGTCAACGGTAACATAGGCGCGGGTGTTGCGGTGGCAGGTGCGTTCAGCCTTGTTCGCTTCCGTAGTGCGCCCGGCTCGGCAAAGGAGATCGTTACCATCTTTCTTGCGATGGGCGCAGGACTGATCGCAGGTATGGGATACCTTGGCTTTGCGGCGCTCTTTACCGTGATTATGTGCGTGATGTTCCTTATCTATAATGCCGTTGCAGGCAACGCAAGAAGCGAGGCAGTCAACAAAACCATAAAAATCACCATTCCCGAGGATCTTGACTATACGGGCGCGTTCGACGATATTTTTGCCGAGTACACTAAAAAGAACGAGCTTGTAAAGGTCAAGACCACCAATATGGGCAGTATGTTCCGCCTGACTTACAACGTAACACTCCGTGATGCGACCCGTGAAAAAGAGATGATCGACCGCATCCGTGAGCGCAATGGAAATCTTGAAATTATGGTATCGAAGCAGGAAAACCGTTCTGCAGAGCTTTGATACGCAGGAGAAAGAAATGAAAAAAAGCATTTTTGCACTATTCTTGTGTTTGGTTTTAATTCTTGTCGGATGCGAGAGCAAGGAAAAAAACGACACGTCCGCACCGGATGTCGGGGGAGACGTTGCAGATCTTGGCGATGACGGCAAGACGTTTGGCGAGGAGATCGAAAAAACGGGTGCATACGACGGATATTTTGAGGGCGAATCGGCAGACTTTACTGTGGAATGTATCTCGGGAATCGAGGATGCTTACAAAATTGAGGGAACTACGCTTACCTTCAGCTCTGTTTCGGAGGATTCTGTCTACTCAATTTCGGGCAAGCTCAAGGGAAATATTATTATCGACATCGGAAGCGAATGTAAATTCGACCTTGAGCTTAACGGTTTTTCGCTCGTTTCGGACGAAGAAAACCCGATTATTGTGTTGAGTGGCGACGAGGTCGCAATCCGGGCGAAAAAGTATACGGAAAACTATATTTATGATATGAGAAGTGCGGTCGATCCCACGGACGAAACGCTCTATTCCGGCGCGATACATTCCGAGGTCGATCTTGAGATAGGCGGCAAAGGAAAGCTTACCGTCATTTCCGAGAACAATAACGGAATACACACGAAGGACGACCTGCAGGTGAAGGATCTTACGTTGTTCGTGGCTTGTGTAGATAACTCTCTCAAGGGAAACGACAGCGTCGAGATCACAGAGGGAAGCACGACTCTCATCGCCTCGGGAGGCGATTGCATCAAAACGTCAAACAGTGATATATCGGAAAAGGGCAATCAGCGCGGCACGGTATCGCTCACGGGAGGCTTTCATAGCCTGTATGCCGCCTGCGACGGAATAGACGCTGCGTATAACGTCGTTATCGACGGTGCCGCTACCGAGCTTAATATTTACACCGATAAATATTCCAACTATTCAAAGGAAGTAAGCACCACGTCGTCGGACATGAATTATATCCGATTTACAAGCGACGAATACTTTTTCTCGGTTAAATATTACAATTCCGACGATGACTACGTCTGGGTGAATGCGGAGTATCACTCCAAGGTCTCGGGCGGCAGAAATAATTATTACTATTATTCCTACCCGAAAATGCCCGAATATGCAAAGCAACAGTTCTTTATTTACGAAAGCGAGTCGCAGCAGGGACAGGAAGAAGAATGTCTTGTGATGTCAGACTATCTGACACCTAACGATGCCTGCGATACCTTTGCGCTGACACCGTCTTATAACGGACTTAGCTATCAGTGGACGAACTATACCACAAGTATCCGGGAAGGTGGATTCGGAGGACGACCGGGAGGTATGGGCGGTCCAGGAGGTATGGATGGCGGAAACAGCGATAAGGGCGACCACTCGACAAAAGGGATAAAAGCGGCAAATGAGATCGTGATAAACAATGGTACGGTCAATATAAAGTCCTACGACGATTCAATTCACGCAAACAGTGACACCGTGCTTGAAAACGGAGAGACACCTCTTGGAAACGTAACGGTGAGAGGCGGAAATATCACGGTGTATTCCAACGATGACGGACTGCACGCAGACGGAGAGCTTTCGATAAGTGCGGGAACCGTCAGCGTGACGAATGCCTATGAGGGAATTGAGGGCTCGACCGTAAGCATCTCGGGCGGGTACGTCTCGGTGTATTCAAAGGACGACGGAATAAATGCCACCGCGACCTCGGGAACGGCGATAGCCGTCAGCGGGGGCACGGTGTATGTTTACTGTTCGGGTGACGGTATCGACTCAAACAGCCGAAGCTCTTACCTTGGAATTGTATTCTCGGGCGGAAAAACTACCGTCATATCCAATTCGAACGGCAACTCTGCCATAGATTCGGAGCAGGGATATTCGTATGAGGGCGGCTCTGTTATTGCCATTATGTCGCGCGGAGGAATGGCAAACGAAGCAACTCACTGCAAGGATTTTTCAAGTGTCGGAAGCTATAAGCAGATCTCTCTGTCCTCGGGGGACCTTCTTGCAGTCGGTATAGGAAAGACGAACGCAACGGTGAAAATGCCCACGTCTATCTCTTCTGCGCTTGTCATCGTTCTCGGTGACAGCTCGCCGACTGTCAAGGTTGAATCGTCAACCTCGAAAGCACTTGACGAAAACGGGGTAGCGTGGAACTAAAAAACAATATTATCTTGATAAAACAATAAAAAAATGATATAATTAACACAGAAAAGACAAAGGGGGGATACAATGAGGATCTTGATCGCAGAGGACGATACGCGACTGCTCAAAAGCCTCGTGCACATTTTTGAGCTGAATAATTACTCTGTCGACGGAGTCGATAACGGCAATGATGCCTTTGACTATGCCTCCTCGGGTGAATACGACGGGCTGGTGCTCGACGTAATGATGCCGGGACTTGACGGAGTGACATTACTGAAAAGCCTTCGTGCAAAAGGAATAACGACTCCTGCGTTGTTTTTGACGGCAAGAAGCGAGGTTGAACAGAGAATTGAGGGTCTCGACGCAGGAGCGGACGACTATCTCCCCAAGCCCTTCTCAACGGGCGAGCTTATGGCACGAGTCCGAGCAATGCTGCGAAGAAAGGACAATTTTACCCCCGATATATTGAGCTTTGGAGAGCTGTCGCTCAACCGTTCAACCTATGAGCTTGTGCACAACGGACGGGCGCAAGCGCTAAGCGGCAAGGAATTTCAGGTGATGGAAATGCTGATGCAGAATCCGAATAACATCGTTTCCGCAGAACAGCTTATCACGCATATATGGGGATGGGACACCAACGTAGACACGAGTGTCGTTTGGGTGCATATATCCAACGTCCGCAAAAAGCTTGAGGGAATATCCGCGCCCGTGATAATAAGATTCGTCCGAAATGCAGGGTATATGCTGGAGGCAGTGCGATGATATACAGACTTCAAAAAAGATTTATTCTGATATGCACGGTTTCGGTGCTTTTGGTCATAACTCTTGTTTTCGGAGTGATACTTGCATTGAACATCACGTCGATGAATAAAAATATGGATATTCTGGCAGACCGTGTATCCGAGGGCGGCGGAAGATTTCCGGGATCGATGACAGAAAAACCGCATCCTGACAAGGAACCCCCGAGAAATGATGCGGAATTTGAGTTTATAACTCCCGAAACACCGTTTTCAACGCGTCATTTTACAGTGTTTTTCGACAAAAACGGAGAGGTGTCCAAAACCAATACCGAATCCATCTACTCCATTACCGACTCTATCGCGGTCGAATACGCAGAAAATGTACTTGAAGAGGGCAAGGAGCGCGGATGGATATCAAGCTACCGATATAAGATATTTTCAAATGGGGAAGAGCTTGGAGTTGTGTTCGTGGACGGCAGTACGAGCCGATCTGCCTTAATGCAATCTGTGACTATCGCAGGCTTTGTTCTGCTTGGGTGTGCCGCGCTTGTGTTGATTTTGATATTCTTGCTATCAAAACGGGCAGTTAAACCGATCGCAGAGAGCTACGATAAGCAAAAGCAGTTTATCACGGATGCAAATCACGAGCTGAAAACACCCTTGACTCTGATACTCGCAAATCTCGATATTGCCGAAGCTGAGCTTGGGGAAAACGAGTGGCTTGAGGATATACGCGCGGAAGGACATAGAATGACCGAGCTTGTAAATCAGCTCGTCGCACTCACACGTATGGACGAGGAAGGAGGCAAGCTGAACTGCACCGAAGTGCCTTTCGGGAAGCTTGTCGAGGAGACCGTTGCAGAGTTTGAGCCCCTCGCAAAAGCAAGAGAGAAGAGCCTTGTTGCAGATCTTGAAAAGGGAGTAACGTGCATAGGAGATGACGTGCTTCTGCGCAGGCTTATCGGAATTCTGATGGACAACGCAATAAAATACTGTGATGCGGGCGGAGAGATAAGCGTGTTTCTGCGAAAAGGAAGACGTACCGTTCTCGCAGTCGAGAACACTTATTCCTCAGTCGGAGAGCTCGAGCTTAACCGTCTTTTTGACCGCTTTTACCGTGCCGATAAGGCGAGAAAATTCACGGGAGGATACGGTATAGGGCTGTCAATGGCGAAAGCGATAGTTGAAAAGCACAAGGGAGAAATAACCGCATACAAAAAGGACGAGATACACGTCGGATTTAAGATAGTGCTGTAATATCCGACAGGAAAATTAAAATGCACCCCAAAGTTTACAAATAGAAACGCAAAATATATTGCACCTGAGGCACGCGTGTGTTATAATGACAGTACCGAAAAGTGAGAGGAGACAGTCATGACGCTCGGTGAAAAACTTTCAAGATTGAGAAAAGAGAACAATTATACACAAGAAGAGCTGGCAGAATTGCTCGGTGTTTCGCGTCAGTCGGTGAGCAAGTGGGAGTCAGATATAGCATACCCCGAGACTGACAAGCTAAAGAAAATAAGCAAGCTTTTCGATTGCTCTCTAGACTATCTGCTCAATGACAACTTAGAAGAAAAAAACAGCACCAATCACGAAAAAACCTTGTTTGAAGAGCTCCAATCAACCGTAAAAAAGCAGTTTAGAGAACGAAAAAGCGAAAAGACCGTCCTTGGAATGCCGCTTTACCATATCGGAAGGAACGCGCACGGCTTTGTAGCAATCGGGCTCAAGGCGCGTGGAGTGATATCGATAGGCTTTCTCTCCAGCGGAATAGTCTCATTTGGGCTTTTGTCTCTCGGAGTCATCTCGATAGGCTTGCTCGCTCTCGGTATCCTCGCCGCAGGGACCTTCTCGCTCGGTCTCCTGGCTTTTGGCGCTATTGCGCTCGGAATTATAGCGGCAGGGGCAGTAAGCGTAGGTGTAGTGTCTGCGGGGGCGCTGTCGGTCGGATGCTTTTCCGCAGGAGCACTTTCAGTCGGAAGGTATGCGGCAATAGGCGACCAAGCACACGGTATGATCGCAATAGGAAAGACCGTAGCACAGGGAAGTTTATATAGCCATATCGGAGATACGTCCACGGCAAATATTGAGGAAATAACCAAATGTCTTGATTCATGTGTTCCGCAGTGGCTTTCGTGGGCAAAAGAAATATTTAAGATATTCATATAAAAAGAACGTCGATCAGAGTGTCCTCCAAAAAGAGTACACACCGATCGACGTTTATCTGTTATTAAACCAACTTATGCCCAGATCGCCCTGAATTCGTCTGCGAGAGACTTTGCATTCTTTACCGCGGTCTCGAAATCGGGCCTAAAGCCGCACTCGTAGCTGATGCGCGCATCATATCCTGCATCCTTGAGAGCCTTAACGCAGGGGATAAGATCATCGGCATCCTTCTCAAGCGTCGGGCAATTTCTCTCGAAGTCACAAATATGAACGTGGCGGAGAAGATCTCCCGCCTTTGCTATCCAATCAAGCGACTCACCCTCAAGATGTGAATGATAGAAATCGTTGAGAACGAAAACGTTGTCGTTCTTTACCATCGAATGTATTTCGAGCGCATCCTCAAGAGTGTTTACAATGTCGGTCTCCTTCTTGTTGAGGGGTTCGATAACTATAGAAGCACCGTATTTCGCGGCAACCTCACCGCATACGTCAAGAACTCTTGCGAACTGACGCTTGGCCTCCTCACGATCCATGCCTGCGGGAACTCTGCGAGCAGAGCCCGAACCGACGACAACGACCTTAACGCCGAGCTGAGAAGCTCTTGCAAAGCCCTTTTCGGAGTGTTCTCTGACTCTCGCCTCAACCTCACTGAAATCGGTACCTTTACCGGTCTCGGAATCAAAAGCGTAGAGAGAGAAGCCACCGGGGAAGTAACCCATACAAGCCTCAACGGGAATACCCGCCTCAGCCTGAGCCTTCTTCATCTCCTCAAACTCCTCGTCGGTAGCGTTAGCAAAGAGAAAAAAAGCCTGCTCTATGTAATCGTAACCGTATTTTGCAACTGTCGTCCAATCCTTGTAATTAGTCGCGCAAACACCAATTTTCATAATAAATTACCACCTTTTCAAGTCTGTCGGGGGAAATCTCACCCACTATCCTAAATTGTAACACCCCTGCACAATTTTGTCAATATTTCCAACCAAAATTGACATAAAAATAAAGAAAAATGAGGTTTTTTACTCAAAAACCTCATTTTTTTGATATTCAACTGTTAGCAAAGAGATCGAAGTACATCCACAGCACGCTGTACCTGTCTTTTAGGTCCTTGGCATACAGAATAGCATCGGAGATCTTTTCTTCGCCGTAAAGAGAGACGAAATCAGCGTACCGAAGCCCGATCCTCTCACAAAGGGCGAGCATCTCTGAAGCCGAAGGAGCGTCAGCCAAAACCAAGCGGATCTCCTCCCATTTCTCACGATAAACGCTCACGCGGTCGATAGAATACCACCCCGTTTTTTCCTGGAGTGCCAGAACATTGCTTGCCACAGAGCCGTAGATCCGCTTTATCTCTCGCTCGTACCTTTCCTTGTCGAAGGAATGTTCAAAGGACGAAATATCCTTTATGCCTAAAAGCTTTTCACGTAGTTTAGCCGTTTCTACCGCAGAGAAGCAAACGTCAATACCGTGCGGGAGATAATCCTCACCTCTCTCAATTCCTACGATCTCGAAATAGTGAGATAAATGATGCTCGCTACCCGAGGCGGGACGGGAATTACCAACGTAAGCCATAAGGATACCGACCGCCACAAGAGCCTCCATAAGCGCACCGATAGCCTTGGGATCACGCGCACGAACCCCGTCTGTGAGAGCCACCGTTCGCTCAACGGTCGCATAAGTCTCCTTGAGCACTCGCTCACACATATATTCACCGTTTACAAGTGCAGAAAGCCGCCAGTCGTTAAGGCAGGAGTATTTTCCTATAATGTCACCCCAGCCTGCCTGTATCATATGAAAAGGCGCACTGGAAAGCACGCGAGTGTCTGCGATTATCGCACGCGGTACGTTGCAATCAAGAGTCACCTTCATTCCGTTCAGAATGAGAGCCGAGCCTCGCGATGCATAACCATCCATAGAAGGCGCAGTCGCAACGATGAAATATGGAAGCGAGTGATCAAAACTGACCTTCTTACAAAGATCGTTAATAACACCCGAGCCTACACCTACGATGAGATCAACACTGCACGTGACACGGGCATCAAGCTCCGCAATGGCATCCTCATTTGGAACGAGTACGCCGTTTCGCTTGAAGATCAACGTGTCTTGAAGCTTGTCACCGAGAGAGAAAGCAACCTCCTTGCCGCATGCTGCATACGTATTCTCATCGGCAACAAGTAAAATCTTTTTATAATTCTCAATAACTTCGGACACATAGGCGAACGCATCCTCACCGATAATAACGTGATCGATAGGGCAGTCGTGATCCCGACCGCATTCGCAGTTTTTTATGCCCTTCAGTAAATCCGATATTACCATATTACAAAAGCTCCTTTAAATAGTCCTCAAGTTTTTCAAAATTGTCAACGCAGACAAAGCCAAAGTCGGAGCGGTAAACAGATTCGTCGTTTCCTCCCTTTCCGTAATCGTCACCGACAAAAATGACCTCACCGTGCGATAACCTATTCTCGCTACAGTAAAGATCAAGCGCGTAATACTTGTTGTAGGGGGCGGGTGCCATGTCAAAGGAGGAGGAACCGCCAACGAAAACAACGTATTCCGGGAAAAGCTCACACACCTCAGAATAAATAGCCCTGCGCTTCGAACGGTCGGGATCAAAGGCAAGCTTGTCCTCAATTTTTGCCTTGGTGCCGAGAATTGCAAAAGTCACACATCCCGAAGGGTGAAACTCAACGCTCTCACCCTCAAATTCGGTAAATCCGTATTTCTTTCGAAGCGAGTCAACGCGTTCTTTCACCGACTCGCGATCACAATGGAAGCACTTATCAAAAATAACGTCAAGCCCGCCTGTGTTTGAGTTGTATCTGCAAAACTGCAAGCCGTAATTGCCTATAATATCAATGGGATAATGTCCCATCTGATTAAATATGCGCGCACACTGACCTGCGCCGACCATCAGTAAAGAATATTTTTTTGCAAGTCGGTCAAGCACCGCGCGATTTTTTTCACCGAGCGGAGTTTTGTGTTGAGTCAGCGTGCCGTCAAGATCAAAAGCAATAAGCCTTATCATTTTTCCTCCGAAGTATTGACATTTATTTTTGTATCGACTATAATTATACTATGCTTGATCGTTTTCTGTCAATATACGGCTGTAATTTTGAAAAACGATCAAAAAATGATCAAAAGAGAGATAAAAATGTCAAAAACAGACCGCCAAAAAGAAATAATCGAAATACTTAAAATAGAAAGCTTTATATCTGTCTCAGACCTTTCCAAAAGACTCTACGCAAGTCAACCTACGGTGCGCAGAGACCTCGACAGTCTTGAAAAGCGGGGAATAGTCCGCCGCAACCACGGCGGCGCGGTATTGTGCGAAAATGAAATAAGCTCCCCCGTTTCCTTCCGAAAAAAGATGCACTCAAAGCAAAAATCGGACATCTGCCGAATGGCATCAACGCTTATTCCACCTGATTCTCTCGTATTCGCAGATGCTTCCTCGACCGCGCTCCACCTTTGCGAATACATAAAGCCATCGGATAATGTCACAGTTGTAACGAATGGAATTCCGCTTTTCAAAGCCTTGACAAACTGCGCTATATCTGCGATACTGACGGGAGGGAGCTTAGTAGAAAGCTCTCAGGCACTTGTCGGAGGCGCCGCGGAAAGGACAGCAATGCTCTTTAATGCGGACGTAATGTTTTTCTCGTCAAGTGCACTCGGAGAAGACGGGATGATATCCGATTATTCCGAGAAGGAGACAGCACTCCGCTTTGTGATGTGCGAGCGAAGCCGAAAGACCGTATTTCTCTGTGACGGAACTAAATTCGACCGTGCCTCGTCGTATTGCCTGATGCCTCTGTCAGATGCAGACTATACCGTCACCGACACTCCGCTTGCCGATTCGCTTCTCAAATCTCACAATCTCATACTTGTTGACACGGCAGAAGGAGCATATCTGTACGCAAAAAAATAACCAAAGGGAGACGCATCGCATCTCCCTCAATTTTTATTTTATTTTCTCAACACCGACAATGTTGTACTTTTTACCAAGCATACCGCTTGTGTTTTGTGTTATCTTGTGAACGGTATATTCCGCATTGTATGAGTCATCACTGTCCTCAACGAGAGTGCAGTATGCATCATCAGCAACCTCACCGTATGCGCGGAGAGTAATATCAAAGCAGGTGTCTCTCTCAATGTAATTTACAGGCTCGGCAACGGGTAAGATCGTGCCGCCCTTAACGTAAACGGGAATGTGAGATACGGCTCTGTGATGAACACCGCCCTCGAATTTCTCGCCCGTAAAGAAGTCGTACCATTCGCCCCGAGGCAACCAGACGTCGCGCTCAGATGTACCCGAAATAATGGGCGCAACTATCATAGAGTCACCAAAGAGATACTGATCGTCGATATCAAGTGAAGCAGGCTCATCCTGGTAGTCGCAAACGAGAGCGCGAACGGGAGCCTTACCCGTCGTGTGATAATCGTAGAAAGCGTTGAAAAGATAGGGAACGAGCGACGTACGGACTCTGAAGAGCTCGCGCACCTCATCGGTACAGCCGTGCTTTTCCCAAGGCATCTCGGGAAGATAGAAAGCGTTGACAAGAGCCTGAACGCTGAAAACGGTAGCCTGTATACGTCTTATAAGATCATCCTTATTCTCCGCGTGTCTTACCTCGGGAGTCCAGAGAAGACCCGAGAAGCCCGAGTTTACAACACCGGTAATAAAGTCCTTGTGACCGTAAAGATCGGAGTAAAGAACGTAAGGATAGGAAGCGGCTAAAGAGCCGAGATTTCTTATCTCACCGAGCGTTCTCTGGTTTCCGAGTGCCTTTGTCAGAGTCTGCTGATAAAGAGTACCGAAAAGGGAGTGATACTGCTCACCGTCAGCGCCGCAAGGGAACTTTGCGCAGTTTGGGAAGGTCCAGGAGCCCGTGAAATCACTTCCGTCGCACTCGTCGAGCTTGAAGCCGTCAACACCCATCGAAACGAGATTGTCCTTCATATAGCCGCCAAAAACTCGCTTCGTGCCCTCAAGCGCGAAGTCGGGAACAAGACCCTTCCAGACGAGATAATCGCCGCTATACTCGATCATAGGCTCATAGAGAGGGGACGTGGGATGAATAAAGGACTGCTGCCAGAGGCTGACATGGAAATGATCGTCTCTGAGCGCATTGACAGTCTCTTGGGGATTCGGGAAATTAGTAGGATTCCAGACGAAAGAGGAGGAGTACGCGCGAGTCTGCCAACCGGGCTCAAGACCGATAATGTCGCAGGGAATATCCTTTTCCCTGAACCTGTGCGCAATGTCAAGCACCTGCTCGTCACGGAATTTCATATCACAGCGATAGAAGCATCCAAGACCCCACATAGGAGGCATGCAACCGCCGCCCGAGAGCATGTTGTATTGAGCAACTATGTCGCGGATAGAGTCACCCGTGATGTAGTAGATATCAATACCCTCGGCAAGCGGAATTTCCACAGTCACAAAGCTGTTCTTTCCGCCCTTGCGCACCTCGTAAAGAGTGTCAAAGATGTTGGATGCATCCTTGCCCTCAACGTCGGGAGACGTGTCATTCTCATTATCAACAGCACCCGCATTCTCGGGACGAAGCTCACGGCCGCAGTAGAAGCTCGCGTATCTCGCCGTGTCAACGTAAACGCCAAAGCCCTTGTTCGTAACGAAGAAGGGAACGGGAGCGTGCGTGTCGCCCGTGTCACCCGAAGGATCGGCATTGGGACGGATCATTTTCTTTCTTCCGCGGTGCTGAACGCGCTTGAGCTGAAGACCAAAGCCGTAAATACCCGCATCGGCATCTACGGGAATAAGAACCTCAACGCCTCTTTTGGAGGACGAGAAGATCATACCCTCCGCACCCTCGGGCATGTCCTCGATAACCTCGCACTTGGGCGCGGGCGCAAACTTGGACGGAACGATATCCTCGGGAGTACCGTATCTTATCTTGTAAACACTCATTGTAAATATTCTCCTTTACACGTCATAAAGTCAAACGGCAAAAGCCAAAATAGGCAGTAAGCCTTTTTTAAATTAAAAAATAATAAAACCCCAAAGTCAAGACCGAAAATATATAAAAACGCGAAAAATCTTTAATAATTTTACATCTGTTGAGATCTTTTTTCAAGCCTTGCGCGCTTGTATGACAGAGGACTTGATCCAAAACGCTCCTTGAAGCATTTTATAAAGTAGGATGCCGTGTTGAATCCGCACCTCTCGGCAATGCCCGATACAGCTTCATCTGTCTGTAAAAGCAGAGCACGGGCGAAATGGAGACGGGTGTCAAGAAGATACTTCATCGGAGTAGTGCCAAGCTCGGTTTTAAATAGCCTGATGAGATAATTTTTGTTAAGACGGGCATGCTGTGCGATCATGTCAACAGTGATATCCTCCGCATAGTGCCGATTGATGAAGGCGCACGCGCGTTTGACGTGCTCGGCACTAGTCGTAGGACGGATGTCAGTCGCCTCGCGACGAAATCTCGCGGCATCGGCAAAAATGAGAAAGAGAAGCTCCTCAATATATGCACGTTCAAGCTCACTGTCCTGCGCTGACGGATAGGTGCATAAGATGATTTTTTCGTAAAGCTCGATTATGTCCTTGTAGTGATAAGCAAAAAATACCGACGGAAGCTCACAGAGCTTGTCAAGCTCACAGACTTGTTGAGGCTCGCCGTCACGGTTGCGGTAGTATGAGGATGGAGAGAGCGTTGACGACTCAGCAAAATCAAGTGTTATCATGTACATATTGTAGTCGCCGATTCCGGCAACGACCTCACAGGGCCTCTTAAAATACATATACCCCTCGGAGAGACGGTAGTGTTTACCGTCAACCCAGACCTCTCGCTCACCGCCGAGATAGAGATCGAATTCATAGTCCTTGACGAGCCTCTCGTCGCGGCGGGAGGGGGAATTTACGTATCTTGCGCACTGAAGAACACGCGGTACAGGGAAAAGCTCCATAATATCCTCCAAGCAGTAGGTGATGGATTTATTATAATCTATCGTCACGATATTGTCAACAAATTATGACAAAAAGTGTATATTTTTATATTTTACGTGTATTCTCTTGCTTGAAAAAATACCCGATATGCAATAAAATAAAAAGTAGCTATTCAGCCGTCACATCATATTTTGATTTGTCGAACTGTTACGAATAGCCTTCTCCAGCGGAGAAGGGGGACCGCGTAAGCGGTGGATGAGGAGGTCGCTTTTTCAAGGGCTTCACGTCCTCTGATTACCTTGTTTCGTTGCACAAGAAACCTTATGCCACAAGACAAAATCCACGGTACGACAGTGGCGCACAACTTAATGGC
>JBGUSX010000059.1:0-13677 GCA_045132775.1 Eubacteriales bacterium
ATTGGACAAACGATTTAAATTACCGCCACGGCTACCAAACGCACGTCACTCACACACCGTAGGGGAGGTACAAGCTCGGAACCCCCAAAGCTCGCAGGCTCACTTCGGGGAACCCCACGGCTCCTCCCGCTAACAAACGACTATTAAACCCTTATGGCTAAAGAAGAAACAAATGCTTTAGATCGGGAGGAGCAAGCGCCTCCCCTACGGTTTTAAAATGCCGTTTGGTTTATAGACGTGAAGTTATTTTAAGCCATTTGCAAATTTCAAACAGACCGTTAAATTGCAATTTACCACACCTTCCAAACTTCCCCTTTCAATTTTCCCCTTTCCATTTCCCCTTTCCTCCCCCATCACAACAGAAAAACCCCCACCGCATGCGCGGTGGGGGAAACAGAATGATTATTCTGCGAAATATGTGATTTCAATGCTAAGAATATAGATCTGCGTTGTTCCGCTGTTAAGATTCTTAAGCGTGAACGAGTCAGCATTGATATCAAGTGAAAGTACAGCCTCCGATGAAGAGATTGTTGTTGTCAAAACAGTATCTCCTGCACTGATCTGACAATTAGACTTATTGGAAGTACCGAAAGTGATCTTGATCGAGCTGATCGAATATCCTTCCGCAACAGTAACCTTCAAGGCGTTGCCGTCTCCGTTTGAACCGTAAAGTCTAATCTGTCCGCTCTTGTTGAGACCGGGGAAGATGTCCTTGGATCCCTTCTCACCAACAACGGTGAAAACGCTTGCATCAAGACCAAGAGTTGCTGCATCGTTATTACCTGTCATGTTGGTAGTTGTAGTTCCCGTGTAAGCAACTGTAGCCTTCTGGAGCTCAACACCCTCAGCGGCACCGCAAACGTCGCATACACCGCCAACATAGACATGATCAGCTACTTCGCCCTCTGTCGCACCGCAAACCTTGCAGGTCTTGGGAGCCTTGCATGTAGCCTCATCCCACTCAGAGCAAACGTGAGGAGCAGTGATCGTAACGGTAGATCCCTGTGCGATTTGATTAACTTTGTTGTATACAGTGATAACACCCTCAACAGAGATCTCGTCGCCCAAACCAACCTGTGTGGTGGTACGGAATACGAGGATCTGGTCGCCCTCAGCATCTACGATGTAAGGAGAGCAGTTACCGTAGGAGCTCCATGTTTCATAGAAGCCAACAACAGTACCTGTAAGCTTAACAGCTGCACCTTCCTCACCTGCAAGAGCACCCGCGATAGTTGTGATAACGGTGGAAGCCTCCTCAAAAGCAGCAGCAACGGTAACAGTACCTGCGGGAGTGTTCCACTGATCAGCGGGATCGTAGGTGTTGACCTGGATCTCAAGAACGTCGCCTGCCTTAACCTCGATAACTGCGGGGTTGACAACGGGATCGCTGTCAGACCACTGCATATCGCCGTATACGTAGGAGGTCATGTTGTTAACAACGTAGAACCAACCTGTTGTAGAGGAAACGGTAAGTGTGAGTGTGCCGTCCTTTTCAGCAGTCCATGTGAAGTAGTAGGGCTCAACAGCACCTGCAGCAACATCAGCGGTGTTGTCACCGATAACGAGCTGAGCAGGGTTCATCTGAGAACCTGCGGGATAAGAAGCAACGAGAGCATACTCAACAGCCGCCTCTGTATCATTGGTAATGGAGAAGGTGCTGGGAGTACCCATCCATCTGTTACCTGCAACGAAATCGATAGGAGTTCCGTTAGCGGTAAGGATCATTCCCTCGGAGAGACCGAAAGGAACGGAGTATGTAGCTGTAGCACCTGCGGGAACAGTCACGGTAGCGGACATATTCTCGTCGAATGTAAGATTCTGGCTTCCGTCGTAGTTGTACTCAACGGGAGTTCCTGCCCAGTTAGTGCCCATATCAACGTATGTCTCGCCATCCTGGAGAAGAGTTCTCATCTCGTCGAGGGAGTCAACGACTGCAACGTAAGCAATGTCAACAACGTATTCTCCGGCGCCGGTAGTGATCATCATATATATGGTCTGAGCACTTCCGTCGCTGGTCCACTGCTCACTTGCGGAAGCATCGATTATAGCAACTCTCCACTCGTCACCGGGAAGATTAGTAATATCCTGTGTGCCGAGGCTCTTGCCGTTGCCGCTCTTCTTGTCGCCTGTAGCAACGTTGAAGCCGAGAGTTGTGCCTGTTGCACGGTACTTAACAACGATATACTTACCTGTTGTGAAGGTTCCGCTTGTAGCACTACCTGCACCTGTGCCACCTGTAAGGTTAAGGTAGTTACCGCCTGTGCCCGAGAATCTGTTGAACATTACACCCTCTTCCTCATCATAGAGAAGCTTATCAAGGGTGTGCTGATCCTTATTCATTCCGGAAAGAGGTGCATACCAGTTGATGTCCGCAGAAACCTCAAAGGTTCTGATAACCTCGCCGCAAAGTGTGCACTTGATAGTGTGAGTTGTTCCGTCAACAACCTCTGCGATAGCATGCTGTGCTCAGGAGTTGTCAGCGGTGTTTCTGAGTGCGTTTGTGGAAGAGTCAACGTACCACTCGTATGTTTCAGCGTCAACTATATCCTTGATATCGTCAAGACTGTCGCAGAATGCGATGTAGGATATATCCATATAGTCGTCTGCCTGAGCACCTGTCTGGTTGGATGCGAATGGACGGAACTGGAAGTAGTTAGGAGCATAATTGCCATTTGCATCTGCCTGCCATGCATTTCCGGGAACGGAAGCTGCCATATCAATTACGATATAGTGCCACTGGTTATCCTCAACAACTCTGAACTTGAGGTTACCGGTAGGCCAGTTAATTCCTGCGTCCTTACTTGCAACGGAGTGGGTATAGATCTGGAGGAAGGACTGACCAAGTCCGTTCTCACCAATACGGAACTTCATGATCATGTACTGACCGAAGTTGCCGCTCTCCCAGGTTACGGGAGTAAAGCCTGCCCACTTGTCCGCATTTACAACCATATTGTCAATTCTTACGAATGCATCGGTCTCGTCGTATGTAAGAGTAAGGTCCATCGTACCTTTGAATCCGCCCTTGCCTGCGATGATCTCTGCACCGAAGAACTTGTTAGCAGCCTCTGCCTTAACGTTGTAGTTATATGCAACGTCGCCGCATGCGCAAACACTCTGATATACGCCGTCAACAACAGTAAGCTTGTAAGCGTGCTGTGCGCACGTATGGTCAGCGGTATTGCGGAGAGCGTTGGTGCCGGAATCAACGCTCCACTCGTATGTTTCAGCATCAACTATATTCTTGATGTCATCCATGCTGTCGCAGAACGTGATGTAGGAAATGTCCATATAGTCGTCAGCCTGTGCCGTGGTCTGATATCCGGTGAAGTAACGTATCTGAACGAAGTTTACTGCATACGTGCCGTCGTCCGCGTTAGCGTTAAATCCGCCGGCTTTTACGCGGTTAGCGAGATCGATAACTGCGTAATGCCACTGACCGTCCTCGCTTACCTTAATGGTAACAGCACCTGTCGTCCAGTTGTTACCTGCAGCCTGAGATGCCTTGGAGTTGATGTACATTGCAAGAGAGGTCTGACCAAGACCGTTCTCACCGATACGGAACTTCATGACCATGTACTGG
This sequence comes from Eubacteriales bacterium, assembly GCA_045132775.1. Lineage (GTDB taxonomy): Bacteria > Bacillota > Clostridia > Oscillospirales > CAG-272 > SVTX01. The sequence goes on from JBGUSX010000059.1 coordinate 3,581, forward strand.
CCTGTTGCGCCTGCCGCACCGTTTGAAAGCTCGAATGCACTCCAGTTATCCTTGTTAACACCGGTATTATCAAATCTGAGATAACCCGTTCCGTCCTCGTCGTAGAGAACTTCCTTGTCGGCAGTTCCGATAGTGCTTACATAACCGTAAAGATTCTCAGCACCCCAGAAGAGATTGGGACCCTCAGCCTTTACACCGTAGGAATCCTTTGTTGCGCCGCATACGCAAACGCTCTTGTATACACCGTCAACGATCTCAACAGTGTAGTTGTGTGCGCCAACGCATACACCGGTGTCTGCATTTACCTCTGTTCCAAGGTTGTTTCCGGTTACGCAAACAACTGTCTCCTCGTCAACGAGAGCACCGATATCGGACCAACCACCCTCAACGAATGCCATGTAAGCAACGTCAAGAACGTCGGTGGTCGTGAAGGGATGCATATTGAAGTAGAAGGTATCAACAGCGTATGTGTCAGCACCCTCTGCCAATGCATATCTGTCGCCGTATGCCTTTTCAAGATCGATAACGTAAGTTACCCATTCAGCGTTTTCTGTTGCCTTAACGAGAGGCATGATAACGCCGTTATATTTATCAGAACCTGCGGTACTGAGGTTAATAACGATCTGAGATGTCTCAGCCATAGTAGCGCGAGCCTTGATAACAAGGTACTTCGCCTGACCTACGCTGAACGTGTATTCCTCATGCTTACTTCTGTCGGCAACGTCACCGAGGTGTCTGTTCCAGATAAACTGAGAAATGTTGTCGGTTGCGCTGTGAGTGATCGATGCGTAAGGCATAGCAGTCATATCAAGGCTTGTCGAGATATGATACTTCGTGCTGGAGGAGAGGTTACCCTTCTCTGCGCTCATCTCGGCATTGTGCATATTACCGGGAGTGATGATAGCAGCTACCTTATCGGTAAGTGCCTTTGTGTAAAGATCGTATCCGCAATCCTTGCACTCGTATCCGTATGCAGTGTCGGTTAAGAACTCAACCTTTTCCTCGCTGTGAGGAACCTTGTCGGTTGCAGCCGCGCCGCAAACGTCACAAGCTGCCATCTGGTGACCTTCAGCATCGCTGACCCAAACGTGCTCTGCAGGGCAAGGAAGAACCTTTCCGCAGACTGTACACTTGTACTCACCGTCAATGGTTGCGCCGGTGTGCGCTTCAGCCTCTGTAGCGGGAGCCTCACAAACGGGGCACTTTTCGGTCCAGTGATGTGTGTCATCGCTTACGTATGCGTGCTCGCCCTTACAATCAGGCTCATAACCGCATGCCGTGCACTTGTAAACACCGTCAACGTCGCCGTATGTATGATCATACATATTGTCCTTGCTGGGCTTACCGCACTTATCGCAGTAGTGACCCTGGCTACCCTTATCAACAAAGTTGTGGTTGCCGTCGCAGGAAGGTGTGGGAGGCTCAGTAGGCTTCTCCTCAGTAGGAACCTCGGGAGCCTGTGTGGGCTTCTCCTCAGTGGGAACCTCGGGAGCCTGTGTGGGCTTCTCCTCAGTGGGAACCTCGGGAGCCTGTGTGGGCTTCTCCTCGGTAGGAACCTCGGGAGCCTGTGTGGGCTTCTCCTCAGTGGGAACCTCGGGAGCCTGTGTGGGCTTCTCCTCAGTGGGAACCTCGGGAGCCTGTGTGGGCTGCTCGGGATTTGTGGGAACCTCGGGAGCCTGTGTAGGCTGCTCGGGATCTGTGGGAACCTCGGGAGCCTGTGTGGGCTTCTCTTCAGTGGGAACCTCGGGAGCCTGTGTGGGCTTCTCCTCAGTGGGAACCTCGGGAGCCTGTGTGGGCTGCTCGGGATCTGTGGGAACCTCGGGAGCCGTTGTAGGCTGCTCGGGATCTGTGGGAACCTCGGGAGCCGTTGTGGGCTCTTCAGTGGGCTCAACTGTAGGCTCAACTGTAGGAGCTACAGAAGGCTCATCTGTAGGTTTGACAGAAGGTTCGGGCTTCTTTGTGGGAGCTTCGGTCTTTTGCTCTGTGGGCTGTTCCGTGGGTTCCACGTCATTGTCACAGGCAAAGAGAGAGAGAAGCATTGCCGCACAAACTGCAAGCACCAAAAACTTCATTAAGATACTCTTTTTCATGTCGTATCCTCCTAAAAAATTTACAGGAAAATCAAACGAATAACGGTAGATGATCCTGCATTGGTAAGTCCATTATATTATATTCCAAAAGTCAATTCAATGTACAAATTGTTAACAAAAACGCTTTTTAAAACATTTTTTTCCACCAAATGTCATAATAAACAAAACGTTTTTTCGCTTTTTGTCCAACTTGTACAAATCCAAAAAATCCGTCAAAAAATCCGCCATTTTTCTTCCATTTTTTTACTATTATGTTAAATTTCCCTTTTTACCCCCAAATCCCCGTCTTTCCCACCTGTAAATAGCCCCTCGATCCCTTCAAATTTTGATTTAGCGGTCTGTTAAGCCTTCCCCAGCGGGGAAGGGGGACCGCGTAAGCGGTGGATGAGGAGGTCGCTTTTTCAAGGGCTTCACGTCCTCTGATTACCTTGTTTCGTTGCAAAGGAATCCTTGTGCCACAATACAAAATCCACAATATTCCCGTGTAGCACACCCCGATGGCGATCTCCTCATCCACCACTTCGTGGTCCCCTGTAAAGCGCGTTTTGCTTGCAAAAGGTGCTACGAGGGCTCGCCCGAGTTGTTCTCCGCTGGAGAAGGCTATTCGTTAAATTGCAATTTCCCGCCTTCCCGCAAAAAAATCGGGAACCCCTCGGTTCCCGATCTGTACCTATATAAAATGAGGATCATAACAACGGCACACCCGCGCCCTCGCACACCTCCACCGTGTGCTCGTCCCAGATGCTCGACTGCACCTCACCGATGTGCGCGCACCCCATCATAAGCATGCAAAGGCGCGACTGACCGATACCGCCGCCGATAGTGAGCGGCAATTCATCATTGAGCAGCATCTTGTGGAAGGGCAATTCCCTTCTCTCGTTACAGCCCGCGAGCGTCAGCTGACGGTCAAGCGACTCCGCGTCGACTCTGATTCCCATCGAGGATATCTCAAGCGCGCGGTCAAGCACGTCGTCCCAGAAGAAGATATCACCGTTGAGCTCCCAATCGTCGTAGTCGGGAGCGCGTGAGTCGTGCGGCTTGCCCGAGCGGAGCTTACCGCCTATCTGCATAATAAACGCAGTCTTGTGCTCGCGAAGGAAAGCCGTCTCGCGCTCCGAGCCCGTCATCTCGGGATACATGTCCTCAAGCTCCTGCGAGGTGACGAAAGCTACGTCGGGGGAGAGATTGGTGCGAAGCTGGGGGTAGCGAACGTGCAAAAGATCATTCGTCGTGCAGATAGCGCGTACGATCGAGCGCACGATAAGCTTTAAGTAATCAAGATTGCGATTTTCGCGCGTGATCACCTTCTCCCAGTCCCACTGGTCAACGTAGATAGAATGTACGTTGTCAAGCTCCTCGTCGCGTCTTATCGCGTTCATATCGGTGTAAAGACCGTTACCGACCGAAAAGCCGTATCTTTTGAGCGCAAGCCTCTTCCATTTAGCAAGCGAGTGAACGACCTGCGCGTCAAGTCCGATAGCGGGCACGTCAAAGGAAACGGGACGCTCAACACCGCTTAAGTTGTCGTTGAGACCCGATGCCTCGGTGACGAAAAGAGGCGCGGAAACGCGCTTGAGATTAAGAGTTTTCGAAAACTCCTCCTGAAAGGTCTGTTTTATAAATGCGATCGCCCTCTGCGTGTCGTACGCATCGAGCGCGGGCACGTAGCCCTCGGGTATGTAGCTCTTCTTCATTTCAAACTCCAAAAATGCAAAAATGCCTTATTCACAAAAAGAATATGCTAAATTATAGCACAATTCCCCCTCGCCGTCAATAGCTTTCCCGAAACAACTGAAATTTTATAAAAAACGCTTGAAAAATCGGTTTTTTAATGATATAATAATTCTGTATGATATTTTTTCCTAAAAAGGAGGACAAAAAATGGGAAAGAACAGACAGGACGTCGCAGAAAACCTTAAATGGCGACTTGACGACATATTTGAAAGCCTTGACGCTTGGAACGAGACCTATAACGAAGTCGAGACAATGATCGACTTTAAGAAATACGAGGGCAAGCTCTCCAACCCCGACACTCTCCTTGAGTGCCTCGAGTACATCAATAAGGTGGTCTATAAGCTCAGCCACCTCGCAGTTTATGCATTCATGTGGCATGACGAGGACACGAGAAACAGCGAGGCATCCGCACTCCAGTCACGCATCGACCTTCTCGAGATGCGCTTTGGCGGCGCGGTCGCATTCGTAAACCCCGAGCTCACCTCCCTCCCCACAGAGTACCTCGAATCGCTTATGACAGATGAAAGATTCTCCGACTACGACTACACCATCCGCCAGACGATCAAGAATAAGCCCCACGTGCTCTCAAAGGAGATCGAGACTATGCTCTCGCAGGAAAGCACCATCTTCGGCGGCTTCCAGAAGATCTTTGGAATGATCGATAACGCAGACTTCCCCTACCCCACCATCAAGGTAGACGGCGAGAAGGTACAGGTCACACACGGTATGTACGGCGTTCTTCTTCACCACCCCGACAGACGAGTAAGACGCGAGGCTTTCCGCGCATACTATAAGGCATATATTGGTCTTATCAATACAATAACCGCCGCATATACAGGCAACGTTGAAAAGGACGTTTTCCTTGCACGCACAAGAAAATACGGCTCCGCACTTGAGATGAGCATGTCCCGCGAGGACGTTGACGTAAAGGTGTATAAGAACCTTCTCAAGAGCGTCAAGAAGGGACTCCCCCTCCTCCACCGCTACTACAGAGATAAGAAGAAACTCATGGGGCTCAAGCAGATGCACATGTACGACGTATACGTTTCTCCCGTTGAGGACGCAGAGCTCAAGCTCGACTACGAGGATGCATTCAAGGTAGTAAAAGAGGGACTTCTTCCCCTCGGTGAGCGTTATCAGGAGCTTCTCCAGGAGGCACACGATAACGGTTGGATAGACGTCGAGGAGACCGAGGGCAAGAGAAGCGGAGCATATAGCTCAAGCGTACACGGACTCAAGCACCCCTACGTTCTTCTCAACTATCAGAAGACGACAGGCGACGTGTTCACCATCGCCCACGAGCTCGGTCACGCAATGCACTCCTACTTCTCTGAGAGCACACAGCCCCAGGAAAAGTCTGGCTATACCCTCTTCGTTGCCGAGGTAGCAAGTACAGTCAACGAGGTGCTCCTTCTCAAGTACCTTATGAAGACCACCACCGACGAAAAGCTCAAGAAATATCTCCTTTCTTACTATATGGATATGCTCAAGGGCACACTCTTCCGTCAGACACAGTTCGCGGAGTTTGAGTATATAGCACACGATATGTGCGAAAAGGGACAGCCCCTCACAACAGACGCGCTCTGCAAGGTCTACCACGACCTCAATAAGAAGTATTACGGCAGAAGCGTAGTCTCGGACGACGAGATCGCTTACGAGTGGGCACGAATCCCCCACTTCTACCGCGCGTTCTATGTCTACAAGTACGCAACGGGAATCATCACAGCAGTATCTATCGCAGAGCGCATCTACAACGAGGGACAATCAGCCGTCGACGACTACTTCAAGTTCCTCTCCGCAGGCGGCTCGGATAGCCCTGTAGAGCTTCTCAAGCTCGCAGGCGTAGACCTTACCAAGATGGACGCATTCGATTCCTGCATGGCATCCTTCAAGTCCGCCCTCGAGGAGTTCGAATCGCTCAACTGACCGAGCAGAAATCATTTCAAATTTTGATTTGTCGGTCTGTTAAGCCTTCCCCAGCGGGGAACAACTCGGGCGAGCCCTCGTAGCACCTTTTGCAAGCAAAACGCGCTTTACGGGGGACCACTGAAGGTGGTGGATGAGGAGGTCGCTTTTTCAAGGGCTTCACGTTCTCTGATTACCTTGTTTCGTTGCACAAGAAACCTTATGCCACAAGACAAAACCCACGGTACGACAGTGGCGCACAACTTAATGGCGACCTCCTCATCCACCGCTTACGCGGTCCCCCTTCTCCGCTGGAGAAGGCTATTCGATAAATTGCAATTTATAACAAAAAAAGGAACAAAGATATGAAGATAAAAGAAGGCTTTGTGCTCCGCAAGGTCATGGGCAATAACGTCGTTATTGCGACGGGAGCTGCAAGTAAAAATTTTCACGGAATGGTAAAGCTCAACGATACCGCGCAAGAAATCTGGGGATATCTTGCAAATGGGCTCGATATTGACGCTATGTGTAAGGAAATGCTTGAAAAGTACGACGTCGATGAGGCTCTGCTCCGCGCCGATATTGAAAAAACCATAAAAACCCTTGCAGAACAAGGATTTGTCGAGCTATGATCAAGCCAAACGACCAAGATATGATCAAATCAACGGATATAGAAAGCATACTTGATGCCGACGGTGTTTTCGTCTCGACGACGAGCGGTGTGAGTATGTATCCTATGCTGCGCGACAGACGTGACACGATCATCGTCACGCGCCCCAAGGAGAGACTCAAAAAATTCGACGTCGCCTTATACAGACGCGGCGAGAGCTACGTGCTCCACAGAGTCATAAAGGTCCTCCCCGACTCGTATATAATCAGGGGCGACAACTGTCTTGCAAAGGAATACGGGATCACCGATGCGGAGGTTCTGGGAGTGCTTTCGGGATTCTTTCGCGGCAACAGGGAAAAGAGCATAAATTCCTTTGGCTGTAAGCTTTATTCAAGGCTTATCGTCGCTCTGCACCCGCTTGTGAGTATAAAATTAAAGCTAATAGCTCGCTTTAAAAGAAAAAAAGGAGGGCAATAATGGAAGATATCAAGTTAATAATATCTCAAAACATCGTTGCTCTGAGGCGAGAGAGCGGAATGACGCAGATAGAGCTTGCGGAAAAGCTGAGTTATTCGGACAAGGCGGTCTCAAAATGGGAGCGCGGAGAGTCGGTCCCCGACATCACGGTGCTCAAGGCGATTGCCGATCTCTTTTCTGTGACGGTCGACTATCTCATCACCTCCGAGCACAGCGAAAACGACAGAAGGCAGAAGGATGAAGACCCCGAAAAATCCTTACGCCGCAAGAGAAAACACGCGATGATAACAGGCATGAGCGTCATACTTGTATGGGTCATTGCAACGGTGCTTTTCATAATTTTTGACGTTGCGCTCAAGGACACCTACGCGCATTATCTGACCTTCGCTTATGCGGTTCCCTTGTCCTGCATCGTATGGCTGGTATTCAATTCGATGTGGCACAACCGCAGATGGAATTACGCGATAATTTCCCTTATGGTATGGACACTTCTTGTCTGCGGACACCTCTCCGTGACAGCGGGAGGGGTCAACCTCTGGCAGATATATCTGCTCGGGATCCCGGGTCAGATCATAATACTTTTGTGGTCAAAGATCGGCAAAAAGGGATAAAACGCAATGGAAATAAGCAACAATCTTCCCAAGCGAAAGCACACGAGACTTAAAAACTACGATTACAGCACAACAGGTGCTTATTTCGTTACAATATGTACAAAGGATAAGCGACCGGTATTATCAACTATCGTAGGGCGGGGGCTTGCTCCCGCCGTAGAACTTACGGCTTTTGGGGAAATAGCCGAAAGACAGTTGTCCTTAGTTGAAGATAGATATCCGCACGTAATCATTGACGATTACGTGATAATGCCAAATCACATTCACGCAATCATTAAGATTTCCAACAAAGCGGCGGGAGCAAGCCCCCGCCCTACGTTAACGGACATCATCTGCACATACAAATCTCTTACGACAAAAGCTTGCAAAGAAATAGCTTGTTTTGATTCAGGAATATTTCAAGCATCCTTTTACGAACATGTAATCAGAAACAAACGCGATCACGACGCTATCGTGAAATATATCTACGAAAACCCAATGAATTGGGCATACGATAAACACTATCAACTATAAAAACCACGGAAACAATAAATTTCCGTGGTTTTATTTTTGCAAGTTTTTATTTTAAAGTTGCAGGATTTAACAGACCGTTAATTTTTTAAACGACATTTATTAACCGTGCATTCACTGTTTATCCATCACATTTGTGAAAATAACGCATCAAATGAGCACTTTGCGGCACTGTCGTCCATATTACAGGAGAGGCGGTAAAATTTCACGTTCTGCGACATCTCGTCGATGAGGGTGAGGGTCGCGGCGCAGGCTTCTGCGCTCTTCGGGACGTATACCTGGCGGATGACCGCGTCAAAATACTCGCTCGGAGAGACGGGGAGAATCGAATTCTCCTCCGCGCGCTCGACAAGGACTATACCCGCGAGAGCGGCGGTGGAATTAGTCTTCCAGCCTTCCTTTCCAGCCCAGGGGGTCGAGCAGACTCGCCACTCACCGTCAATTTTACGAATTATGGGCTTGTCGCCGTTGATGATCCTGACCTCGTCGGGATAGTTTTTTAAAAGAAGTGATATATGCGTGGTCTTTCCCGTACCCGACGGAGCGGCAAAGATATAGCCCTTAGAGCCGATCGTGACAGCCGCGCCGTGAAAGACGAAGCCGTCAAAAAGGGGCAGTTTTTCAGCTATCGCGCGATAGAGACAGATTCCCTCGCAGTAGCCCTCCGAAAAGGCGACCTCGCTGTATTGACCGCGCTCATCGGCGATCTCGTCGGCGGTCGCGCTCACGGTGATATCGGCTTTGCAGGGCTCGATCTCAAAATCGGCACAAAGCCTTTTGGCATAAGGATAATTGCAGACCATGCACACCTTCAGATCCGCTATGCCGATATAAAGCTCGCTCACGTCTGCAGCCTCCTTTTTATATCAGTTAAGCGGCACGGAGCCAAGTCCCCAATCGTTCTCGTCGTCGGTCGGCGCGTCGGTCGGCGCGTCGGTAGGAACGTCCATAGGCGCATCCGTGGGCTCGCCTGTGGGCTCATCGGTGGGTGCCTCGGGAGGAAGTGTGGGCTCTTCGGGATCTACGGTAGGCTCTTCGGGATCTACGGTAGGCTCCTCGGGCTCAGACGTTGGTATCTCGGGCTCCTCAGAGGGAGTCTCGGGCTCAACGGGAGGCATTTCGGGGTCTTCGGGGAGCTCGTCAGTGGGAATCTCAGGCACGTCAGGGTCGTCGGTATGCTCTTCGGTGGGCTGCTCAGGCAGCTCGGTAGCCACGGGGGGCACGATAGGATAATTTCCCGTGGGGAGCTCATCCGAGGGGGTCTCGGGGGTCACGGTAGGCTCCTCGGTGGGAGCGGTCGTAGACTGTTCCGTAGGCTCTTCTGTGGGAGCGGACGTAGGAGTCTCGGTAGGCTCTTCGGTGGGCTGCTCAGGCAGCTCGGTAGCCACGGGGGGCAGGATAGGATAATTTCCCGTGGGGAGCTCGTCCGAGGGGGTCTCGGGGGTCACTGTAGGCTCCTCGGTGGGAGCGGACGTAGACTGTATCGTAGACTCGGAAGGCTCGTTGGTCGGCTCTGACGTGGGCTCTGCTGTCGGCTCCGCCGTTGGCTCCTGAGTGGGCTCTGCTGTCGGCTCTGCCGTTGGCTCTGCCGTCGGTGCCTTTGTGGGAGCCTCGGTCTTGAGGTCAGTCTCGGACTCTGTCTCCTTTACGTCGGTATCACAAGATACGAGGACGGAGAGAATGAGCGCGAGAGCCGCAATTATAGCAAGTAATTTTTTCATCATATTTTATCCCCTTTCATTTTATAAGGTATTGCTTTCAAGGTTAATTGAGCGGAACTGATCCAAGTCCCCAGTCCTGCGTTTCGCCCGTGCTTGTGGGCTTTTTGACTGTTTCGTTCTCGTCTGCGTCCTCTTCGGGACCGCCGACGATGATCTTACCCGTTTCATCCTCGTCGCCCTCGCAGGAAATGAGGGTGAGGGTAAGGGTTGATATAAGTAAAAGTGCTATTAAAATAGAAATAAATTTTTTCATTTGTTTCTCCGATGTTTTTTTATTTAACTATTCAGAAAGAACGTAAAATTGCAATTTAACGAATAGCCTTCTCCAGCGGAGAAGGGGGACCGCGGTAGCGGTGGATGAGGAGGTCGCCATTAAGTTGTGCGCCACTGTCGTACCGTGGATTTTGTCTTGTGGCATAAGGTTTCTTGTGCAACGAAA
>JBGUSX010000060.1:0-2842 GCA_045132775.1 Eubacteriales bacterium
CAGTACGACTCTCTCAAGGCACAGACACAGGCGATCACCAAGATCGTTGCGGACGACCTTAAGGCAAAGGGGCTTGATCTTTACGATATTAAGTTTGAGTTCGGATACGATGCCGAAGGAAACGTAATGCTGATTGACGAAATTGCATCAGGTAATATGCGTGTTTATAAGGATGGCGAGTACGTCGATCCTATGACTCTGAACAAACTGTTCTTCGCATAAACCGTAATAGGCGCAGGAGACGGTTATATACTCTCCTGCGCTATTTTTTAAGAAAGGAACAGTTTTATATGGGTGGATTTTTTGGAGCAATATCAACAGAAAATTGCAAATATGACGTATTCTTTGGCACGGACTATCATTCTCATTTAGGCACGAAGTGCGGAGGTCTGATTTTCTATGATGAAAATAAGGGATATCAGCGTCAGATACACAGCATCACAAGCACACCGTTTCGAACAAAATTCGAGAGTGATTTGGAACAAATGAGTGGAACATCGGGCATCGGTTGTATTTCGGATTCGGATCCTCAACCTCTTTTGGTACGCAGTCATCTTGGACTTTTTGCAATTGCAACTGTTGGAATCATAAATAATGCAGAAGAATTGATTGAAAAGATATTTGCCGGCACAGGTCATCAGTTTATGGCAATGTCATCCGGAAAGGTCAATTCTACCGAGCTTATCGCAGGGTTGATCAATCAATGTGATAATATTGTCGACGGTATTCGATATGCGAGGGAGGTCATTGACGGCTCTTGCACGATTCTTTTAATGAAGCAGAACTCTCTTATTGTTGCGCGAGATAAGGTTGGCAGACTTCCTGTCGAAATCGGCAAAAAGGACACGGGTTATTGTGCGTGTATCGAATCCTTTGCATTTCAAAAGCTTGGATACGAAATGCATTACAATCTCGGTCCCGGAGAAATCGTAAAAATCACTTCTGACGGAATTGAACAGCTATCAAAGCCCGGAGATAAAATGAAGGTGTGCGCGTTCATGTGGACGTACTATGGCTACCCCAATTCAAATTATGAGGGTGTTAATGTTGAGGTTATGCGTTGTCAAAACGGAGAGATAATGGCGCGTAACGAAGCGGCAGCCGGTGGTATTCCTGACGTAGACTATGTTGCCGGCGTTCCCGATTCGGGAGTTCCGCACGCTATCGGATATGCCAATATGTCAAACAAGCCCTTTGCTCGTCCGTTTATCAAATACACACCTACGTGGGCTCGTTCGTTTACACCCTCCAATCAGGAAATGCGAAATCTGATCGCAGAAATGAAGCAGATTCCCGTTCCTGAGCGAATAAACGGAAAGAAATTGCTTTTGGTCGATGATTCCATAGTTCGCGGAACACAGTTGCGTGAGACGGTTGATTTTCTGTATCAGTCAGGCGCAAAAGAGGTGCATATGCGTTCGGCTTGCCCTCCAATCATGTTTTCGTGCAAATATCTGAACTTCTCACGTAGCAACTCGGAAATGGAATTGATTGCCCGAAGAATCATACAAGAGAAAGAGGGAGAGGAAGGAAAAAAGCATATCGCAGAATATGCGGATGCGAAAACAGAACGCGGAAAGTGTCTGCTTCGAACTATTTGTGAAGAAATGGGATTTGACTCTCTTGGCTATCAGAGCTTAGATGGAATTCTTGAGGCAATCGGTCTTGATCGCGATAAAATTTGTACCTATTGTTGGACAGGCGAGGAATAATGCGAAAGGAAAAAAGTATGATTCGAATTGGAATTTATGGATACGGAAATCTTGCCAAGGGCGTAGAGCTTGCCGTAAATGCGGCAAGTGATATGGAGCTTGTAGCTATATTTACACGACGGGAACCCTCGACAATTAAAACAAATTCTGTTGGTGTTCCGATTGTCAGAGCCGATAGCGTTCTGGAATGGACTGACAGCATCGACGTGATGATCATTTGCGGCGGAAGTGCAACGGATCTTCCCAGTCAAACCCCGGGATTGGCAAAATACTTCAATGTTGTTGATAGCTTTGACAACCATGCAAGGATTCCCGAGCACTTTGAAAATGTAAACCGAGTAGCGAGCAGCTCGAAAAAGGTTGCAGTTATATCTGTTGGGTGGGATCCCGGTATGTTTTCAATTAACAGAATGTATTCCTCTGCAATTCTCCCAAGCGGAAAGGATTATACGTTTTGGGGAAAAGGCGTGAGTCAAGGGCATTCTGACGCTATTCGAAGAATCCCGGGGGTTCTTGATGCCAAGCAGTATACGATTCCCGTTCATGCAGCGTTGGAATCGGCACGAAACGGCGAAGCACCTGATCTATCTACAAGAGAAAAGCATATAAGAGAGTGCTTTGTTGTGGCTGAGGAGGGTGCTGATTTAGCACGAATTGAAAACGATATCGTAACGATGCCGAATTACTTCGCGGATTACGATACTACGGTTCACTTTATTACGAGTGAAGAAATGAAAACCGACCATAGCGGTATCCCGCATGGTGGATTTGTTATTCGAAGTGGAAAAACGGGTATCAACGGAGAGAATCAGCACATCATCGAGTACAGCTTAAAATTAGATTCAAATCCGGAGTTTACAGCCTCCGTGCTTACGGCATTTGCGAGAGCAGCCTATAGACTCTATGAAAAAGGTGAAAGCGGTTGTATGACTGCTTTTGACATCGCTCCCAAGCTTTTGAGCGAGAAAAGTCCGAAGGAATTGATTGAAACAATGCTGTAAAGCAAAGTATTTTTTATGAGTCAAAAGCCCATAATTGCGGAGATATAAGATGAAAAGTGAGTCAACAGAAGATCTTGAATGGGCGAAGATGTCACCCGAAGAAAAGAAAAAACAATTATTTTTAAGGCA
>JBGUSX010000061.1:0-12085 GCA_045132775.1 Eubacteriales bacterium
CCCCCCCCCCCCCCCCCCCCCCCCCCCCCCCCCCCCTACATTGTAGACCGTTCGCTAAATTGCAATTTAACCAAAAAATCGGTGCGCGTGCGCACCGATTTTTCTAAACGTATTTATATTCCGGAGATCAGATTCCGAGGAATGCCGCGCCGATAAGTCCCGCGTCGTTTCCAAGCTCCGCAATGCATACCTTCGTATGCTCAACGAAATCCGAGCCGTACTGCTCTTTCTTGATAACGTATATCATCATATCGATAAGTGCCTGTCCCTCACCCGAGATACCGCCTCCGATAGAAAGCACTTCAGGCTGGAAGATGTTGATCATGTTGATAAGTCCGCAGCTGAGATAGCCGAGATAAGTATCAACAACCTCGTGAGCCGCGCGGTCCCCTGCTCTCATAGCCTCAAATGCCGTTCTGCCCGATACCTTGCCGTGCTTTGCGACAAGATCGGTCATAGCAGTCTTTCTTCCGCTCTTCTCGCACTCCTCAAGCTTTTCCTTTGTCATATTGATAAGAGCCGTTGCAGAGCTGTATGCCTCCCAGCAACCTTTTCTTCCGCATCCGCAAGGGCGACCGTCCTTTTCAATGACCACGTGACCGAGCTCTGCGCCCGCGTAGTTAAAGCCCGAGAATACCTTTCCGTCGATGATAACACCGCCGCCAACACCTGTTCCGAGGGTGATCATGACCGAATTTTTGGTTCCCTTTGCCGCACCTGCGACCGCCTCACCCCAAGCCGCCGCGTTCGCGTCGTTCTCCACGTGGACGTTCTCAATGCCGAGTCTGTGTGAGAGCTCACGGCAGATCGGGTATTTTCTGAATCCAAGGTTGCAGGAATACTCAACGACTCCGTCGGTGTGGTTAGCAACACCGGGAGAAGCGATACCGACAGCCTCTATATCAGAAAGCTCTATTCCAGCCTCACGACAAAGATTGCGACAAAGCTCTGCCATATCGTCCATAATATAGGACGCGTCGCGCTCTCTTCCCGTGGGCACGCTCATTTTTTTGATGATCTTATAATCCTCGCTGACGATAGCCGCCGCGATATTGGTTCCGCCAAGGTCAACACCTATACGATACATTTTTTCCTCTTTCTCCGACAACTAAACTTTACAGTCGGACTTTATTTCCTTGTATATTATAATTTATTTTTTACCCCGTGTCAAGTAAAAAATCAAATTTTTCTGTTTTTTTCCGAGACTTTTCAATCAAGTCAACTTGACACGGCAAAAAACGTATTATTTTCTCATTACCGCATTGAATCTTCCCTGATACTCGTCAAGGAATGCCTCTGCGCACTTTGTAAAGCTGCAGGATACGTACTCGCCCTTGAATCCGAACACCGCGGACATGTTTCCAAAGTACTTGTCGATTATCTGCACCTTCAAAATCAGCTTTCCGTCGTGAGTCCAGCAAGCAGATGCGGCATCGTCGTACATAAAGCCGTCTGTCGTCTTTACTCCGCCAAGCTCGTCAGAATATCCGAGCTCGGGGAATTTTCCGAACACGTTTTTATTGATACCGAACTTGATCTTCTTCTTTCCCTGCGCGTTTACGTACTCGAAGTTACCCGTTCCGTTCTTGAAGAACGTGAGCTTCATACTCTTCATACCGAGTCCGTTTTCGTCACAGATATATGTCTTTCCGTTGACCGCCTCGCGCAAGGGTGAATCGGCAAGACCGTAGACCGCACGGAGCTTTAAGTCCTTGGTCACACGCGCAAGCCTCTTCTCTGCCGCCTTGGAGGGCTTGAGGGGCGCATCCTTCATATTCTCATAGACCGTGTCGATAAATCCGTCGATTACAGTGACCTTTGCCTGATCAAAGCCCTGATTATCCTCGGTAATTACCATAATGAGATCTTTATCGGGGAAGCAGAGCGTGTACTGACCGCCCATACCGTTGAACATAAAGCCGCGCTCGGTCCTCCAGATCTGATATCCGTAGCCGTGCGAGGTCGTGCTGACATAGGAGTTTTCCCTGTTATCTACGACCGCGCTCGTTGCGGTGCGGAGGTATTCCTCGTTCATAAGACGCTTGCCGTTCCAGGTACCATAGTTCATTACGAAGCGACCGAAGGATGCCATATCGCGAGAAGTGCAAAGCAGCGCGGAATCCGCCCACGCGCTCTTCCCGTCTCTCGACTTGAGGATAGTGGCTGTCTTGAAGGTTCCAAGCTCGTCGAAGATCTTTGTTTTGAGGTAATCGAAGAGTCCCATTCCGCTCGCCTTCTCGACAAGCTCGCCCAGCACCTGAGAGCCGGAGCTGTCATATTCCCAGATAGTGCCGCTCGGACGGTACCACTTTCTCGGCGCGAAATAAAGATGAGTCCTGTCTACGTCGTCATTATAGAGCCAGAAGGCAGGATTTCCCGCGGTCCTCATCGTCAGCATATCGCGCACGGTGAGCTCCCTTATAAACTCGGGCTGCTCGGTCTCGATCTTCTCGGGGAACCAATCCACGATCTTGTCGTCAAGAGAGAGCTTTCCCTCCTCTTCAAGCAGACCGATCGCTACGGACACGTAGCTCTTGGTCTCGGAGTACATTCTGTGCAAAAAATCCTTGTGAAAGGGTGCCCAGTAGTATTCCGCAAAGATCTTGTCGCCCTTCATCATAAGAACGCTGTGAGCCGCAACACCGCGGCGCTCGAGTCTCGCTATGTATTCGGCAATTCTGTCGGAGGAAATGCCCGCCTCCTCGGGAGTTATTCTTTCAAACATCGTCTTGTCCTTCTTTCTCTGTGTTATTAAGATAATTATCTTCGTTTTCTATGTTTTCTTCGTTTTCTTCGTTTTCTTTGTCTTCGTTTTTTGCGTGTATTTCTATTCTCTTGATATTATTTTTTCTTCTCTTCCGCACCGTGTGCACGACGGCAAAAATTGCTGCGGCAGGGATCGCGATAGCAAAAATGCCTATCAGCATCATAAGATCCCCGTCAAGCCACTCTGCGTCCGTATCTATGCCAAATACGGACAGCACGACCGCCCCGATGCCCAAAAACAAGAATGACAGAAGTATCTCCGCGACCGCTTCGCCGCAACCGCAGCCCTCTTCATCTCCCAAATTGTCCTTAAACCTTGCTGACAAAAGCCTTTTCATCTCTTATTCGTACTCCTCAAGCACGCTTTTCAGCAGGATCGGATCGTCTGTCATAATGCAGTCGCATCCGAGCTCTATAAGCATTCTCATCTCGTCCGCGTCGTTGATAGTCCAGTACTGCACCGCGATATTTCTTCTGTGCGCGCGGTTGACAAGCCCCTGATTCACAAGTCCGACCTCGATGCCGAGATCATAGCTCATAGGGATCTGCAGACAAGCGAAATCCCCGTTGTCGAAAATATTAACTCCGAGATACTGTGTAAGCACAAAGCTCGCCGCACTTCCCGTGGGTGCTCCGCGCATAAGAGAAGGATATTTTTCGCGCAGCTCGATCTCGATCTCGTCGTTGAAGGTGCCGACAACGATATTGTCCATATACTCTGGATAAGCCTTGAGAGTCTCGTAGAGTATCCTGCAAGCCTCGTATCCCCTCTCTCCCCCGTCCTTTATCTCAACGATAAAGAGCAGATCGGGATAGTCACGGTAAAACTCCTCAAAGAGCTTGTCTACGGTCGCTATCTGAAGTCCCATTCCCTCAAGATCGGTCGCGTCCTTGTAGATCCTCTCGCCGCTCTTATCTTCAAAATAATAGCCGAAATTGTACTTTTCAAGCTCTGCCAGGGTCATATCTTTTATGTAGTGACGGTTTGCCTTATCGTCGCAAAGCTCCTCGACCTCGTCAAGCGAGACGTCTCCGTTTATATTGCAGGTCTCGTCGATATAGGAGTCGTGATTGTAAACGAGATATCCGTCCTTTGTCAGATACAGATCGCTCTCGATTATGTCAACGCCGATGGTCTTGACTGCCTCGCGGAAGGCAAGCATAGTGTTCTCGGGGTTGTTCTTTCCGCCGCCTCTGTGCGCCGCGATCATGGGAAGCTCACCCTTCTCGACAACAAACGGATTGTTCTCAACGTTCTTCTTTGGCGGTATCAGGTTAATTACTACGAAAAAAAGAATGATCGCCGCCAGGATTATTCCGATAATTTTCAATGCTTTAAATTTTTTCATACCAAACTCCTATTTTTTATATTTCAATATTTTTTGCTTCAAGTCTCTTTACCGAATAGAGATAAAACAGCATCGTCGAGGAATACCACTCCGAAGAGCGCGTAGGTATTCCCGTCAAGGGATCTATCTCCTGAGCCATCTTTATACTGTCAAAATGATCCGTCCATACCTCTGCCCATTTTTTGCAGAGGTTGTCAAATTCGGCTTCAAAGCCGTATTTTTCCATCCAAAGAGTCGCGCGAAGAGAAATAAGCCCCTGCGAATAATATCCCCAGCAATTTGCCGTCAGATGTCCTTTGCAGGACGGGTCGTTTACCGCCATAGAGGGATAAGGATATGGCGTTGCAAACTCGTAGGGGTTTGATATGTGCCGCTTGTATATCCTCTCGATAAGCTCTGCGTCCTCAACCCTGTCAAGCACACCCTCAAGGAATAGGTGGAAAACAGTGCTCGAAAGATACTTGCGCTTCTGCCCGTTCTTATCTACGTCATAGAAGAAATCGTCCTCTTCGTCATAGCAGAGCTCAAAAAGCTTCTCCTTGACTTCTCTCGCCTCTGCCTCAAAGCGCACCGCCTCTTCGGTCAGTCCAAGCTCGCAAGCCATCCTTGAAAGATGCACGAGATTTGAGTAAAAATTACAGTTCATATCGACTGCAAGTATTGGAGCTATGTCATCATTCGGCGGCAGAACGCTCGCGTTCTGCACCTCACCGTCTATAACGTAATAGCCCTCACATGACATGCCCGAAAGCCGTCCCGAGTTATCATGTCCCGTGTCGTATCCGACGAACATCTCGATAAGACCGCGAGCAGTTGTCATGCGGTTGTTTTTCAGCCATTCGACCCATTTTTTCGAGGACTCAAATGCCTTTTTCAAAAATTCGACATCATGGTTCATTTCGTAGACCATAAAAGCGAGTCTTGCGAAGGAAACGCACTCCTGTATCTGATTGTAGCCTACGAGATCTCCAAATTTTCTTCTCTTCGCGTCATAAACGAGGCACGGGAGCTGACCGTCCTCCTTCTGATAGTCCATGAACAGATTTACGGTATTCTCCGCAAGATAAAGCATCGAGGGATCGTTTTGTGCCAAAAAAACCGAGTCGTAGACGTGCTCGAGCCATATTCCGGGGTATGCCTCAGAGATAAGAAAGAGCGGCTTGTCCATTCCCTCAAAGCAATCGATATGTACTCCGTAAAGCCTTTTCTCAATTTCCGAGCATATATATTTTATTTTTTCTTTTCTGTTATACATTTTAAACTCAATACTCATAAAAGCAAGCTCTCTCGTCGTTTGCACGGTTTGGAGCGTGGAGAGATATCATTCGATTTCCGTCAAATGTTTCAAAGATCATCGCGTGACCGCCGTCGAAATCAAATCTGCTTCCGTTGTGAGTCCATTTACCCAAAACCGAGTCGCTCTCGGCTTCAAGAACAAGGTATCTTCCCTTGTAATAGCTCGACCATATCATCTTCACCTTTCCGCCATCGCGGTAAAGGAACGGACCGTCGGTGACGTAATTACCGGGACCTACACCTCCAAGCTCACTTACATTTTCATTGTCGCTCGCCTTGAACAGTAAGATCGGCTCGCCCGCGCTCTCGGATAGGTCGTCTGTCAAGGGCATTGCCCATATCTCACCGTCCTTGACCTGAACCCACTCGTGGCAGAAAACGACGTACGGAGTACCGTCCTCGACGAAAAAGGTTCCGTCAAGGCATTCCCAATCGCAAGGGGTTACGGGTTTGTCCGAGATCGGCTTGAAAATGCCGTCGGGCGTGTCGCAAACGAATATCTGTGTCGCACGGCACTTCCCCTCTGCCTTGCAGCTACCGAAAAGATAGTATTTTCCATTGTATTTGTGAACCTCGGGTGCCCAGAACCTCTGTCCGCCCAAAATCCGATATCCGAGCCGTTGAAGATCACCTTCGGCTCTTCAAAGCTTTCAAGATCGTAAGACTTATAAACCGAAAACGTATTCCTTGCCGCAAGCGTACCTTTTTCAAGCGCGGTCGTGCCGTACATATAGTAGCAGCCGTTTTCCTTGTCCGTCAGGACAAACGGGTCTCTTATGCGTATTTCCTCTCTCTTGAGCATTTGCGTTCTCCTGTGTATTAAAACTCAACTTCAAAGATAAGGGTGCTGTTGTGTTCCTTGCTTGCCTGCTTTTCTACTGACATGGATGCACCGACTTTCATTATCTTATCTATGGCAACAGCAACTTTTTTATTCATTGTTGCGGATGTTGACCCTTTTAACGAAAGCTCCGTATACTGTACGGAGTTTTTATCTGTACATCTCATCTCGATTAATCCTTTAATATTATCGTCGTGTGCAAACCACTTTAACTTGGGCTCTTTAGGGCTATTACTTCCTTTGAAACGAGTAATTTTCTTTCCGCTATGATATGTGATTTTCCCTGAACCATTACCAAAATCCAATGTACTTGTATTGACATTAGGCTTTGAAGTGTTTTTATTACTTGACTTCTTGTTTGATATGCTATTAGTCTCCTCTTCCTTATTTGATTCGACAACGTTAACATTTATGTTGATACCAAACTTATTATTATTTTCTTCACTTTCTGTCATTTGAATAGAACACGCCTTTGCTCCCAAACAATACGCAATGTGTTCTAACTCTGCAATTTTTTCCTCGTTTGTTTTGCTAAATATACAATCAACACTTAAAAATCTTTTACGATTATACGGATCTATACAATATACCTCATTACATTTTGCTACGGGAATAAACTGTATTCCAGACAAAGGCGCAAACTCATCATAAAGATGCAAAATTTCCGTATCATTTACCATATCACGCCAACCAATAGCGTTAGTGTCGATGCAAACATCTATGTCTCTTCTTCCGGCTTCATCAACTATTTCAATAATGTTAGGGATATTAAAGTTCTCACTATTAAATTCCTCCGCAGAAAGAGGATTATATTTTCTCATCCTTTTATTATAGCTATCCTCTTGTCTTTTAATTTTTCGAATTTCACTATCCTCTTGTCTTTTAATTTTTCGGATTTCACTATCCTCTTTGCCCTTTTCATAAAGCGCCTTGGCACTTTTAGAAACCCCAACTGCCGCTTTTTTGCTGATGTCTCCAACCTTATGAAAAAACTCTGATGTCTTTTTGCTCTTGTTCTCTTCGTTTGCCATTTTATTTCTCCTTGATGTTTTTAAATTGCACTTCCGCGCTTATAATATAACTTGTATTTTTAGCGAGCTTAATTATTTGATGTTATTTTCGAATTTTGATTTATCGGTGTGTTAAGCCTTCCCCAGCGGGGAAGGGGGACCGCGTAAGCGGTGGATGAGGAGGTCGCTCTTTCAAGGGTTTCACGTCCTTTAATCATCTTGTTTCATTGCAAAGAATCATTGCGCCACAAGACAAAATCCACAAAATTCCCGTGACGAATGTCTTAATGGCGACCTCCTCATCCACCACCTTCGGTGGTCCCCCGTAAAGCGCGTTTTGCTTGCAAAAGGTGCTACGAGGGCTCGCCCGAGTTGTTCTCCGCTGGAGAAGGCTATTCGATAAATTGCAATTTCACATTAAAAGTGCATTTACACCTTCCTCTTGAAATTACCGAACACCTCGTTGACCTTTGTAAAGCTTGCAAAGGTGCCGGGGAATTTTTTAATTATCTTCATCATCTCGCCTATCTGTCTCTTATTGATAATGCAGACAAGCATATATTTGTCGGTATCCGAGTACATTCCGTGCACCTGTATCTCGGTGACTCCGTGCTTGAGCCGCTTCATAAGCTCCCCCGAGACCTCCTCGGGCTTGTCGGTGACGATCTCGAACTTGTATCCGTTCTTCAGTCCGCTCAGACCGTTATCAACTATAACGTTGGCGATAAAGAGGTTGAGAAGCGTACAGATCACAGGTGTGACCTTCATCCCGTAAACGAAGAACGCGATTGCAACAACGCTCGCATCCATAATGAACGAAAGAGACGCCATATTCTTCTCGGGCTTGAAGTGCCTGATTATCGCTGAAATTCCGTACGTGCCGCCGCTCGCACCGAATCTGCGAAGCATAATCGAAAAACCGAATCCCGAAACCACACCCGTTGCTATGCAGGCGAAAACGACGTTGAAGTCCTCGCCGTTGTTAGCAAGGCTATATGCCTTAAAGCCTACAAGGTCGTACAATTTCGGCATTGAGGACTGGACGACCATGTAAATACTCATCATAAGTCCGAGCTTTTTATCTACCAGCGCGCTGACTAAGATAAAGATCGGGATATTGAAGGTCACCATCAGAATTCCCCAATCGACCGCGCCGCCGATGAGATGGTGCGTGATAGTCGCAAGACCGCCGACACCTCCCGGTGCAAAGCCGTTGCTGTTCTGGAAAAAGTGGTAAGCCGTACCGACTATGACACCTGCCGCAATGGCAACGACAATATCAAAAATAAATTCTTTTACGTTAAAACGCTTCTTTTCCGTCATATCTATACCCCCGGATCAGCCGAAAACCTCTGCCGCGGCAATGATCCTCAATTTTTCACTGTCTATCTTATCTCTGCCGTACGAATCAAAGAATCTGTCTCTGTATTCGTCAGTCCCGAGATTAAATCCAAGCGTCCACGCGCCCCAGAAGAGATCAACGTGTCTGTCACCAATGCCACCGTTGCCAACGTCGATGAAGCCCGAAAGCCTCCAATCGTCAAGCATTATATTAGGCAAACAGTAGTCACCGTGGATAATAACCTCGTTTTCAAGCTCCTTTTTTCCGTTTTCAAATACCTCAATCGCCTCGTCGGCGGAGCGGTAACCGAAGCTGTCGGGAAAATGCGATGAATCGTAATTCCCCGTTCTGAAATTCTCCTCAACAAGCGAGATATACTCCCCCATTCTGTCCTTGACGGGACAGTCGGAGGCATCGGTCTCGTGCAGAGCGCGAAGCTCCTCGCCTATAAGGGAAGCGAGCCTCTTCGGGTCGTCAAGATACCGCGCGAAAATGCAATCCTCTCCGCGCACCCTCTCGGTGAGCATAAAGTCGCATTCTCCAAACGTTTCGTACTCAACCACGCGCGCGCCAAGTCCCTTTGAATTGAAATACGAGGTCATTTCAGCCTCACGCGAAAGGCTGTTGCGTGCGGCTTTTTTGAGATAATAACCACAGTCCTTTTCGATATAGTAAACCCTCGCCTCCGGCGAGCAGGAGCTGTCATATATCCTCGCTCCGCGCAAATGCTCGCCTATGCTTCTAGGCAGGGCGAACGGCACTCTTTCTATCTGTTCTCTTTTCATATCCGTCTTTAAATGATCTTAAAGCTCCTTTAAGTATTTGACCTCACAGGCAAAGTGCTCGGTCTCGACAACGGGCTTGTCCACACGCACAAAGCCGTGCTTTTCGTAGAATTTCTGCGCCGCGATCATATTGTCGCAGGTCTCAAGATAGCACCTGCCGTAATACTCTTTCGCATAGTCAAGCGCGATACGTATCAGATCATGCGCAAGCCCCGTGCCGCGTGCGTGCGGCAAACAGTACATCTTCTGAAGCTCGCAAAGTCCGACATCCTTGTCAAGACACCCAATGCCTACACCGCCGACTATCTCGCCCAACTCATCCTCGGCAACCCAGTATTTATTGCCCTCTGTATTATATATCTCGGAAAAACGGCAAAGGTCGGGATCCGCCCACGCAGTTCCCCCGTGGTTCGCGCCAAATTCGATCAAGCAGTAGCGGATAACTCCCTCGACCGCCTTGTCGTCTCTCTTTTCAATTTCTCTTATACTGTAAGCCATAATTTCAAAAAATCTTCTCTTTTTCCTTACCCTCGCGGTAATATTTCAAAAGCTCGTCCTCGGGCACCATACTGCCTCCCGTCGCCCATACGAGATGGACTCCGCGCGACACCTCACCGCTCTTTTTATTGAGCGCGACGGCACCGAACATTCCCGCAAGCGCACTCGGTTCAAGCCTTATTCCCTCACTGTCGGTCAGCATTGCAAGAAGTGCACTCATTCTGCCGTCCTCGACCGTATAGCATCCGTCAATAAACGGAAGCATGAATTTGCCGACGAATCCCGACGCGCGACCTACCGCAAGTCCGTCCGCAATAGTTTTGTTGTCAATTCCGATATCGTTTACCGATATTCCGTTATGTAATCCCGTCGCCATACCGAGTATCATGCAGGGCGAGTGGGTGGGCTCGGCAAAATAGCAGTGAACACTGTCACCAAACTGATGCTTAAGCCCAAATGCCACACCTCCGGGACCGCCTCCGACTCCGCAGGGAAGATAAATATATAGCGGATTTTGCTCACTTATCACGATTCCCTCTTTGTCAAATTGCGCCTTGAGTCTCTCCGCCGCTACCGAATAGCCGAGAAAGAGCTCGCGTGAATTTTCATCGTCAACGAAATGACAGAATCGATCCTTCTCTGCCTGTCTGCGTCCGTTTTCGACAGCCACACTGTAATCGCTTTGATATTCTACGACCTCAACGCCCTTGGAGCGCAGCATCGCCTTTTTCCATTCGCGCGCATCCGCCGACATGTGAACAGTCACGCGAAAGCCGAGCTTTGCGGAAATGATACCGATAGAAAGTCCGAGATTTCCAGTTGATCCCACCGCGATCGAGTACTTTGAAAACAGCTCTCTGAATTTTTCATCTGCGAGGATCGCGTAATCGTCGCTCAGCTTGAGTCCGCCCTCGCGCATCGCGATCTTCTCCGCAACGCAAAGTACCTCGTATATACCGCCTCGCGCCTTTATCGAGCCCGAAACAGCCAGGTGACTGTCAAGCTTTATATAGAGCTTGCCGCCTATCTCACAGGCATATTTCTTCTCAAGTGCCGCCTTCATTCCGCCGATCTCACGCAGGGGTGACTCCAAAAGTCCGCCCGTTGCCTCGGTCTCGGGAAAGACCGCCTTGAAATAGGACGCAAACCGCCCAAGCCTCGCCGATGCGTTGGCAATGTCGGACTTGCCAAGCTCAGCACGGAGCGCGGCAACCTCAAATACTTCCTTTTTATCGTTTATCCAAACCGACTCCTCACAGCGCGAAAGGCACTGCACCAGGGGATTATCAATTATATCCTTATCAACGTTATTATCCATATTGACCTCCAAACCTTACCAAATAAACGGAATAAGTCTGTATTTTACCTTTTTTCTGTACTCCGAGTAGCCCGCGAGCCCCTCCGAGAGTACATTTTCTTCATTTATGATCCGAAAAATTATCGCCACGGGGTATATCGCAAACGGGATAAGTCCCCAGAACGAGCCAAGCACTATGGGCATCGGCAAAAACATAAGAAGCGTTGCAAGGTACATAGGGTGTCTCACAACTCCGTATAACCCCGTGTCGATCACCTTTTGCCCCTCCTGCACCTCTACCGTGCGCGAAAGATACGCATTCTCACGCAAGACCTCGGCATACAGCGCGTATCCGACTAAAAATATCACAGCCGCCGCAATCGTCAGCCAAAGAGGAACGCTTGACCAGCCGTAACGGAAGTCAAACGCAGACAGAATAAAACCACCGAGAAACATGAGCGCGGAAACACCGACAACTCCCTTTTGTGCGCGCTCTTTTTCCCTGTTAGCAAGTCTCTTTTCGAGAAGCGACGGAGACTTTATGAACATAACGATTCCCATTATCATCATAGGAATAAACAATATCCCCAAAAACAACCACGCACCGAAATAATCAAACGTCCAAGCCGGCAAAAACAACAATGCGCCAACAAGCACTATTCCAAATATGAATTTCGTTAATGCACTTATTAATAGCTTCATAATTCTTGCCTCCAAATGTTTCAAATTTTGATTTGTCGAACTGTTTAAATTGAATTTCACGGCAGCAAATTTTCCTCACGGTACGCTTTGCGTCCGTAGGGGAGGGGCTTGCCCCTCCCGCTTGATGAACGTCTATAAAACCTTTATGGTATAAGGCATTACATGCTGTAGGGCGGGGGCTTGCTCCCGCCGTTTCGTT
>JBGUSX010000062.1:0-10035 GCA_045132775.1 Eubacteriales bacterium
GGCATAAGGTTTCTTGTGCAACGAAACAAGGTAATCAGAGGACGTGAAGCCCTTGAAAAAGCGACCTCCTCATCCACCGCTTACGCGGTCCCCCTTCCCCGCTGGGGAAGGCTTAACAGACCGACAAATCAAAATTTGAAACTTATTTGCATGGGGATATTGAAAAAGGGCTTTTTGTCTGTTATAATATAAGATGGAGGCATGTTTTGCCGAAAGGATGATTTTTTATGAAAATTGGTATCGTTGGTCTCGGTCTCATCGGTGGCTCGATGGCGAGGGCTTACAGAGAATATGCTATTGATAACGGGATTGATTTTAAAATATTCGGTGCGGACAAAAACCGTACTATCGTCGATTTTGCCCGTCTTGAAGGTACTATTGACGGTGAGCTTGACTCAAGCACACTCTGCGAGTGCGATCTTGTCTTTATCGCTCTTTATCCCGTTGCCGCAATAAAATATCTTGAGGACAACGCATCGACTTTTAAGACGGGTGCTGTCGTGATCGATCTTTGCGGAACCAAGCGCGATATCTGCTCTGTTGGATTTTCTCTTGCCGAGAGGCACGGATTTTTATTCGTTGGAGGTCATCCAATGGCAGGAACGCACAATTCGGGATATAAATATTCCAAATCCACGATGTTCAAGGGTGCGCCTATGGTCATCGTTCCTCCGAGGTTTGACGATATTTCGCTATTCGACAAAATAAAAGAGATGCTCGCGCCTGCGCGATTCGGCAAGTTTTCCTTTACCACGGCGGACGAGCACGACAGAATGATAGCTTTTACATCCCAGCTTGCGCACGTCGTTTCAAACGCTTACGTCAAAAGCCCCACTGCAAAGGACCACAAGGGCTTTTCCGCAGGCAGCTACAAGGATATGACGCGCGTTGCATGGCTCAATGAGAATATGTGGTCCGAGCTTTTCCTTGAAAACCGCGAGCCTTTGCTATTTGAGATCGACAGTATTATAAATTCGCTTACCGAATACCGCGACGCGCTCAAGGACGGCGACAAGGTTAGGATGACCGAGATCTTAAAAGAAGGCCGCATCGCTAAAGAAAATATTGATGGGTAAATTGCAATTTATAGGTGTGTTTGAAAATTACAAACAGTTTTAGATTACTTCACGGCTATAGGTCCAGCGTGACCTAAAATCCGTAGGGGAGGTGCTTGCTCCTCCCGATCTAAAGCATTTGTCTCTTCTTTAGCCATAAGGGTTTAATAGTCGTTTGTTAGCGGGAGGAGCAAGCGCCTCCCCTACGGTGTGTGAGTGACGTGCGTTTGGTAGCCGTGGCGGTTATTTAAATCGTTTGTCCAATAGCAACACACCGACAAATCAAAATTTAAAACAAAAGAAAACCCCTCGCTGGGCGAGGGGAAAGAGTATCTTTTTTATAAAGCCTAAACAGAATTTATCTGTTTTCGGGCTTGAAGGTTGCACAAACCGTGTCGGAAGACGATGTTGCGCTGGAAGGACCTACGTTGATGTGCTCCGCAGTGCAATAGCATTCTCCGTCGTGATAGGTGCAGTTCTTAACAGAGCAATTTATGCCCTTGATGTGCTTATCGCCGCATCTTTTAGTAGTACAATCGTTCATCTGAATGACCACCCTTTCAAAATCGGGAAAGATCTCAAAAGGCTAAAAAGCCGAAATCAGAGCTTTCCGCAGAATCTTCGGCTTTTTGCCGACACAATTATTATGCCCGACTCGAGTCGGAAAATTACAAAAACTCAAGAGGTTAATTATGGCAATTTTCGTGCTTTCGGATCTTCATCTCTCCACCGACCTGTCGCAAAACAAGTCGATGGAGGTCTTTGGCGATCGCTGGCAGGATTATATGACCAAAATAAAGAAAAACTGGAACGCTGTCGTAGGGGAAAACGACACCGTCGTGGTGCCGGGCGATATATCCTGGGCTACAAGACTTGAAGAATCGAAAAGCGACCTCTCTTTCCTCAATTTGCTCAACGGAAAAAAGCTCCTCGGCAAAGGAAACCACGATTTCTGGTGGGCGACAGCATCTAAAATGTATAAATTCTTTGCAGAAAACGGATTTGACACTCTTTCCATTCTCTACAATAATGCCTATGTCGTAGAGGACAGAATAATCTGCGGTACGCGCGGATGGTTCCCGGACGAATCAAAGCAGGTCACCGTGGGCGAGGTGGACTACGAAAAGATCGTCAACCGCGAAGCAGGCAGACTGAAATTAAGTCTTGATGCCGCAGTAAAGCTTCAGAATGAAGAGCTCGAGCTGATAGGCAAAAAATTGCCTATCGAGGTCTTTCTCCACTTCCCGCCCGTCTGGTCCGACCTCGTTATGACCGAGCTTGTCGATATACTTACAGAGTATGGGATAGAGCGCGTGTATTTCGGTCATATCCACGCCGCATATTCAATGCCGCGCTCGTTTACCTGTCAAAATATTACTTTTACGCTCACTTCATCGGATTTTTTGAACTTTTATCCGCTAAAAATATGATAAATGCGCGAAAAACTATTGACAAAATGTGAGAAAACGTATATAATATATTGGTATGCATTTATTTCCGATGTAGGAAAAATAAAACTGTAAAATAATAATTTGGATAAATTATCCGGAGGATTTTAAAATGACACTTGTAAAATGCGAAAAGGCCGAGAAGAGCACGTTCAAGCTTGAATTCTCGGTTGAAAAGGCAGTCTTCGATGCAGCTTGCGAAAAGGTTTATCGCAGAATGGTAAAGAAGATCAAC
Source organism: Eubacteriales bacterium (assembly GCA_045132775.1). Taxonomy (GTDB): domain Bacteria; phylum Bacillota; class Clostridia; order Oscillospirales; family CAG-272; genus SVTX01. Next base: position 2,739 of record JBGUSX010000062.1, read on the forward strand.
GTGCCCGGCTTCAGAGCGGGCAAGGCACCCAAGGCTATCGTAGAGAAGATGTACGGTAAGGGTGTTTTCTATGAGGATGCTATCAACGACCTCATTCCCGAGAACTATACCGCAGCTCTCAAGGAAGCAGGTATCGAGGCTGTAGGTCAGCCCGAGATCGATATCGTTTCCATCGATGACAACGGTCTCGTTCTTTCCGCTGTCGTTCCCGTTAAGCCCGAGTGCAAGATCGAAGGCTATAAGGGACTCGAGGTAGCAAAGAACGTTGAAAAGGTTACAGACGAAGAGGTCGACAACGAGATAAAGACCGTTCGCGAGAGAAACTCCCGCGAGATCGAGGTCGAGGACGACACCGCTGCAGAAATGGGCGACGTTGCAAAGATCGACTTCGAAGGATTTGTTGACGGAGTTGCCTTTGAGGGCGGCAAGGGCGAGAACTATTCGCTCAAGCTCGGCTCAGGCTCCTTCATCCCCGGCTTCGAGGAGCAGGTTGCAGGACATAAGATCGGCGACGAGTTCGACGTAAACGTACCCTTCCCCGCAGACTATCACGCAGAGGAGCTCGCAGGCAAGGACGCTTGCTTCAAGTGCAAGGTCAATGCAATCACCAAGGTAGAGCTTCCCGCACTTGACGACGATTTTGCAAAGGACGTATCCGAATTCGATACTCTCGATGAATATAAGGCAGACCTTAAGGCAAAAATCGAAAAGAGACACGAAGCAAAGGCTGACGCTGAGTTTGAGGAAAAGCTCGTCGATGCTCTTATCGAAAAGCTTGAGGCGGAGATACCCGAGGCTATGTTCGAGGCAGAGACCGAGAACTTCGTTCGCGACTATGACAACAGACTCCGTCAGAGCGGACTTGACCTCAAGACATACTTCCAGTACACAGGTCTTACCCTTGAGACTCTCCGTGAGCAGATGAGACCCCAGGCTGAAAAGCAGGTAAAGGCAAGACTCGCACTCGAGGCAGTTGCAGCTGCAGAGGCTATTGAGGTTACCGAGGAGGAGCTCGCAGCAGAGTACGACCTCATCGCAGAGACCTACAAGCTTGAGGCTGACAAGGTTCGCGAGATGGTAGACGAGGCTATGGTAAAGGCAGACGTTACCGTAAGAAAGGCTATGAACGTCGTAAAGGAGAACGTAAAGGCTCCCAAGAAGGCATCAAAGCCCAGAAAGAAGAAGGTAGTTGAGCCCGTAGTTGAAGAGACTGCTCCCGCAGAGGAAGCAAAGACCGAGGAATAATCCTTAAAATATAAATCTAAAGGTAAGCGCCGTGGACAATATCATGTTTCACGGCGCAAACTTTCCATTATAGAAAGCGAGGTCACAAAAATATGGATAATATCATCCGTAATGCGCTCGTACCTATGGTAGTCGAGCAGACAGGACGCGGCGAGCGATCCTACGACATTTTTTCCAGACTTCTTAACGACCGTATCATATTCCTCTCGGACGAGGTAAACGATGCAACCGCTTCCCTTGTTGTTGCACAGATGCTCTTCCTCGAGGCACAGGATCCCACGAAGGATATCTCCTTCTACATCAACTCCCCCGGCGGAAGCGTGACCGCGGGAATGGCTATCTATGACACAATGCAGTATATCAAGTGTGACGTGTCGACTATCTGCATCGGTATGGCGGCAAGCATGGGCGCGTTCCTTCTCGCCGCAGGTACAAAGGGCAAAAGGATCGCTCTTCCCCACAGTGAAATAATGATCCACCAGCCCCTCGGCGGCGCACAGGGACAGGCGAGCGACATCAAGATTCGCGCAGAGCTCATCCTCCGCACACGGGATATGCTCAATAAGATACTCTCCGAAAAGACAGGTCAGCCTATCGAGCAGATCGAAAAGGATACCGACAGAGATAACTTCATGACCGCAGAGCAGGCGCTCAGTTACGGTCTTATAGACAGAATTATTACTAAACACGAATAATCGACCGGAAAGGTATTTTTATAATGTCATCTAACAGTGGAAAAACTCATAATCCGACTTTGCGCTTTTGCTCCTTTTGCGGACGAAATGAAAACCAGGTAAACTTCCTCATCCCCGCGGCTACGGGAAACGTGTATATCTGTGACTACTGCGTAGAATCCTGCGCGGAGCTCATAGAGGACACCTATGCGGAGGTAAGAGATGCAGAGACTACTTCCCTTACCTTTGAAAATCTCCCAAAGCCCATGCAGATCAAGGAGACGCTTGACGAGCACGTTATCGGTCAGGAGGAGGCAAAGATCGCCCTCTCGGTAGCGGTATATAACCATTATAAGCGTATTCTTTCCAAGACAGAGCCGCAGAAAAAACGCCACGGCAAAAAAGAGAGCGAGGTCGCAGAGGACGGAGTTGAGATTCAGAAGAGTAATGTGCTTTTGCTCGGACCTACGGGTGTAGGTAAGACGTATCTTGCACAGACTCTCGCAAAAACCTTGAAGGTTCCCTTCGCGATCGCGGACGCAACGACTCTTACCGAGGCAGGATACGTGGGCGAGGACGTTGAAAACATCCTTCTCCGTCTTATCCAGGCGGCAGATTTTGACGTTGAGCTTGCCGAAAGAGGTATCATTTATATCGATGAGGTAGATAAAATATCGCGTAAGAGCGAAAACCGCTCTATCACCCGTGACGTATCGGGCGAGGGCGTTCAGCAGGCGCTCCTCAAAATTCTCGAGGGTACCGTTGCAAACGTTCCCCCTCAGGGCGGACGTAAGCATCCCAACCAGGAGTTTATCCGCATAAATACAGAGAATATACTCTTTATCTGCGGCGGAGCCTTTGACGGACTCGATAAGATAATTGAAAACAGAAAGGGCAAGAGACTGATCGGCTTCTCCGACGCAAAGGAGGAGAAGAGCGCAGATGGCGCATCTGCAGGCATTTACGGAGATGTCACCGCACACGACATCGTGAAATACGGACTTATCCCCGAGCTTGTAGGTCGTCTCCCCGTCATCGTATCACTCACCGAGCTTGATAACGATGCACTCGTCAGAATACTCCGCGAGCCTAAAAACGCGGTGCTCAAGCAGTATATGAAGCTCTTTTATATCGACGGCGTAAAGCTCACCTTCACCGACGATGCGCTTGAAAGCATCGCCGCACTTGCAACCGAAAGAAAAACGGGAGCAAGAGGTCTGCGCTCGATAATCGAGGGCTTTATGACAAAGATAATGTATGAGATCCCCTCGCGCGACGACGTTGAAGAGGTCATAGTAACAGCCGAGTGTGTGACAAAAAAGGCAGAGCCCAGACTTGTACTCAAGACCGCTGCTCTCGCCGAAGCAACCGAACATGAGGCTCTTGGCGAGGCGAGGTAATGCAATAAACACAAGGCGCGCTGCGGCGCGCCTTTTCCATTTACTTATTATACACAGCAAATTCAGAAACAAATTTAGAGATCAATTTTTTAGCGAATTATCACAAATTGTTAAAGGGGCTGCGTCATTTGCGCAGCCCCTGCTCACAAAAGCCGACGGTAGGCTTTTGTGAAGCGCGGAATTTGCGGTTTTTGCCTGTAAAACACGCAAAAATTGCGGTGTTTAGCCGCAAAGCAAAAACGACGGGGGGGAGTACCAAATGCATTTTTGCATTTGACTCACCCCCTTAACAGCCCTTCAATGCCCGACATAGCTCATCCAATGATCTTGCAAGGTCAGTAGTGTCAACGTCCACCGTAATATCCGCATATTTCTCATATAGCGGTGCGCGTTCAGCATACATATCCTCAAGCGCGTTTCCGTGCCGCATAATAACGCCTCTGTGAGAATAATCTCCGAGTCGGCGGCGCATCTCCTCAAAGGATATTTTAAGATAAACCACCTTGCCAAGCTCCCTTAAATGCTCCATGGCATTTTCACAGTAAATAACGCTCCCGCCTGTTGCTATAACGCTTTTTTTGTCCTTGATCTGTGAATTGACCCTGTCCTCTGTTTCCATAAACCCTTCAATTCCCTTTTCTTTAATGATCTCGTGAAGCAGCTTCCCCTCACTCTCCTGAATAAGAATATCCGAGTCGATAAACCTATATCCAAGCTCTCTGGCGAGCAAAACTCCAAGTGTGCTCTTGCCCGACGAGGGCATCCCTATTAAAATAACCGACATACTTTTATTCCTCTTTCGTGTTAATTTTCAAATATTTGGAACGGTATGCTCCCGGGGAGATTCCCTTGTACTTTCTGAAGCATTTTGAAAAGTAGCTTAATTCATTGAAGCCGCATTCATAAGCCGCCTCGGTGACGTTCATTTTATTTACAGCAAGCTGATAGCAAGCCTTGTCGATCCTTATGCGGTTGATGTAGTCTATCGGAGTAAATCCGGTGAATTCCTTGAAGAAGCGGCAGAGATATTTTTCGTTTATCTGCGCGCTGGCGGCAAGGTCGGCGAGGGTGATTTTTTGAGCATAATTTTTTTCTATTTCACCGATAAGCTGTGCCATAACGCTTCTGCGGTGGGATATTTTTTTGCTTTCGGGCGCGATATTGCGAACGGCTCCCGCGCGGTAAAGCTCGCACAGAATCTTCGCAATAGCTCCCGCGATCTCGAGCTCGTAGAAATCATCCTCTCGGGCGGCAATCTCAAAAAGTCTTATAACATAAGGGTTTACGGACGCGCAGATCGCGTCGGTCTCGGCATTCTGCGAGATTATCGGACCGATATATTCAAATATTTTTGTCGCGTTAAAGCCCGAAATAATGCTCAGATCGAACACCGCGCACTGATAAATGCAGTCCTCGGGCTCTGCTCTGTGCATCACTCCGCAGCCGACGAGTGCCACGTCGCCCGCGTGCAATATGTATTCCACATTGTCAAGGTGGAGCGTCAATTTGCCCGAAATTACGTGTATTACCTCAAAATTCGTATGCCAATGGAGAGGCATTACATAGTGCGGATGTCCTTTATCTACAAGGTAATATTCAAATGGAAACTCGCTTGATCCGTGCAGCTTTACTTCCCTGTATTCTCTGTATTTCATATTTTTCCTCAAAAAATGTATATATTCATTTTTTTTGCATAAAAGTGACTATCGTCCAAGTTTTTATTTGTTTTATACAAGTATTTTAGCATAAAATCAACTATAATTCAAGTAGGTATATAAAAAATATACTTTTTTTCGGAATAATTAAAAATTCATAATAATTATGGAGGTTTTTATGGCAAAACAAAGGTACATTGGCGGTTATCCCGTAATCGGTATCCGTCCCATCGTTGACGGAAGACGCGGACCCCAGATGATGCGTGAGTCCCTTGAGCCACTCGTTTGGGCTATGGCTGAGGCGGCTAAGAAGCTCTTTGAGGAAAATCTTTTCTACTCTAACGGTGAACCCGTTAAGGTAGTTATGGCTGACACTTGCATCGGCCGTGTTCCCGAGACTGCGGCATGCGCTGAAAAATTCAAAAAAGAGGGTGTTGATATTACCCTTTCGGTTACTCCCTGCTGGTGCTACGGCTCGGAGACTATGGATATGGATCCCAACACTATCAAGGGTGTATGGGGCTTTAACGGAACAGAGCGTCCCGGTGCCGTTTATCTTGCGGCTGTTCTTGCAGGACATGCTCAGAAGGGTCTTCCCGCTTTCGGTATCTACGGACACGAGGTTCAGGACAGAGACCAGGTAAGCGAGATCCCCGAGGACGTAAAGGAAAAGCTCCTCCGCTTCGGTCGCGCGGCTGTTGCCGTTGCAACTATGAGAGGTAAATCCTATCTCCAGATCGGCTCGCAGTGCATGGGTATTGCAGGCTCCATTATGGATCAGTCCATGATCGAGGAATACTTTGGAATGAGAGTTGAGTCTGTTGACGAGGTCGAGATCCTTCGCCGTATGGAAGAGGGTATCTATTGTGAAGAGGACTATCAGAAGGCTCTTGCTTGGACGAAAGAACACTGCAAGGAGGGTCGTGACGACAACCCCGAGGAAGTTGACTTCCTTGGCGAAAAGGTCAGAATCAAGTTCACTCCCGAGGAAAAGGAAAAGCAGTGGGAATTCACCGTTAAGATGTACTGCATAATCAAGGATCTTATGGCAGGTAACCCCAAGCTCTCCGACAAGTTTGAGGAAGAAAAGGTTGGTCACAACGCGATCGCCGGCGGTTTCCAGGGTCAGAGACAGTGGACAGACCACTGGCCGAACTGCGACTACCCCGAGGCTCTTCTCTCCTCCTCCTTCGACTACGAGGGTGCACGTGAGCCCTACACGCTCGCAACCGAGAACGACATTCTCAACGGTATGGGAATGCTTATGATGAGATTGCTCACTCACCGTGCGCAGATCTTCGCTGACGTTCGTACATACTGGTCGGGCGAGGCTACCGAGAGAGTTACGGGCTACAAGCTCGAGGGCAAGGCTGCTGAGTCCAACGGTATCATTCACCTTCTCAACTCCGGTGCGGCTTGTCTCGATGCTTCGGGCGTTTGCACCGACGAGAACGGCAACGCTACCATGAAGAGATGGTGGGAAGTTACCGACGAGGATATCAAGAAGATGACCGAAGCTACCGTTTGGTGCGAGGCAGGTCAGGACAACTTCCGCGGCGGCGGATTCTCCAGCCACTACACAACAAAGGCTGAGATGCCTTGTACTATGATCCGTCTCAATCTCGTTAAGGGTCTTGGACCGGTCCTTCAGATTGCTGAGGGTTGGACCGTTAACCTTCCCGACGAGGTTTCGGATACACTTATGGAAAGAACCAATCCCACATGGCCTTGCACATGGTTCGCTCCTCGCTGTGACGGCAAGGAGGGCTCGCCCTTCAAGACCGCTTACGAGGTTATGATGAACTGGGGTGCAAACCACGGTGCTATCTCCTACGGTCACATCGGTGCAGATCTTATCACAATGTGCTCGATGCTCCGTATCCCTGTTTGCATGCACAACGTTCCCGAGGATGACATATACCGTCCTGCTTGCTGGAATGCGTTTGGTATGGATAAGGAAGGACAGGACTACCGTGCTTGCGCGGCTTACGGTCCTTGCTTCAAGAAGTAATATTGGGTTTTACCGAGATATTGCTTGATCTAAAAGAATAATTTTCAGCCCCCTCGAACGAGGGGGCTGATTTTTGCTTTTCAGCATTTGGGTTGATAAATTGCAATTTAACGGTCTGTTGAAATTTGCAAACGGCTTAAAATAACTTCACGTCTATAAACCAAACGTCAGTTTAAAACCGTAGGGGAGGCGCTTGCTCCTCCCGCTAACAAACGACTATTAAACCCTTATGGCTAAAGAAGAAACAAATGCTTTAGATCGGGAGGAGCAAGCACCTCCCCTACGGACGCAAAGCGAACCCGAAAAGGAAAT
>JBGUSX010000063.1:0-4252 GCA_045132775.1 Eubacteriales bacterium
CATTAGGTAGTCTTCCCCTCTATCCAATTTCTTCCGGTTATCCCTATCGTTTGCAAATTTTGTTCTCCCCGAAACAGTAGTGATGCTATTTTATCGACCTTTCATCCCAAAAAGGGCGACCTCCTCATCCACCGCTTCGCAGTCCCCCGTAAAGCGCGTTTTGCTTGCAAAAGGTGCTACGAGGGCTCGCCCGAGTTGTTCTCCGCTGGAGAAGGCGAATTTTAGTGGTGGAACAATCTCATTCCCGTAAACGCCATCGCGATACCATATTTATCGCAACATTCAATTACAAGATCGTCGCGGATAGATCCGCCGGGCTCGGCGATATACTTAACACCGCTCTTATATGCGCGCTCAATATTGTCGCTGAACGGGAAGAACGCGTCAGATCCGAGCGCAACACCGTCGACGGTGTCAAGGTAAGCTCTCTGCTCCTCCTTGGTAAAGGGCTCGGGCTGCTCGGTAAAGTATTTCTGCCAGTTTCCGTCCGCGCAGACGTCCTCTTCGTTCTGGTTGATATATCCGTCGATAACGTTATCTCTGTCGGGTCTGCCGAGCGTTGACTTGAAAGGAAGATTCAAGACCTTGTCGCTCTGACGGAGGAACCAGGTGTCCGCCTTGCCTCCTGCAAGACGCGTGCAGTGTACTCTCGACTGCTGACCTGCGCCGACACCGATAGCCTGACCGTCAACGGCGAAGCAGACAGAGTTCGACTGCGTATATTTAAGCGTAATAAGCGCAACGATAAGGTCACGCACCGCACTCTCGGGCATATCCTTGTTCGCGGTCACGATATTTGCAAGCAGCTCTCTGTTTATCTCAAAATTGTTTCTTCCCTGCTCGAACGTAATGCCGTAGACCTGCTTTGTCTCCTGGGGTGCGGGGACGTAGTCGGGGTCGATAGAGACGATATTATAGTTGCCCTTTCTCTTGCCCTTAAGTATCTCAAGTGCCTCGGGCTCGTAGCCGGGGGCGATGATTCCGTCCGAGACCTCGCGCGCGATCATCTTTGCCGTTGTAACGTCACAAACGTCGCTCAGCGCGACCCAGTCGCCAAAGGAGCACATTCTGTCGGTTCCTCTTGCTCTCGCGTAAGCGCAAGCCAAGGGAGACTCGTCAAGTCCCTCTATATCGTCGACAAAGCATGCCTTCTTGAGCTTGTCGGAGAGCGGAATACCGACCGCCGCGCTGGTGGGGCTTACGTGCTTGAAGGAGGTGACCGCAGGCAGACCGAGTGCCGCCTTGAGCTCCTTAACGAGCTGCCAGGAGTTGAACGCGTCAAGGAAATTGATGTATCCGGGTCTGCCGTTCAAAATTTCTATCGGGAGCTCGCCCCCGTCCTGCATGTATATCTTCGCAGGCTTCTGATTAGGATTACAACCGTATTTAAGTTCAAATTCTTTCATAATGTGTCACCTCACGCGTTTTTATTAACAATTCTCGTCTCGGTCTTGCCGCTCTCAATATCGATATAGCGAACGAAGAGAGAAACCTTATTATCCTCGTTAAGATTCGTCCAGATAAGGTCTGTAAGCTCGTCGATCTCCACGTCGGGAAGAACAAGCGTCTTGGGCTCGCCCTCAAAGCTCGGGAGCGGGGTTCCGTCGCCGTTGTAGGTATGGATAAACTTCGCCATACCTGCCTTGGGGTTGGAGTACGCGTATGTAAATCTCTCGCAGGAGGAGTCGTCACCCTCCGCGCTCTTCAAAATCGACATAGCGAAATTCATACCGTCCCTCTCGCGACGGATGATACCCGAAATGCGAGGAGTGAAATTGGGCTTGTCGTCCTCGAACTCACGCGTTCTGAGAGCCTGCTCAAATGTCATCTGCTTGTCCATAAGGTCGTATATCGTGTCGGTCTGGTCGCCGTTTGTAACGATAGTCTTGTTGCCGAGCACGCGCACGGGATAGTAGATTATGAGGTGCGGATCGACCATTTTCGACTCGTCGAAAGCCTTTGTTCTCATATCCTCGCCCTCCGCGACGAACACTCGGTTGCGGCTGTTAACGCTTCTGCCCATGATAAAGTACGCAGTGACAGCCTTCTTGCCGTCTGCGCTCTTGCCTATAATAATTCCTCTGCCGTGATAAGCGAGGGAATTAAGCTCTTCCTTTATAGTTGAAATCTTCATTTTTGCACCTCTTTTTGTGTTTTTAGCTCGCGCGAGCTTATCTCGCTCGAGACCTTTTCTACCGCCGCGGGAAGTATCTTCCACTCGGCCTCTTCCATAACTCTTCTCTGGAGCACCTCGGGGGTGTCACCGTCCTCGACGCACACCGCCTTTTGCATCACGATCTCGCCGCCGTCGGGGATCTCGTTGACGAAATGCACCGTCGCGCCCGTCACCTTTACACCGTAGGAGAGTGCCGCCTCGTGAACGCGCAAACCGTAAAATCCCGCGCCGCAGAAGGACGGAATGAGCGACGGGTGAACGTTCAATATCCTCTTGGGATAAGCCTTTGTAAAGTCCTCGCTCAATATCGACATAAAGCCCGCAAGGACTATAAGATCAATTTTATATTCGTCGAGCAGACCGCGTATTTTTGCCTCGAAAGCCTCGTGGCTTCCAAGCTCCTTTTTGTACGCTATCGCCGTGTCGATGCCCGCGTTCTTCGCTCTCTCAAGCGCATACGCGGTGGGCTGGCTTGAAATGACCAGCACGATCTCTCCGCTCTTGATGATCCCGCTTTTCTGCGCGTCAATCAAAGCCTGAAGATTAGTGCCTCCGCCCGATACCAAAACTGCTATTCTTGTCATATTTTCTCCTTCGCCTTCTCCAGCGGAGAAGGGGGACCACGAAGTGGTGGATGAGGAGGTCATTCTTACGTGGTTGATCCGTTTCCTACATATTTTACATTTGCTTTAAGTTAGAACGCGCCTGTTTTCCTCAGATGAAGCACACCTTTATGGCGACCTCCTCATCCACCGCAAGCGGTCCCCCTTCCCCGCTGGGGAAGGCTATTTATTCGAGCAAAACTCCCTCGTCGCCCTTGACGATCTCACCGATAACGTACGCCGTCTCTCCGTTTGCCGTGAGTATCTCAAGTGCCTTATCAACCTCTGCCGCAGGTACGACAACGCTCATTCCAACACCCATATTGTAGGTGTTGTACATATCTCTCTCGGGGATGTTGCCCGTCTTTGCGATGAGCTCGAAGATGGGGAGAACGCGAACCGCGCTCTTGTCTATCTTCGCGGTGAGTCCCTTTGGGATAGATCTCGGAATATTCTCGTAGAATCCGCCGCCCGTGATGTGCGAGATACCCTTAACGTCTACCTGCTCGAGAAGCGCGAGAATGCTCTTGACGTAGATCTTCGTGGGTGTCAGAAGCGTCTCTGCAATGCTCTTGCCGCCCAATTTCTCACAGGGAACGTAAAGAGAATCGGGATTCTTGTCTATCTCAAATACCTTTCTGCACAAGGAAAATCCGTTTGAGTGGACACCCGTGGACGCAAGCGCGATAACTACGTCGCCCTCTTCCATTCTCGTATTGTCGAGTATCTTTTTCTTGTCAACGATACCGACCGCAAAGCCTGCAAGATCGTAGTCCTCTTGGGGCATCATACCGGGATGCTCGGCAGTCTCACCGCCGATGAGTGCCGCGCCCGACTGAACGCAACCCTCCGCAACACCGCCAACGATAGCCGCGATCTTCTCGGGGATATTCTTTCCGCACGCGATGTAGTCAAGGAAGAAGAGGGGCTTTGCACCGCAGCAGATAATGTCGTTTACGCACATAGCGACCGCGTCAATGCCGATGGTGTCGTGCTTGTCCATAAGGATCGCCATCTTGACCTTGGTTCCGCAGCCGTCGGTTCCCGAAACGAGCACAGGCTCCTCCATGCCTGCCACGGGCAGACCGAAGCAACCGCCAAAGCCGCCGACGTCGTCAAGACAACCCTCGTTTTTGGTTCTGGCAATGTGCTTTTTCATAAGCTCGACCGCACGGTAGCCTGCGGTAATATCAACGCCCGCCGCAGCGTAGCTCTCACTTTTTGAATTGTTGTGCATTTCTTTTTCTCCTTGTGATTTTTCGTGTTAATTATGTATATTATGGTTTCAAATTTTGATTTGGCGAATAGCCTTCTCCAGCGGAGAACAACTCGGGCGAGCCCTCGTAGCACCTTTTGCAAGCAAAACGTGCTTTACGGGGGACCACGAAGTGGTGGATGAGGAGGTCGCCATTAGGATGTATTTCACGGGAGTTGTGTGGATCTTGCCTTGTAGCACAAGGATTCTTCCGCAACG
>JBGUSX010000064.1:0-13044 GCA_045132775.1 Eubacteriales bacterium
TGTGTGGATTTTGCCTTGTAGCACAAGGATTCTTCCGCAACGAAACAAGGCTCACAAAAGACGTGAAAACCACAAAAGGGCGACCTCCTCATCCACCACTTCGTGGTCCCCCTTCCCCGCTGGGGAAGGCTTATCAGACCGTTAAATCGCAATTTTACACTCCGTCTGAATAGTTACGAAAAATTGACACGGCATTTGATAGCCGTGTTTTTTCTTTAAAAAATTGAGTTTTTTTGCAATTTCCTCTTGCACTTTTGAACAGGTTGTGATATAATTAAGCGGTTAACGGTTAACGCGTTAACTTTTTGTTTGATTTACAGAAAGGAGAATCAGATTTGGAACAGAAAAACAGCAACGAAGGCTTGACAACGACTCGCGACGCGCGCGAGATAATCCATAAATTTATTCAGACCAACCGACTGCACAGGCGCATTATCGAGCGCTACGGCGACCGCGTTGAGCTGAATTGTGCCGCTCACCGCATGCTCTACTTTATTTCAAAGGATGAGGAGAATCTCCCGTCCCAGAAGGAGCTTGCGCAAAGGCTGAAGATCAGTCCTGCGGCGGTTGCAACTACGCTCAAAAAGCTTGAGACCGACGGATACGTGGAGAGGTGCCGCGCGCACGACGGGTGCGATTGCCGCGCAAACGAGATCTCCATTACAGACAAGGGCAGACGTGCGCTGACGGATACCGAAAAGTATTTCAGATACGTTGACACAACGGCTCTTTGCGGCTTTTCGGACGATGAGCTTGACACTCTTTGCTCTTTACTTGACAGGATACAGGACAATCTTCATTCTATCGAGGATATTCCCGAGATAGACTGATCTCTTTTATGAAAGGAATTTTTTGATGAAAAGATGGATGAAATACGTAAAGCCTTATATGCTTTACTTCATTTTAGGACCTCTGTGCATGATAATCGAGGTCGTAGGCGAGGTGCTGATGCCTATGTATCTCGCAGAGATCATTACAGGTGCTCTTGAAAAAACGCTTACCACAGAGGGCAGCCTGCTCGTTATGCTCAAGATGATAGGCACGGCTATTATGATGATGGCGGGCGGTGTCGGAGGCTCATACTTCGGCGCAAAGGCATCCGTCAACTTTGCCGCCGATCTGCGCGCTGACCTCTTCCGCAAGGTTCAGGGCTACAGCTTTGCCAACATCGACAAGTTTTCGACAGGATCGCTCGTTACGAGACTTACAAACGACGTCACCCAGCTTCAGAACTTCGTCAACATGATGCTCCGTATGATGCTCCGCTCACCCGGTATGCTTATCGGCGGTGTTATCATGGCTATAAGACTCAGCCCCTCGCTCTCTATCGTTATGGCGGTAACTATTCCCCTTCTGCTACTCTCTATCGTCTTTCTTATCGCGCGCGGTATGCCCAGATTTGCAAAGATGCAGACGAAGATCGACGGTCTAAACTCCACCGTTCAGGAGAACATCACGAACGTTCGCGTTGTAAAATCCTTTACAAGAGAAGGCTTTGAGAGCGACAAATTCAAAAAGGCAAACTCCGAGCTCAAGGGAGCAGGCATGAGCGCGATGAAGAATATGATCCTCATGTCGCCCGTGCAGACCCTCTTTATGTACATCACCACGGGTCTTGTTATCTGGTTTGGCAGCCAGCTCGTTATCAGCAACTTTGACGCGGGTATCACCACCTTCGGCGTAGGTGAACTCTCCGCTTTCATAAACTACGTATCTCAGATCCTCTTCTCGCTTATGATGGTGACCATGATGCTCATGTTCTCCTCCCGTGCTCTCGCTTCTGCAAAGAGAATTAAAGAGGTGCTTGACGAGGAGCTTGACATCACCGATACCTCTCACAGCGACAAGGATGCGCTTATAGAGAACGGTGAGATTGAGTTTAAAAACGTTACCTTCCGCTACTACAAAAACAGTGCGGAGCCCGTGCTTTCAAATATCGATCTCAAGATCGCGGCAGGCAGTACCATTGGTATTATCGGTTCTACCGGTTGCGGTAAGACGACGCTTGTTTCCCTCATTCCCCGTCTCTACGACACAGACGAAGGCGAGGTGCTCATTGACGGCAAGAACGTTAAGGATTACACCCTTTACAATCTCCGCGAGGGCGTTGGTATGGTGCTTCAGAAGAACGTTCTCTTCTCGGGTACTATCGAGGAAAATCTCCGTTGGGGTGACGAGAGCGCCACTGACGAGGAGATGTTTGCCGCCGCCGAAAACGCGCAGGCAGACAAGTTCGTTCGCAACTTCACAAACGGCTATCAGACCGAGCTCGGTCAGGGCGGTGTCAACGTCTCGGGCGGACAGAAGCAGAGGCTTTGTATCGCTCGCGCGCTTCTCAAAAAGCCGAAGATAATCATTCTTGACGACTCGACAAGCGCGGTAGATACCGCGACCGAGGCGCAGATCCGTCGCGCATTCCGCGAGGAGCTCGGAAGCTCCACGAAGATCATTATCGCGCAGAGAATTTCATCCGTCAAGGATGCGGATATGATCATCGTCATGGACGACGGCAGGATCACAGGTGTCGGCACTCACGACACGCTCATGCAGAATAATATCGAGTATCAGGAGATATACAACTCTCAGATCTCGGGAAAGGACGGTAACTGATAATGGCACGTTCACTACAGGAACTTCAAAAGCAATATCACAGCTCGTCCAAGCCCGGAGGTATGGGCGGTCCCGGAGGTCCCCGAGGCGGAGGTCCAAGGGGCGGAAGAGGTCCCGGTGGCATGGGAGGCAAGCCCAAGGACGCGAAAAAGACTATCGGCAGACTCCTCAAATACGTCGGTAAATACAAGGCTCTGCTCTTTGTCGTTCTCTTCTTTATGATGCTCAACACCGTATTCTCCCTCATTGGCGGTTATATGACAAGACCTATCATCAACCGTCTTTCCGAGTACGTCGGTCTTGAGGTAGATCCCGCGGTTTTGAACAGCCCCATCTACCGCGCTCTCGACTCCTTTATCGAGTCGGTCAAGAACGGTGCTACGGGCTTTATCGCGTCGGTCGTCGGTGACGGCTACAACGACACTGCCGCTTCGGTAATGTTCTATATCCTCGCTACGATAATGATCCTCGTTTGCATCTATCTCTTCACCATCGTGACGAGCTACCTTCAGGCGAGAGTTATGCTGACGATATCGCAGAACTCGGTCGAAAAGATAAGAAACGATCTTTTCGTCAAGCTCCAGAAGCTCTCCGTTCGCTACTTCGACACGCATCCCACGGGTGAGGTAATGTCGAGATTTACCAACGACGTTGACAACATCGACGTTATGTTCAACAACTCTCTGACAAGCATAGTTTCGGGTGTCATCTCGCTTGTAGGTACGCTTGTATTTATGATAACCACTAACATCTGGCTGACGCTTATCACTCTTGTATTCGTTCCCTTCTTTGCGCTTGGCGGTGCAAAGATAGCGGGTGCTTCCAGAAAGCATTACTCGGCTCAACAGGCGGCTCTCGGCGCGGCTAACGGCTACGTTGAGGAGACGGTAACGGGTCAGAAGGTCGTAAAGGTATTCAATCACGAGCAGACCTGCTGCGAGGAATTTGAGACTCTCAACGAGGATCTCCGCGACAAGCAGCTCCGCGCGCAGTTCTTCGGAGGTCTTATGGGTCCCATCATGCACAACACGAGTATGATAAGCTATTCGGTCACCATCGGTGTTGGCGGCATCCTTATGGTCATGGGCAGTCTCGACCCCGGTGCGCTCCAGCTCTTTGCTCAGTATTCAAAGCAGTTCAGCATGCCTATAAACAACATCTCTCAGCAGACAACGGCTATCTTCTCCGCTCTTGCAGGCGCGGAAAGAGTTTTTGCGGTCATGGATGAGGCTCCCGAGACTCCCGATGCGCCCGATGCTATCGATATGCCCGACATGAAGGGCGACGTTGTGTTTGAAAACGTAACGTTCGGTTACAATCCCGACAAGGTCATTCTCAAAAATCTTACTCTCTACGCTCATCCCGGTCAGAAGATCGCTTTCGTCGGCTCGACGGGTGCGGGCAAGACCACGGTCACAAACCTTCTCAGCCGCTTCTACGACATTGAGTCGGGTACGATCACCATCGACGGTGTGAACATCAAGGACATCAAGCGCGACTCCCTCCGCTCCAACATCGCAATGGTCCTTCAGGACACCCATCTCTTTACGGGCACGGTCATGGAAAACATCCGCTACGGCAGACCCGATGCCACCGACGATGAGGTAATCCAGGCGGCAAAGACCGCCAGCGCGCACAGCTTTATTATGCGTCTTGAGCACGGCTACGACACGATGCTTGAGGGTGACGGATCGAACCTCTCGCAAGGTCAGCGTCAGCTCCTAAATATTGCGCGTGCGGCTATTTCAAAGGCTCCCATTCTCGTTCTCGACGAGGCGACCAGCTCGGTAGATACCCGTACCGAACGTCACATTGAGCACGGTATGGACAGACTTATGGCGACTCGCACGACCTTCGTTATCGCGCACCGTCTCTCGACCGTTCGCAACTCGAATGCTATTATGGTGCTTGAGCAGGGCGAGATAATCGAGCGTGGCACGCACGAGCAGCTCCTTGAAATGAAGGGACGCTACTACGAGCTCTATACCGGCAAGCGTGAGCTTGACTAATTAAAAAGCAGAGAAAACCACGGTTTTCTCTGCTTTTTTGTTATTTGGGAGACGTCACGGCTTTAATTTTTCGTTTGATCGGGCTTTGCAAATATAAGGATAACTGTGTTTGGTAACACTCGCGTGCTTTTTATTCCGGTTTTGCTTTGATTCATTATTTTATTCAAATCACGTCAAAACGGGGATTTTTATTTCACATCTTTACAAATTCCGTTGAGTATGATATAATGAACAAAAAGAGGATGTTGCCCCACGGGGTCAAATCCCAATTCTATTGAAAGAGGTAATCTATCATGCTTAAAGGTATTCCGAAAATTCTTCCCCCCGCGCTCCTCAAGGTTCTCTGCGAGATGGGTCACAGCGACCGCATCTGCATCTCTGACGGAAACTTCCCCGCCGAGACTATGGGAAAGGATGCCATCGTCATTCGCATGGACGGCCACGGAGTTCCCGAGGTTCTTGACGCTATCCTTACAGTATTCCCTCTCGACACCTACGTTGAAAAGCCCGTGACCCTTATGCAGCTTATGGACTGCGACGTTGGAAGGATCGAAACTCCCATCTGGGACACCTATGCAGAGGTCGTTGCAAAGCACGATCCGCGCGGAAAGAACGCTATAGGCAATATTGACCGCTTTGATTTCTACGACGAGGCAAAGACCTGCTACTGCATCGTTGCAACAGGTGAGAGCGCAGTATACGCTAACATAATGCTCCAGAAGGGCGTTATCTGACGGTGAGGCGGTTATGCAAGAGTTTTTTGATAATCTGCTCGGCGTACCGGGAATCACCGATATCATCGCACAGGCCTTTGGTATCATCGGAATGATCATAATTATCTCGTCATTCCAGTGCAGATCCAACAAGACCTTCTTTCTGATGCAGGGTACGGGATCTTCGATGTTCGTCATCAACTTTCTCCTTATCGGTGCATTTGGAGGCGCGTTCTTCAACTTTGCAAACCTTATAAGAGGTCTGCTCTTCTCAAAGAACAGTACAAAAAAATGGAAGCTTGCACTCGTTGAAGCTCTCTATATTGTCTGCTTTGCAGTCTCATGTTTCCTGAACAGCGACCCGTGGCAGATATTGCTCACATCAATTCCTTGCATCGGCTTGCTGATAATCAGCATCTTTATGTATCAGGGCGAGCCGCGCCGCATACGCTACGCGCAGATCGCTTGCTCTTCTCCCGCGTGGATAATACATAACATTTTCAATTTCTCGCTCGGCGGATTGATCTGCGAATGCTTTAATATGGTCTCCTCTGCAATTTTCCTCATCAGAGAGAAAAAGAGCCGCGGCGAGCAGAAAACAGAGTAAAAAAACAAAACAGCGGTTTGTTGTGAAACAAACCGCTGTTTTTTTATATTCTTGTCAGATTCTCATATCCCTGCGTTTTCTTTCTGTATGCAACAGGAGTGATCCCCGTGCTCTTTTTGAATGCCTTGAAAAAGAGCACGTGATCCTTATATCCGCATCTCTCTCCTATCTCGCTCGCGGTAAGGTCGGTCTCCTGCAAAAGCTTTTTCGCATAGGACATGCGCTTGACCGTAACGTACTGCATCGGCGGAGTTCCCATATACTTTTTAAAGACGTGTGAAAGATAATATTTGCTGATATTCAGATCCTCGCATATCTGATCCATCGATTCTATAGACGCGAAGTTTTTTGACAGATACTGGTGTATCTTTGTGAATATAGCGTTAGTCACGAATTTTGCCTCTGAGATATTCGCAAGCCGCAATATTCCTATCAGTATCAGTCTCGCCCAGTATTTTGCCATAAGCTCACTGTACTGTCGGTCCTCCGACATTTCGTCGGCTAACGATCTGAAATAAAAGCTGAATTTATCGTAATCCTTCTTTGTGTGAAGCACGGGCGAGGATTCCTTATCGATAAGATGGTCGAAGGGCAATCCGCTGATCTGAAAATTCGTTATCCCGAAAAACGCGAGCTCAAGTCCGACGTCTCCAGAGGTCGATTCCTCATGTACGGTGTTAGGATTATAAACAAGGATGTCCCCTTTTTTTATTTCATACGTCTTTCCTCCAACCACCGTCTCGCCGTGTCCCGATAAAACGAACAGGATCTCGCAGAACGGGTGCTCGTGCGGTTTTTCTTTCCACTGCTTTATGCGCTCAAGCTTGCCTGCGTAGAGGCACTTTGTATCAAGCTTGACAACGTCAATTTTGGAATATGCAGTTTTCTTTTTCTCTTCCAACTTTATTTCAATTCGATCATTCATCATTATCTCCAAAAAACAGCGTCTCAATTTGTCTAAAATGCATAGTTTTTTATGTCATATTTTGCTTTATGCATTTTTGTGAATTATGTAGAAAAAATACAGATTATCTTTTTTCTCTTTTGCAATTTAGTCAAATGATAGGCTTATTTTATAAATAAATAATAACATATATTGGTCAATTCGTCAATAGATATGGAAAAATTTGTGTTTATTATTGTGAATTTTTTTACTTTTTATGCTATTGAAATGGATTGGCGAAGAATGTACAATATATGTGTAATCAGCGAAAGGGGGCATATATCATGCAAAACAAATTGCTGGAGATGAACGGCATTGATAAACGCTTTCACGGCGTTCACGCTTTGAAGAACGTTCATTTCGATCTGCAATGCGGTGAAGTCCACGCGCTCGTAGGCGAAAACGGTGCGGGAAAATCCACCCTTATGAAAGTCCTGACCGGAATTCATCAGGCAGACGCGGGCGAGATAACCTACCTCGGTTCTCCCTACTCCGTAAAGAACATAGGTGAGTCACAGCAGCTCGGTATCAGTATGATACACCAGGAGCTCAATATGATGAATCATCTCACCGTCGCACAGAACATATATATAGGAAGAGAGCCTATGGCGGGCAAGGCCTTTATCAAGGATAACGATATGATAAAGGCTGCCGAGGAGCTCTTCAAGATGATAGGTATCAAGATCGATCCTCAGACCACTCTCGGCACGCTCACGGTCGGAAAGCAGCAGATGGTCGAGATCGCTAAGGCGGTCTCGCGCGACTGTAAGCTTCTTATCCTCGACGAGCCTACCGCGGCTCTGACGCAGACCGAGATCGAGGAATTGTTCAAAATAATGAACGATTTGAAATCCAAGGGCATCGGAATGATCTACATATCGCACCGTATGGACGAGATCAAGCGCATCTCCGACAGAATTACCGTCATGCGCGACGGCGAGTACGTTGGAACCGTCAACACCTCCGAGGTCACCAAGGACGAGATCATAAACATGATGATAGGACGAGTTGTCTATGAGGATCCAAAGACTCACAGCGAGGTCGCGCCCGACGCGCCCGTTGTTCTTGAGGTCAAGAACCTCTGTAGCGGCAAGACTATCAAGGACGTGAGCTTTACGCTCCGCCGCGGCGAGATCCTCGGCTTCTCCGGACTTATGGGTGCGGGCAGAACAGAGGTGGCACGCGCAATATTCGGCGCGGATCAGTTTGACAGCGGCGAGATCTTCATCAATGGCAAGAAGGTCAATATCAAAACTCCCAGTGATGCGGTAAAGCACGGAATCGGTTATCTTTCCGAGGACAGAAAGAGATACGGACTTATGCTTTTGAAGTCAGTATCCGAGAACACCGCCATCGCTTCTATGGACAGATACGTAAAGTACGGACTTATTGACGACGGAAAGCTTAAGGAAGAGGCTGAGGTCTTTAACAAAAAGCTTCGCACAAAAACTCCCTCGATGGATCAGCTCTTGAAGAACCTCTCGGGAGGAAACCAGCAAAAGGTAATTATCGCAAGATGGCTTATTCAGAACTGTGACATTCTGATCTTCGACGAGCCTACCCGCGGTATCGACGTTGGAGCAAAGAGCGAGATATACACCCTTATGAACGAGCTCTCAAAGCAGGGCAAATCGATAATCATGATATCCTCCGAGCTTGTCGAGATACTCCGAATGAGCGACAGAGTGCTTGTAATGTGTGAGGGTAGAAAGACGGGCGAGCTCGATATCTCCGAGGCTAATCAGGAGAACATCATGCAGCTTGCTACGATGAGAGAGGAGAATTGATATGAAACAGACAGAAAACAAATTCAATGCAAAGTTAAATCTTCGCGGCCGCATTCGTCAGGGATGCTCCAAAACCGGCAAGTATCTCAAGACAAGCGGCAAGCAGAATATAGTTATCGTTTTCGCAACGATACTGCTTTTCGCACTCTTTACGCTGATCAATCCGAGCTTTGCAAGTGAGGGTATGCTCCTTACTATGAGTAAGGCGCTCGTTCCCTACGCGATCCTTGCACTCGGCGTAACCTTCGTTATCGCGACCGGCGGAATCGACCTTTCGATCGGTACGGTTTGTATCGGTTCGGCTGTTTTAGCAGGTGCTATCTGCAAGACCGGTGTTACTCAGGACGAGGGTACGCTCTGGCTCACCATTCCGATAATCCTTCTTACAGGTCTTATCTTCGGTCTTATCAACGGACTTCTGGTTGCAAAGTGCAAGATCGCCCCCTTTATCGCGACTCTCGGCACGATGCTCGTATCCCGCGGACTCACCTCTGTTGTTTCCGAGGCGGTCAGAAAGACCTCCTCCGCGGTTAAATACCCCACGACAGGTTGGTTCCAGAAGATATTTACAAACTACGAAGGCTTCCCCGTCGGTATCGTTTGGGTTCTCGTTCTCACCGTCATCTGTATGGTTGTGATGTATAAGACCAAGATCGGACGTTACATCCTTGCTATAGGTAGTAACGAGGAGGCTACACGTCTTTCCGGTATCAACGTTGACAAGTACAAGATCATCGCTTACTCGATCGGCGGCTTCTTCGCAGGTCTTGCGGCGCTCTTCTACGTAGCTTCCAACCCCTCGCTCACCATCGCGGGCGGTAACGGAATGGAGCTTGACGCTATCGCAGGCGTTTACATCGGCGGTACAAGCACGACAGGCGGTGCGGCATCGGTAGTAGGAACCCTTCTCGGTTCCATGATCCTCGTCGTTATCCGTCAGGGTCTTAACATGGCTTTGGCAGGCGGAAGCGTTGTATCCGCAACAAACATCACGTACGCTGTAACCGGTGTTATCGTTGTAGGCGCGGTCCTTCTTGATGTCCTCAAGAAAAAGGCGGCTGCAAAGGTAAAGATCGAAAAGCCCTCCGACAAGCTTCTCAAGGAGACACGCGAGAAGATCGATGAGCTCAAGATTGAAAAGGATTACGCACTCTCTGCAAAAGGAAATCCCGAGGCAGAGGCGAGAATCAAGGAGATCGACGCAGAGATCGCTGATCTCAAGAAGGTCATCAAGACCGAAGTTCCCGCGCTTAAAGCGGAAGAAAAGAAAAAATAAGAAATAGCTATTCCCTATTCATTAACTCGGTATAAAAACAAAAAAGTTTTTATAAATAAAAAATTTTGGAGGAAACACCATGAAAAAATTCACAAGAATCCTCGCTATCCTTCTCGCAGTTGCTCTCTGCTCTATCGCATTTGTAGCTTGCGATAACGGCAAAGACGACGGAACCAAAGGCACCATTGCAGTAGTTGCAAAGGGTGAGACACACGCATTCTGGCAGGCTGTTAAGGCAGGCGCAGAGCAGGCAGGTAGAGACTACGGTTACAAGGTAACCTTCCGCGGACCTACCGCAGAGAGCGAAGAGTACGTCAACGCTCAGAGAGAGATGGTTCAGGCCGCTCTCAACACCAAGGACATTAAGGCTATCGTTCTTGCAACGATCGGTCTCGGATTCGGCGATGAGCTCACATCCGCATACGACAAGGGTCTTCCCGTAGTTGAGTTTGACTCCGGTCTCTACTCAAACGGCGCAGACATCACAAAGGGTAAGGATCCCACGATCGGCGGCGTTGCTACCGACAACTACGCAGCTGCGGGCGTTGCTGCAGAGAACTTCTACGCATACCTCAAGAGCCAGAACGTTCTTAAGAACGGCTACAAGGTAGGTATCATTCAGCACGACTCCACCTCCACAGGTATCGACCGTGCAGGCGGCTTCAAGGATAAGATCGTTGCTCTCGCAAAGGCTGACGGCTACACCATCGACGTTAACGTTCAGGTTAAGGCTAACAACGCAGGCGAGTACAAGCTCGGTCTCACCGCTCTTAACGAGTGGGGCGCAGAGTCCATCTTCATGACAAACGAGGGTGTTGTTAACGAAGTATATCCCGAGGTTTCCGATAACGCTGCTACCTATAAGGATATTCTCTTCTGCGGATTCGACGCAGGTACAAACCAGTACAACTGGATGAAGGACGCAGGTAAGTCCTACGCTCTCCTTGTTGGTTCCGTTGCTCAGGACTCCTACAGCATCGGTTACAAGGCAGTTGAGCTCGCAGCTAAGAAGCTTGCAGGCGAGACTGTTGCTGACGTTGGTATCGCAGGTGTATGGTACAACGCAGCGAACATCGACGAGCAGAGAGATAAGAACATATTCTACATGGGCTAATTTCAATACTGCTTGTAGATTGAGTAAATCATAATTTATTTGACTTCCCTCCGATTTCGGAGGGAAGTCTTTTGTTGCGCAAATTGCAGTTTAGCGGTGAGTCGTCACCACACAGAGCGAAGCGGTTTGAAAGTTTCGCTCAAGCCTTTTCAAAGGCTTGTCGGAGCCGCCGCGATCGGCGGTCGCGCCTCGCAAGGCGCGAAATACCTCCTGTGGCGTTTCTTTTTTGCCAAGCTTTTTTCTTGCGCCTCTTGTGCCAAAGAAAAAAGCGGATAAACAATTAAGATAGCCTTTGGGTAGAAAGGGGAACCCCCCACTTGTGTGGTTCCCCTCTGCCAAGCCAATAGCTTGGCATTCACCCTTCCGTGGCGCTTTGAACGATAAGAATATTTCGCGCCTTGCGAGGCGCGACCGCCGAGCGCGGCGGCTCCGCCAAGCCTTTTAAAAAAGGCTTGACCGAAAACGACAGCGCTGTCGCTCTTAACCGTTCGCTAAATTGCAATTTGACAAATCTAAAAAACCTATTGAAAATCCCGCAAAAATCGGTTATAATATAATTGTAAAACAAAAATAAAGGAGACTAAAAAATGAGTGTAATTAAAATAACAAAAGAAAATTTTGAGTCCGAGGTACTTGACAGCGAAAAGACCGTCCTTCTCGACTTCTACGCAGACTGGTGCGGTCCCTGCCGTATGGTCTCCCCCATCGTTGACGCGATCGCAGAGGAGCACCCCGAGTACAAGGTCGGCAAGATCAACGTTGACGAGCAGGGCGAGCTCGCACAGCAGTTCGGAGTAATGAGCATCCCCTCCCTCTTCGTAATCAAGAACGGAGAGGTCGCAACCCAGGCGGTCGGCGCAAGAACCAAGGCGCAGATCCTTGATATGCTCAAATAATCTACCGTAAACGGAGAAAACAATGTCACAAAAAATCTTTGACGTTATAATTATCGGCGGAGGACCCGCAGGCTATACCTGTGCCCTCTATACCACTCGCGCAGGGCTCGATACCCTCGTGCTTGAAAAATTTTCCGCGGGCGGACAGATGACAGAGACCACCTCGATCGAAAACTACCCCGGCTTCAGCGAAGGGATCGACGGCTTCTCGCTCGGCTTTAAAATGCAAGAGGGCGCGGAGAAATTCGGCGCACAGACGATGCAGACCGAGGTCATAGAGGTCGATCTGAATGCGAATCCCAAGAAGATCGTCACCGATTCGGGAACATTTTACGCAAAAACCGTAGTTATCGCAACCGGCGCGAGCCATAAGCACCTCGGAGTCGATAAGGAAGAGACGCTTATCGGTCGAGGAGTCGGCTACTGTGCCGCGTGCGACGGAATGTTGTTCAGAGGCAAGACGGTAGCGGTCGTCGGAGGAGGAAATTCCGCGGCGGCAGACGCGCTCTTGCTCTCCAAGATCTGCGCAAAGGTCTACGTGATCGTGCGCCGCGACGTGCTCCGCGCGACAAAGATATACCACGAGCCGCTGATGAAGGCCGAAAACGTCGAATTCAAGTGGAACAGCCAGGTCACAGAGCTCCACCACGAGATGAAGATAAATGCCGTCACCGTAACGAACAAGAACGGCGAGAGCGAGAAAATTGACCTCGACGGACTCTTTATAAGCATCGGACGCTCCCCCGCGACCGCGATTTTTGCAGGTCAGATCGACCTCGACGAGTCGGGCTATATTATAGCCGACGAAAGCACGCGAACGAATATCCCGGGCGTCTATGCGGTCGGCGACGTCCGCACGAAAGCACTTCGCCAGATAGTGACCGCCGCGGCAGACGGAGCAACGGCTTCCTACTATATCGAGCAGTATATCGCGGAAAATGAATAAACACAAAATCGCTTGACGAAATCCGTCAAGCGATCTTTATTTTTGTGTTTCATATCACGTAAACAAATTGCAATGTAGCGAACGGTCTACAATGTAGGGCGGGGGCTTGCTCCCGCCGTTAAAACCTTTTAAAATCAGCGAAA
>JBGUSX010000065.1:0-31141 GCA_045132775.1 Eubacteriales bacterium
CAGCGTGTCGAGAAAGTCTCGACACGCTGGCAGAGGTCGAAAAAGGTAGGTAGATTTTTCGTTTTTGCATTCGTAGGCGTACGGGGGTACGCCAGAGTGCAAAAACGGAAAAAGCAAGAAAGCACAAGGCATTCTCGATGAATGCCTTGTGCTTATTTCCTGCGTGTAAGTTTTTAATGTTTGTTTCTTTGTCTTTTATCCCTTGCGGTCTAACAGCTTTTTCGACAGTCTGAATCCCCTCGGCATTGCCGAGGGGATTCTTATTTATTCGGTTATTGTAACTGTTTCGGGATATGCACCGGTCGTGTAATAATCATACGAACCCGAGCCAATAAGTGCCTCAGCCTTTTCAAGACTGTCACATACTGCCGCGAACTCTATATCCATATAGTCGCTCTCGTCTCCGCCTGCCTGACCCGTAAAGAAGGGTCTGAGAGAAACAAATTTCGCCCTGTACAGTCCGTCATCGCCTGCCTTGAAGCAATCGTTAGTCTTTCCAATGCCCGCCGCGGTGTCCATATTGATTATTGCAATATGCCACGTGCCGTCCTCAATAGTCGTTCCGTCACCGACGTAGAGCTCGATCAGCTCCGCATCGGTTGTCGGACCGTTATTTTCGGTTCCCGCGTATATCGTTATCTTTTTCTGACCGAGTCCGTTTTCACCGACTCTGTACTTGATAACGAGATACTGACCCGTAACGGTCGATGCACTTGTATTTGAATACATAGCGAACTGATTGCAATTCTGAGTCGCGTGAGCAGAACCGCCGTAAACGCGGCAGTAAGTTCCGTCAGTGTCATTGATGACCTCAGCGTAATTGATCAGGCTCGCGCCGTTTGCCTTGTTGCTTAAGGCATAAGCAGATAGATAAACGTTCAATCCCTCGGGTAAGGTCTTGGATGAAATCACCTTTCCGCAAACAGTACACACAACTGTGTAGGTATTGCCATTAACACTGTCTCCGAGACTGTGCTCTCCTACTCATGTTCCGTCAGACCTTACCTCCGTCGTGCTTCCGGACGTTGTCATCATCTGTACCGTCTCGGAATTTGCGATCATTGCGATCTGCTCGAAGCTGTCACAAAGCGCAAGATACTCAAAATCAACGTAACCGTTCTCAATCTGATCAAATCCCGCGCCGAAATACATCTTGAAGTACTGCATCGTATATGTACCGTCCTCAAGTGCTGCATAGTTGCTACCGCCAAGAGCCTTGAGATCAAGAACGTAGGTGATCCATTCTCCTGCCTTGACAACGGGAACAGCATATCTTCCTTCATTGGATGCAAGAAGCTTGTATTGGAACTTCATGCTGATCTCCGTATGGCTCGCCCTGAGTCTGATAACGAGATACCTCAAGCCCTTTGTATCAAGCTGATTACCCGAATAATCGTTATAAGGTTCAACGTTTTGATTTATCCAGTGAAGCTCGTGTCCGTGATCTGAGGTCTTTGCAGTCACTCTTGTAAATGCAACACCGTTTTCTTCGCCACACTCCTTATTTAACAGATAGAATATAGGAGACTTATAGGTATCCGCACCCGAATAGTAGATCACACCCGCGGGGATCGTATTGGATTTTCCAACCTTACCGCAGATCTCACAGCTCGAAGAATATGTAACAGATCCGTCCGAGTTTACAGTCTTGGTGTCAACCATTGCGTGTGCCTCATTAGTCGCCTCAACACCGCATCTTACGCAAGTCTCACGTCCGTGAGTTCCCTCTCCTGCAATAACGGGATGGAAGCAGATCTCGGGAGCCGAAAGCGTGACCGCACACTCGCCGGAAACCATCGCACCCAGACTCTCGTCGTATGTCCATACGCTTGTCGCCGTATCGGAATAGACGATCGAACCGTTCTCAACGTTAATATATACAATACCGTGATCCTTGACGTAATACATATAGTATCCGCCCTGAGTTTCCTCAAATCTTACGCAGACCGCGTAATTTTTGTTATTTGTACCGCTCGCACCGTCAAGATACACCGTGTTGTCGGAAACGCTCATCTGTGCATTGAAGTTAGCGTTTTCAACGGGCTTGTTTTCAAGCTCAACTTCATCCTCACCGTAATTCTCATATCCGAAAACAGTCTGGTATATGACCTGAGCATACGCGCGTGCAAGGAAATCACTCGGGTGATTTACGTTATTACCCGTCGTGTCGCGATAACGCTTCTGCGAGTGGATGTATTGGCTCACGCTAGTCATGGGGGCTACCGCGCATCCACCCTTGTTGCTTTTGTTTAATGCATCAGCCAAAGGATACATTTTCGCCTCAAAGGTAGCCTGATTTCCGTTGCAGAAATACTTGTCTGCAGAATTCCTGACCGCCTCGGGATTGGGTATCATCGTCGAAACAAGCACAAAGTCAGTCTCCGGTGCGGCACTATTGACCTTTTTTATAATATTCTCCATAAGCCCGGTAACGGTGGCGGCATTAGCGCTTCCGTTATTCATTCCGAACGCAAGAACGAAAAGATCGCATCCGTAGGCATTGATATAGTTCGTAACGTATGCTTGCATATTATCAAGACCTTGTTGGGTATTCCATCCGCCAACCGCAGTATTGATATAGGTTATAGTTCCGTTAGTACCGAAAACGGTGTCAGGGTGAGGCGCACCGCCCCCAGGCTTTCCGTTGGTCAGATTGGTATTACTGTAGGTATCAATATACTTAACAGTATATCCGTACTGCTTTGCAACGTACTGAACAAACATTCTCGGGTAGCTTGGAGCATAGGGAGGTCTGCTCTGTGACGAAGTAGCACCCGTAGTGATGCTGTCTCCGTAGAAGAATACGGTCACATCCTCACCGTTTTCAAGCTTTTTGATAAAGTCAGCAAATCTGTCCTCGTATGACTCGATCTCTTTGCCCTCCCAGGTATCAGAATGCTTGTATGTAACCGCCACCTGCCACTTTGTCATAGCAGTTCCATCGCCCCACATCGTCTGAGTGACCTTGCCGTTGTACATCGTAGAGAGAAAGGGAAGCTCGGGGTCAAGAACGGAATAGTAGGTCTCAAGCGGAACGTAAGGTATCCTTGTTCCCTCAAGAAGTACAAGTTTTCCGTCAACGTAATCGTAGTCAATGCCCTGAACGTACTCAATTGAAAGATCATAGGATTTCACGGACAGGATCCTGTCCGCATCGTAAAGAAGAGATGCTTTGTCGTCAATACCGACGAACATAACCGTCTCGTTATGAACGACCTTGCCGCTCCATATCGGAGACATATAGGAATCAAGATCATATTTATCATATATTCCAACGCTTGCAATGTCGTCGTAAACAACCTCAGTCTGCATTTCATCGGTCTCCTTTTCACTGGGATCTGTGGTCTGCGCCTCCGTAGGCTTCTCGGTAGGCGCGGTCGTTGGTTCGTGTGTCGGCACCTCGGTAGGCATAGTCGTAGGCATCTCGGTAGGCATAGTCGTAGGCACCTCGGTAGGCGCGGTCGTAGGTATCTCGGTAGGCATAGTCGTAGGCACCTGTGTAGGCACCTCGGTAGGCGTAGTCGTAGGCACCTGTGTAGGCACCTCGGTAGGCATAGTCGTAGGTACTTGTGTCGGTGCCCCTGTAGGCTCTGACGTAGGTGCTTGTGTCGGCTCCTCCGTAGGCTCAATAGTAGGAGCTTGCGTCGGTTCCTCTGTCGGCTCGGACGTAGGCACCTGCGTCGGTGCATCCGTAGGCTTATTAGTTGGTTTTTCGGTCGCAGAGTCTGTTTCCTTCTGCGTGGGTGCCTCGGTAGATGTCTCACCGTTATCACACGCAAAAAGGCTAAGCAGCATAGTCGCGATCAAAACAAAAATCAATAATTTCTTCATAAAATTATACCTCCTATAAAATTCCTTCTCCGAAAACAATTTTTGTCTGTAGACATTAACGGTATTCGGAGAGGGATAGTGTATTTTAAAATGCGTTTTTTGATTATTCTGCGGTAAGTCCCGAACGCTCGATACCCTCAACGAGATATCTCTGGAGGAATACGTACAGAACTACGAGAGGCGCAATGATCATAATACCGCAGGTATTACGTATCGCTGTCTCATAAAGCTGCTGTCCGGCATATTCCGTATCCAGCGATTTAGGCATACCGACATCCATCATTCTGGATAGCATCAACGGTGCTTCCCTCATATTCGTAAAGAACATACTCGTGTAGAATGTATCCGTCCACTGCCAACAGAATGAGAACAGGAATACCGTTATCATCATAGGCACCGACATCGGAAGAATGATCTGGATAAAGGTCCTGAAATCTCCCGAACCGTCGATATACGCGGACTCCTCAAGAGAGTCGGGTATTCCGCGGAAGAACTGACGGAGCATAAACACGTAAAGACCGTTCTTGAACGCAAGACCCGTAACAGCAAGGATAATGAAGGGCCAGATCGTGTTCTTGAGGTTGATACTGTGCTCAGGGAGATTAAGGATATTGATCGGCGACTGAAGCGTATATTGGAACAGACCGAAGAAGTCAATATCAATGATCGATCCTCCCGAGAGCGTAGAGAGAATGTTCGCAATGTCGAAATAGGTAAAGTTCATCGACATGGATGACTGAAGCGTCTTGTGAGGAATTATCATCGTGATCATAACGAGCATGAAGATAAATCCGTTACCCTTGAACTTGTACTTTGCAAGACCGTAAGCAATTACGCAGCATATAAATGTCTGAATAACAGCAAGCAACAGCGAGATAAGTACCGTATTGGCAAGAGCCTCTACGTAATCAAGGTCTGTCCATATAGCCTTATAAATATCAAGCGTAAAGTTTTTCGGGATAAGACGTACGGTAACGTCAATAAAGTCCTCGGGAGACATAAAGGATCCCGCGATCTTCGTAAAGAAGGGGAAAAGAACGATGTAAGCGATACCGAGAAGGAAGATAAATCTGAAAAGCTTTATAACTACCGTCTGGAAGAAGTAGAAGTTAAGGAATTTAGCCTTAAGCCTTTCTTTAAGAGGAGTTCTGTCAAACTCAACCTTTATCTTGTTCTTGGATTCTTTTGTGATTTTAGGTCTTGAATTATCCATTATTTCTCCTCCCTTCTTAGTCTCTTCTCTGATAGAATACGAACATCGACATTATTCCGGCAACGGCTGCGAGGATAAGCACAACGATAAGGAAGTACATCCAGGACATCGCCGTAGCGATCTCGGTACCGTTTTGAGGAATGCTCGCAGGAGCTTTAGAAATGTAGGACATAACTACGTTCGATTCAGTCGTAAACGAGTCGATGATGGTGTACACCGCGTTAACAAGGATCATCGGGCTTATCATGGGGAACGTAACCTTCCAGAAGGTCTCCCAACCGGTAGCACCGTCGATCTTACAAGCCTCGTATATCGCAGGCGAGATCGATTGCAATCCGGAGAGGAAGATAAGCATCTGAACACCGGAACGGTTAACGATCGCGTAAATGTCGTTGATGATCTGTACAACGTACTCAACGAGCTCTGTACCGACCTTCATATTCTGAAAGAGCATCTCGAAATCCATCACGGAAACGATCTCGGAAGCGGCACTCGAGCCGGATCCGTCGTCGATACCGCCTGTCTCGCCCATGTACGAGCCGAGAATGTTACCCGCCTCAATAGACTCCATAACACCGGTTGCAAGAACAACGGGGAGGAAGAATATTGCACGGAAAGCGGCACGTCCGACCATCTTCTGGTTAAGAAGGATAGCCATGAAGAGCGAGAACAAAAGGATCGCGGGCACCTCGAACACAAGCTGTCCCAGACCCGATATAAGGGTCTGGATAAAGCCTG
The DNA here is from genome assembly GCA_045132775.1 of Eubacteriales bacterium. GTDB lineage: Bacteria > Bacillota > Clostridia > Oscillospirales > CAG-272 > SVTX01. Next base: position 5,783 of record JBGUSX010000065.1, read on the forward strand.
CATCAGTAAACAATGCGTACTGGAAGTTTTCGAATCCTGTAAATTCGAATTCAACTCCTCCTCCGGTAAGAGTGGTCATATCGGAGAAAGCGAGCTTGAGTGAGTCAAGAAGCATGGGAAGATACACAAGCACGAAGCCTATGATAAAGGGTAATACGAAAACCCAACCCACGCGCGCCTTTCTCTTGTCGAGAGACGCGATCTTTCTCTTTTTGGGAGCTTTTACTGCCTGATTCGGCTTAAGTTGTTCTGTCATATTATCCTCCTTCCTCAGTTCTGCTCTGTAAGCTTGATCTCAACGAATCCGTATGCGGGGATAGTATAAACGTATCCGTTGTATTCAAGTCTGATGCTGTAGTTGTTGTAGTTAAGAATGACAGTCTTGAAGGGCTTGTCAACGCTCTCACCGTACGTAACGGCAACAACGTTCTCGGTCGTGTACTTGGACTCATCCACAACGACCTCCTCTTCGTCCTCATCCTTCTGATTGAGAAGCTTGTTGATCCTGATACGTTCTACGATCTGGTCGTAGATATTCGAATCGCTCGCATCCTCAAGCTCCTGAAGAGCCTTAACTATCGCAAGGACCTCATCCTTAGCGGATACAGATTCCTCAAGACAGCCGTTGATACTCTGGCTGTAGGTATAACGTGTGTAGGTTCCGTCCTCGTTTACGGAATAGTAAACGCTTCCGTCGTAGTATACGTCGGTGCCGTCGTCAAGAGTTCTGAAGAGCTCACCGTTGTAGACGATGGGTGCCTTTTCGATAAATACGCCTTCAGATACCTTTGTATAGTAGGTCATCTTACCACCGGCGATGGTGTAGTAAACACCCTTACCGAAGTCAACCTTGTTGTTCTCGTAAACGATGTTTCCGTTCACTGTTCCGCCCGCGTTACTCTTGTTGTTCTCGTAAACCGAGAAGGTTCCGTCTCTGTTAAGTGTAAGATACTGATATCCCGTCTCATAGGTGCCGTAGAAATATACGGTGTCGTTGGAAGGAAGCACCTTACGGTAGAGCTTGTGTCCGTTGTAAGTATATTCGGTCTCGAAGCCATCCTTTATCTCGGTGAATCTGTCCTCAACGATGTAGTAGTAAGCCGTCTGAGCTCTCTCTACCGCCTGCTTTACGATGAAGGGCATATCATCGGTGATCTTGATATTAAGGAAGGACTCCTCTTCTCCCTCGATATACTCAAGCGTATAATCCTCGGAAAGTGCGAGAATGTCGATAGCCTCAATAGCAAGCTGAACGTGGCCTGCCGCGGTATCGTAGATCTCCTGGATCTCCTCGATCGTGGAGGAATCTACTCTGGATACGCTGGTAATTGCCTTTCTTCTTGTCTGGGCAAGAAGGTTCTGTGCGGTTGTAAAGGCGTCGTCGGTGATCTCGGAGCGGTTTGCGACAGCGTAGTCGTACTGAGCAAGCGCAACGACGTACTCGTCGAACGCACCGGTCTTGACAACGATACTGTTAACAGCATCCTCAAGTGCTTCTACAGCCTGATCTGCATCGTAGTATGCCTTGTAGGAGGCATAGTCCAACTCAGTGTAGGAACCATCCTCAAGAGCACTTGTGAAGGAAGAATACTTCTCGTTATTGTACTTGTCGAGATAGATAGCGAAACAATCGTCGTATGTTACGTCAAATCCGGACTTTACGGAAATATCCTTTGCTTCTTTTGCAGCTTGATACTCGTTATAAGCGTCAGCCTTGAGAATATAGTCCTCAACCTCAACCGAAAGCTGCTTTTCATCCATCGCCTTTACAACAAATCCCGCTACTCTTGCCTCTGCTGCGTCATACGCAACCTTGGCAGCCGGATAAAGTGTATCGGCATTTGTCTTGTTGATGTTCTTTCTCAAAACGCTCTCTTCGTAAGCACTCTGAGCTACCTCAAAGTCCTCAAGTGCATTTCTGAGGTTAGTCGTTCTGTAATTTGACTTAAATGTGTTTACCTTCTTTTCAAAGGAATTGTAAGCGGAATTGTATTCCTTCTCCGCATTTGCAAAATCCTTTTCAACGTTTCCGAAAGGCTCAAGCTTGTAGTTTGCCTCGGCAGTCTCCAGGACCTTCTTTGCGGTCTTGACCTTTTCTAAGGAGTCAAGAACGTCAGCTCTATCAAACAGGCCTGCAGCGTAAGCGGTTATAACTTCCTTAAGACTGTTCTTATTAACGGTCTTTTCGATAAATCCGTTCAGAGCTGTCTTGAGCTCATCAAGAGTAGCAGTCTCGAGAGAGTCGAACCAAGCCGTAAACGTGTCGGTGAGAGCCGAATCGGCAAGTGTTCCGTTAATATATGCATCAAATGCCTTGTCGAACGCTTCCTTATAAGAATCATCATTCTTATTCTTGTTCAACGCAACACCTGCATTATAGAGCGCAACGTGATCAAGATCATCATTAAGGTAATCTCTTACAGCTCCCTCAACGTCTTCCGCATCAACGTATACCGCGCCGTAGGTATCAATGATCTTAATAAAATCATCGACCGATATCTTCTTGCCCTCAAAGTCCTTAAGAGCCTGCTCCATCTTCTCATCAGCGATCTCTTTGGCGATCTCGCTATTGATCTGACTGAATGCGATCTCATTCTTAGCGTAGTCCTTGTATATTGAGTTCACAGTATCTCTGTAGCTCTTATAGTCTGAACCGAGAACCGACGCGTTGTATTTCTGATTCATGTGATCATACTGTGCAAGCGTGTCACTGAAATCTACGTTGAATGTCTGAACTATTTTATAAACGTTGTTTAAACGCTCGTACTGAGCCTTTTGATCAGGATCCTTGGAGCTCTTGAATGCGGATACCTTTACGAACTCCGCGTAAGCAGCCTTAACACGAGAATAATAGTCAGTTGAATAAACTGCAGAGCCGTCGATGAAGTTCATCTGAGATGTGTAAAGAGCAAGGACCTTAACGACCGCCTCAGCCGCATAAGCCTCAGCGATACGGCCGTTCTCTCGTGCAATGTTTGCCGCCTGTTCAAGCTCCTTCTGGAGAAGCTCAGCCGCATTTCTGTGTGTATCGAGTGCAGACTCGTATTCGCCTAAGATATCAGAAATAAACTCATCGGAATCAGGAACACGCGTAGCACCGGAAAGGAACTGATGACCTACGATGTACTTGTCCTGAACGTCAAAGAGAAGATCGTTAAGATCTGTATACGTATCGATGATATCGTCATTCCAGATATCGTATCTGATCGAATAGTACTTACTGAGGATCTCATCCTCCTTAAGCACCTGGGTGTTCTGGTAGGAGAGAACGAAGTAAGGAGAAGCACCGTTCTCAATAGCCTTAAGCATAGCGTACTTAAGGTCACCCTCCATGTTAAGAGGCTCTCCTGCGAATTTGATCGAACCGTGGAGAACCACACCGATAAACGGTACCGCCTCAGCGGCGAAATTGTATCTTGAGGAGTCGAGAGGCATGCCGAGAATGTGATCAACGTACTTCCACACGTAAGCGTTACCGCCGTCGGTCATGACCTCGGAGTAGTTCTCGCTGAAGTGCTTGAATGCCTCAACGGTAAATTCCTTTGCATCCTCGCGGTTGTAAGGCTCATCCTCGTCAAAGTCAGAGTTAAGCGCACTACCGAGAGAAGATACCGAAATACCGAGAACTCCGTCATATTTATCCGCGTAATTGCCCTGGAGCTTTTCATAGAACTCTACGAAATAAGCGGGAGATATGATCATTTCATGATAGTTTTCATACTTCTGCTGAGTAGCCTTATAAACTCTCTTGGAGGCATATCTGTCATCGATGGTTCTCGCATTGTGCTTGTAAGCGGAGTGACCGTCAAACGCCCCGGAATTCATAGTGTAAGCGAAGTCGAAATCGGGGAATACACCAAAGTTGCTGTTTTCCTCCTTATTCACTTCGTTAGCGGCATCGAGAAGCTCCTGGAAGCCCTTGTTACCGCCGACAGCCTTTTCAAACTTAAGCTTACCGGGCATAGTGTACTGCATACCGCCGTTAGCATAACCCGTGAGCTTGAAGTTGATGTTTTTCATTCCCTGCTCGGAGAGCTCTTTATACATAGTTTCGATGTTATCGAAGGTAGTAAGAGGAGCCATTACGGTGACAGGGATAGAAAGGATCTTTTCGGTAGTCTCTATAGTACCGAATGTCTCGATGTAGAGCGGAATGCTGTCAGTAAGTTCGCTCTCATCGATCTTAGAGATAACACCCTTATTTGTGAGGTAATCACGGTAAGCGACCGCCATACCGAACCAGGAAGCGTCGTACGAGGTCTTATCCTCGGTCGTTCCCGCATCCGAAAGGGTGATATACTTCATCATATAGTTTCCAACGTACTTTCTGTCGGAAACGACCGTCCACTCGGAGTTTGTGCCTACCGAAATGGAATCAGCGATGTTATAGCTATCCTTAGGTCTGGGTGTGAACTGCATCTTAACGGTGTTGTAGTCACTGAGCGCACCTGCGTGATAGGTGGAAAGAGATGCAAGAGCGTCACCCTCCTCAATGATACAAACGAATCCGCGCTTTTCAGGACAGAGCTCTTTGATGGTGTTTGATGCGGAGATAAACTGATCATAGGTTTCCTGGAGCTTTTCTGCCTGACCGTTACAGAAGTTTACGCTCTCTCCTGCCTTAAGAGCCTCTACCGCCTTAACGATATTACCCGCGATCTTCATCTCGGACAAGACGTTCTCACCGTCATTATCGTATCTTGTAAACGTATAGTACTCTGTCTCTTCGATAATACCGAATACGGGATAACGTATAGTCTTCTGATATGTACCGGTGATCTCGTGGTAAGCAAAGTCAGTACCGTACACCTTGCCGCTGACGGCTCTTGTCTGGTTGGTATTGAGCGAATTGAAGTCAAAGAGCGAGCCGGATCCATCCGGGAAGAAGTTGTATCCCGTATAAGCGCTGTTACCTGCGCCCATATAAGGAAGGATCTGAATGTGCTCAAGGGTGTAGATCGCCTCATTGAAGCGGATACCGTTTGCAGGAAGTCTTACGGAAAGACCCTCGGCATCAGCCTTGTATTCAAGAGACATTCTGAATACAGGAGGGTTAGTATCGTCCGACTTATATTCAGTAAGGATATGGTCGTACTCAAGCTCCTCGTAGGTGTACTCGGGGCAGTACTTCAAAATGATCTCCTCTGCCTTCGAGAGCTCAGCCTCACTCGCATCGGGGTCAAATACGTAAACGGGCATAGTCTCAACGATCGGGAACTTCTTGAGAGCTCTTGCATACTGAGCGTCAGAGCTGATAAGATCGTCGTAAAGACCGCCAAAGGTATTCTCTATATTCTGTCTGTCAGCCTTGGAAACGTCGAGCTTATCTACGGAGTATATCATAAAGTACGAGAGCATTTTCTGCACGTCGAACACCTTGGTATCTTGTGAACGGGGATTGTAGAGCTCGTCACCGAACACTTCGTACAAGGGAGCCAGGATCATTTCCTCAAATCTGTCCGTCGAGATAAGTCTGGGAACGAGTATCTTACTCTGCTCACGACCGATAGTATACTCAACGCGGATACCGCCCTTGATATTCTCGACAGTGATCTGATTACGGCACGCAGCCTCCTCATAGCTTGTGAAAACTCTTTCCTGACCAACGGAATCCTGGAAGGTAACTATGATCTGAGAAAGGATCTCATACTTAGTTGTTTCATTACCCGTGGAGGAAGCAACGTCGTAGGGGTTTGTGAAAAGCTTTTCACCTGTCTTGGTGTTTACGTAAGCGACCTCACCGCTCTCCGCATCAACGTAGAGACGGACACCGTCCTTTTCGTAAGCGAGATCCATAGTTTCAAGCTTTTCTTCAGGGGTAGCAAAATACTGATTGACGTAATCAACAGATTCCTTTGCCTTTTCGGACTCTTCACCGACTGTATTATCCGTTTCAGCCTCAGTCTCTTCAGCGGCGAAGACCTCGACCGTGAAAAGTACCGTAAGCGCGCTCAGGATCATGAAGACAGTTAAGAGCATCGATATTATTTTGTAAATATTTTTCATTGTATCACTCTCCTATCTGTCATCATATCCTGTATCTTATCTCGGTAACGATATTCGTAACAAGGCTGACCATCTTGGTAACGAGAGTCGAGAAGAGGATCGCCAGGAACATAATGAATACCATACCGACAAGTGTTCCGAGGATTGTAATAATATTCTTACCCATCGTATAGTCGTGCGTCACCTGAGTGCCGAAGAATACAAGGAGACCCAGCCAGATAAACGACAAAGTGGAAATAAATCCGATAATATTGATCTCCGCATTGGTGCAGACGTTTGAAAGAAGCGTAACGGGGATAAGAAGGAGCGGAACTGGAACCAAGCTGTACGAGCAAGCGATAAAGATATCCTTGAAGCTTCCCTCACCCTCAAACAGAGTGGTAAGACACCAGTTTGAAACGATGAAGAGGAAGAGAGGAACGAGAACGCCAATTACCTGTACCCAGATCGAATCGTACTTGCCCTCGGGATTCATAAGATATCCCTGTCCTATCGACTGATAGAAGAACGCAAGGATCGTAACGGCGATGAAAACGATGGAAGCTCTGACGGATCCGCGTTTTTCATGCTTGAGGTCCCAGAAGCCGTCGAAGGGGTGAAGAATAACGTAGAAGCCGTAAGCGAGCTCTTCGCCAAATGTCTTCTTCTTGCCCGACGTAGTGGCTTTTTTGTTAACTTTAGTGATAAACTTGTTGCAAAGAACGAACGCAACGATTATTGCAACGATAATAAGTATAAGGACGAGGAAGTAATCCGACATCCATATACGTCTGATCTCCTGATAGGACTTTGACCAGTTCTCAGTATCGTAAGCCGCCTCGAAATACTCAAGCGACTCCTCGTATTCACCGTTGAGGTACATAGCCTGACCTATACCTACGTAAGCCGCGTCGAAGTTCGAATTAAGCTTAAGCACTTCGGTCCAACGGTTGATTGCGAGAGTAAAGTCTCTGTCATTCTCAGCCGCGATCGCGGAAATGAGAGTATCGCCGTAACCTGTTCTGTTGAACACGGTTATGGACTTTGTCGTCTTATCAAGAACGAGCATCTTGGAGCCCTGATACGTAATAGCCTCAATGCCCTCAAGGTTACCGATCATAGTTCCCTTGTCACCGAATGCAAAGAGGAGGTTTCCGTTTGCATCGTAGGTGTAGATCCTCTGTCTCTTTTCATCGATGATGGACCAGGTTCCCTCGGGACCGATCGCAACGTCGGTAACGGTGGAAGCACCGGTGATATCGTCCTTGGAGAGCGAGGAGAAATCGACCTCACCCGCAGGCGGCCAGAAGCCGTTACGTCTCATGATCTCGTCACCCTTGGTGTTGAGCATCTTGATAGGCATGTACTTACCTGTCTTGTCCTTGCCTTTGATAGCTCCCTCTACCTGAGTAGCGGCGATACCGGACGTAGTAACGTAGATAAATCCGTCCGCATCAATGGTAATGTTGTTAAACTCGGTGGAGACGTTCTCTTCCTTCTGAGCCTGCTGAGCTTCTGTCTGGAATCTTCTCCAGATGATATCCCAAGCGGAAAGCGTGGTAGCCTGTGCACCGATAAATCCTGTGAACTCTCCGCTGTCGGTCATAACGATAATACCCTGATAAGTACCCTGAGAAACGACGAAGAGTCTGTTATACTGGTCAACTGCGATAGCGATCGGCTTGTAAAGTGAGTTGTCGCCGAAAAGGTTAGACGTAGGAGGTTCGATTATCTTAACGAATTCTCCGTTACGGTCAAATACGACTATTCTTCCCTTACCCGTGTCGCAGACCCAGATATTGTTTTTTGTGATAAAAACGCCCTGGGGTGTCAGGAGCGAGTCCTTAACGCCCTTGTCGTTTACGAAACCGTTGATTATAAATTTCTGCTTGTAATAGCGGTCAAGACATACGATCCTGTTGTTGCCCGCATCAGCGATATAAACGTTGCCGTTATCATCCGTGACCATATCGCTGGGGTTATTGAGATCGGTACTAAGTCCCATCTGTCTGTAGGTGATGATATTAGCATCAGCCGTATAGGCATCGGGAGAGTAGAGCGCGTATCCCGCGATAGAATACGTGTATGTCTGATAAGCAGAGCTTGCGCCCGAGCTTACGACCAGAGCGGAGGCAAGCATAACTATAACAAACAAGGCGCAAATAATTCTTGCTGATCTTTTCATTATCTACTTTCCTCCTTAAATTAGTCTTTCATTCCGCTCGAACCCATTGTTTCAACAATGTTTGACTGCGAGAATACGAATACGAGGATCGGAACGAGCATCATAACGACCTGAGCCGCAGCAGATGCACCCGCGCGCTTGATACCGCCGGCGGTGATCTGTCCGATCGCGTAGTTAAGAGATTTGAGCTGCTCGGAGTGAATGTACATCGAAGCGCCCGCGTTCCAGAGTCCCTGGAACGAATAAACGATAAGTGTGAGCCAAGCGGGCTTAACCATAGGCATTGCGATTATCCAGTAGGTACGAAGCTCGCCCGATCCGTCAAGTCTTGCCGACTCAAGGACGGTGTCCGGAACGTTGGTGTCCATAAACTGCTTCATAAGGTAGAGACCGAGAGTAGATCCCCACGCAGGAACGATGATAGCAACGTATGTATCGAGCCATCCGAACGCGCTCATTATAATAAAGGAAGTAATTCCCGTAACGGTGGAGTGGAACATAAGCGAGGTCTGAACCGTCTTAAACATTGCCTTTCCGCCGGGGAACTTGATCTTAGCCATGGTGTAAGCCGCAAGGGACGCGATAAAGAGGTGTCCGAAGGTACCCATGACAGAGGTAAATACCGTGTTAAAGATATATCTTGTGAAAGGAACCCAAGATATATTCATAAGCGAGAAGAGGTCTCCGAAGTTCTTGAGTGAAGGGCTCATAACGAAGAAGCGGGGAGGATACATCCAAAGCTCGTCGAGAGGCTTTAATGACTGCATCACAACGTAGACCATGGGCAAGAACATGAATGCGCCAAGGAGCACGAGCAATACCGTGATACCCATATCACCGCCGGCAGAGCGTGCGAATACGACTTTATGGTTTCTTGTTCTTAACTTTGCCATATTACACACCTACCTTTGAGAGAATCTTCTTGACAAGTCCGTTAGCACCGACCATTATCGCGAAGAGCACGACCGCGATAGCGGACGAATAACCGACCTCGTAACGCTGTCCACCGTAGTCTTCAAGGTGGTGCATGATCGTGTGAGCGGCATAGTCAACGGAGGGGAATCCGCAGAGCGCGGTAACGATTCCGCCGAAGCCGAAGGCGTTGGTGATCGCCATGACCGCACCGAACATAAGCTGAGGACGCATGGAAGGAAGCGTTATGTAGTAAAGCTCTTGCCAACGGTTCTTGACACCGTCGACCGCTCCCGCCTCATACAGTGCACGGTCGACACCCTGAAGACCTGCGATAAAGGACAGGAACGCCGTACCGAGCGAGGTCCAGAGAGAAACGACGATACAAAGAGGCATAACGTAATCGGCATCCTTGAAGAACGCGATCTCACTGTCGATAAGACCGAGCTCAAGAAGGGTTGCGTTGACCCAACCGTAGGAGTCCGCCGAGAAGAGCGTACCCCAGATAAGGTAGACCTGACCCGAGATAGAGGGTGCGTAGAATATAAGAGTAACTATCGCACGGATACGGGGAGGAAGCTCGTTGATAAACCAAGCAACGAGGAAGGACATAAGGTAGGACGCAGGTCCTACGATACATGCGAAAATAAATGTGTTCGTACAAGCCGTAAGGAATATATCATCATCGAAGAACAACGCTATATAGTTATTAAGGAAGACGAAATCAGGCATTTCCAGCATGTTAAAGTTAGTAAAACTGATAACCGCGGAAAGAATAACGGGCAAAATGGTAAATACGGTGAAAATGAGCATATACGGAGCGACCATAAGGTAAGCGATCCAGTTTTTCTTCATTTCCTTCCATGTCCACTGCGCCATTGTCATTTCTTTACGGGCAACAGCCTTTTTTTCTGCTGTTCTGTTAGACATTTTTTATCTCCTTTGCAGATTTATATATAAATGGAAGAAATCAATACGTGTCGAGTGCGTTTGCCGCATCCGTAAGAGCTACGTAGACGTAATAGAGAAGCTGCTTTTCGCTAAACTTCGTGATATCGGGACCCTTAGAGATGATGAGCGAAGCATCCTTCTCTGTCATAGCCATAATATCCTCTGCAAAAGCTCTTATGTAAGCGCTGTCATTTGTCTTTGTAGCATATACGACATCGTCATAAAGGTCAGCGTACTTCGAATTCTTCTTTTCAAGCTCTTCTGCAGCTGCAACAGCCTGATCAAATCTCTTATCCGCCAAGGTCTGACCCTGCTCAAGAGTCTCGAGTCCGAACTCGGCGCGTTTACGTGTAATTTCCTTATTTATAGCAGTAATATGCGAGCGGATTGCCTGCTGGGGATCTTCCTTGTCGTTGTAAGCCGCGAGGAACGCGAACTCTGTGTAACGTGCAAGAATGTATCGACCGGGGTAGTTGGGAACTGCCGCAAGGTTATTGAACTGCGCTCTGATCCTCTGGAGCTCCTCGTTTGTCCAAGGAAGTCTCTCAAGAGCGTTTCTGTTTGCAGTGTTGTACTTAGCGGAGGGACCCATAAGAGCGACCATCTCGTTGGAGTATTCTGCCTGGCAGTCGTCGCCTGTGAACCACTTGAGGTATTCCCAAGCGGAATCAAGCATCTTACCCTCACAGCCCTTAACGAGGACCGACGCGGTGACCGAAGCGATAGCACAGTTGTTGATGCTGCCGTCCTCCTGACGAACACCGGGAACGGGAACCATTACCCAAGAGCCCTCGATCTCTGTCGCAAAGACCTTAAGCTGGTTGTAAAGACCCGTGTAATCGGCAATGATGATAGGCATCTCACCGGTTCTGAAACGGTTAGCACCGTCGTACTGATAGGGGAAGCCGTACTTCGTGAAGAGGTCACACGCCTTCTGGAAGGACGCAAGACCTATCTGGGAGTCAAGGTTGATCCTCATACCGTTATCGGCAAAGAGCTCACCGCCCATCTGGTAAAGGTGGATAGTTGAGTCTGTGGTAAGACCGATCTGCATGTTCTTCGCCTGGAGCTTAGGAATAGCAGCCATAATGTCATCCCAGGTCTGTGGGATCTCGATTCCGAGATCGGCAAGGATATCAACGCGAACGAACATCATGGAGAAGCCCTGAGCCTCGGGGAGTCCGTAGCAGTGGGTAATGCCATCCGCGTCATCCATCTTAAGAACGATCATAGCCGACTCATTGAAAGATGAAGCCACCTCATCAAAGTCCTTGAACTGATCTACGGGAAGGATAGCGGAACGGATAGCGTAGTTGATAACGCTTCCCTGGTCAAGACCGTGGTAAACGTCAGGACCCTGGTTTGCAAGAATTGACGGGAGAAGAGTTCCCGCAGCAACGAGCTTAAGCTCAACGGGGATATCGTATCCACGCTCCTCGTTGCTTACGAAGTCACTGTTAACAAGACTTCTCTTGACCTGGAACTGGTCACGTCCCGTTGCGAGCCACACCTCAAGAGCATCGCCCTCCTCGGTCTCGGTCATAACACCGACCGCGTCGTAGTCACGAACGAAGGAAGCGAAGAATCTCTTTACCTCGTGAACAAAGGAATTCCAGAAGTTAGCCTTAGCCGCAGGCTCTTCCTCGTCGATTCCCTGAACCATAACGTAGTCAACGTAGAGAGGCTGAGTCTTTGCATCGGAGAGGAAGGTACCGAGAGTACCGATATAGCTCTTAAGACGCGCAAGAAGTCTTGCGATCTCGTCCTCGTCTCTTCCCATCTCAAGAAGAAGGTCGGAGATCTTCTGAAGAGTACCAACGTTAGAGGATTTCTCTCCTGCAAGGTCGGTAAGCTTCTGCGCGACACCCCACTCTGCAGGATCGTCACTCTCGTAGTTGAGTATCTGAGCCTGGCGGACCATATCGATAAGAACGTCGGGCATGATCCTCGAGAAACCGTAGTCACGGTAGGTATCGGGAGTAGAGCCTGTGAGCTGAATAATTGCAAGGTAATCGGCGTTGATACTGTCAAGCGCATCCTGAACGGTGTTGATGACCTCAGCCATCGCACCGAGAGTTACCTCAAATTTAATCGTATATGTAACGCCCTCCTCAAAGTAGAACTTCAAGGACTGATCGCCGTTCGTGACCTTGGTCACCTGCCAGTCGTCGCCGTAGTTGAACGTAAGAGTCTTTGCCTCTTCGAAGGGAATGCCGTTGTAATAACCGAGGTCTCCCTCCTTAACGCTTCCGCCCTCACTGTAGATACGAAGCAAGCGGTTTACGAACATACCGTCAAGCACGTCCTGCTTGAAACGGAAGATGATATCGTACATACCGGACTTGTCTACCTTAAACGTATAGCTTACCGACTGACCTGCAGTCTGCCACTTCTCGCCGCCGAAGGAGTTGAGAAGAGTTCTCGTGGGATCGTGAGGAGAGGTAAGCGCATCAGCGGAATCCTCAACGGGATATATAGTTTTATCGGAAGCACTGCTCATGTACTCCGCCTCGATCTTGATGCTTCCGGAACCGGCGGGCTTGCCGGCGCAAAGCTCGAGGTATTCCTCATAGGAAATACATTCCTCTGCGGGAGAGAGAACGATCTCGGAGATAGCGAGCTGAGAGTTCTTACCGTCAAGAGAGATGATATTATCACCCTCTTCAAGAACGAAAGTGAATGCCTCGGTATAGAATCCCATGGAGTCGGTCATGGTGTATTCAGACCACTCGGGGCTCTGGAATGCAACGGGGCGGATCTCGTTGTTGTAGATATCAAGCTTCATAAATCTGAGCTCGTACTTATCGCAGAAATCAACCTTTGCACTTGTCCAGACGTCCGGATAAACAAATGTAAGCTTTCCGTTTTCGATCTTACCCTCAAGACCCGCACTCTTACCCTCTGCAAGAACACTCTCAAGGCTTTCGTCGCCCTGATAGATAGCATCGGGATAATCGTTGAGCCAGTTCTTCTTGATGGTGAGGTATCTAGCCTCAGAGAACGGAACCTTACCGTTTATCTTGAAGACACGCTCGACCGAGTCAGCCTTGGTCTCACTTCCCTCTTCAACGTACGCATAATACTTGAGCGTAACAGTGTAGAGAGCTCTCTCGGGAACGCCCGTGACCTTCCACGCGACCGTACCGGTAGCGGGAGTGAGCACAGCCTCGATGCCGTCGAATGTACCGACGGAATACTTGGCATTCGTTCCCTCAACGTAGAGATCCTTAACAGCGTCAACGACTATAGAGCCCTTTGCAGGCTTCGCGTTGGCATCCTTAAGATAATCTCCGTAAGAGATTGCGTTGAGCAGCTCCAATATCTCGCTCGAATCGTAGATCGAGTCTGTCGAACCTTCAGATGACGTATCCTTTTCGTCATCTGCCGCGGCAGCGGAAATTGCGAATCCGCTGATAGCGAAGGTAAGACAGAGTATCAGAGCCACAAGCCTTTGAAATCTTGTCCTTTTCATAAAAAAACCTCCTGCTGTTTTCAGGCAAGTAAAGGAACCTTGCCCCGTTTAGGGTAAAAACCACCGTCAATAACACCGTGCGTCCGGGACAGAAAACCAACCGTGGACCAAGCCCGCACGCAGCCCTTGATATACTCTCGAGAACGGTGTTACTCGGAGGCATTACCAACGGTGCGGCATGACCTGAGCCGAGAGAAGCAAAGCTTCATCGGCGATCATACTGCATCAGCATCATCACAAAATGTTTCGGCTGTAGACGTTCGTCAGAGCATCGCCGCATCAGTCTTCCAATTATTTTGCACGACCTTGATGACCCAACGAATGATCCTGTGAATCAAAGCGTGGCACGCACCGATCTGCACAATGCTCGCGCAAAACGTGCAAAACGGAACAAAAACGTATCAAGACAGTTGCGAATAAAAGGAAAATCGGCGAAAGAGCTCTGTTGTTTTCGAAAATTTCTCTCCAAAAAACACAAACGCTCCGCCGAAAGACAAGCCGTGAGTCGCGTTCACCCTATTATTACTTTAATATAATATCACACGAGGGATAAAATGTCAAGGAAATATTTGTTTACAAACCTTAACTTTTGAATCGAGAAAACCTTTTTGCGACAAAGGAAATCAAATGTTCTACTGTCGCGAGCGCAACCGTCAGGATGGTTTTTTTCTCTGCTTTTTGGCATGCGCCGTTTTACCCTTCCCAAATAGTAAATTTCGCTTACCTTGTTTTTAAGAAATGCCTTTATTTTTTTGATTTTTTAATCATTTTTAGGCACTTTAACGTACGAATTCATCGCCATTTTGAACCGAAATCGACCAAGTAAATCAGACTTACTCACAAAAATCAAGCACCTCCTCCATCCGATTAGCTTATCATTTTAAAAAAATCCTCACTTCTCATCACATATCAGTCAAAAAATGAACAAAAAGAAAATTTTTCTCAACATAAAAATTTTTGTCCTTTTTTCTCAAAATTCAAAAAATAATCGCATTTTCCGTAATCTTATTCAATCAACAAGCCAAATATCCATTTATTTACATTTATTACATTAAAATCCCATTCTTTTTAAACCACATTCTGATACATCAGATAGTATTAGAGATCAGCTACTCATCCAAACCGTTTCGATATTTCGCATGCTTGACCGTACACGTACACACACTTTAATCCCCCTCATTACCAAAAGCATCGCAATCTGCGCTTCCCTATTTCCCGCGCAACTGTACAACGGTTAATTTTCGCTTCTTTCTGTGTTCGAATCTCTCCCCTTGTTTTCTTCACTTCTTCTCTTCACTCGCGCCGAGACCCATCCGACACTATCAGCCTCCGACCGCCGCCTCCCCACCTCCCTTTTTCATTATCCATTTAATCTTTTGTTTCTTTATCAACTTATTGTTTATTATTCTATCAAAAAAACTCCTGTGGAGCGACCCACAGGAGCATTTTCTTCAATATCAATTAAAACTCTTCAATGTTTGTCTTTACGTACTTGACCATCTTGGCCTGAATGTACTTCTTGTTATCTGCAAGGAACTTCTCTGTTCTCTCGTAGCTGCCCGAAGCATTTTCGTGCAGGAATCTGAAAGCCTTTGCAAGCTCCTCGTCATCATTGAGCTCAAGAGCAGAAGCGATAGACTCGATGATAGATCTGTCAGCCATAAGATAAAGGTTCCAGACACCCTCGTTAGCTCTCTCGGAGAGATCGAAGAGGATCTTGTAAGCAACAAGAGGAGCAAAACGCTCATCTCCGTCAGCGAACACCTCGTTGTCACCCTCAAAAACGTTCTCGGTCCAGACCTTCGAAGCACTCGAGGTAAGTCTCGACATAACGTAGACCATCTTCTTGTTTATTCTGTCGAAATCAAGCTCGTCAACAGTTATATTGGACTTCGTACTCTGATCGTAAAGGAAGAAGTTTGCCTTTTCGGGAGAACCGACCGCAAACGCAAGAAGCGCCAGCGATATTCCAATAAGAATGAGCACAATGCCCAGAGCAATAAACAATACCTTGACCGCGCCGTCACTGTTTCCTGCACCGAAGATAAAGGTCAGGATACCGGCAACGACAAGCACACCGCACAGAACCAAGAGAATGACCTGCAGGTTGCGCTTCAAAAACGACTTCAAACCGTTCATAAATTCACCTCAAAAAATTACGTCTGTGGTTAGCGACCTCGATAAAGCAGTCCGCACACCTTACATTCAATTATATCACAGATTTTTAAGTAATGCAAGTGTTTTATAACATTTTTGTTTGAATATAACAATTTTTTTCTCACCAAAAAGCAAAAGATGTACAAAAAGAGCCCGAAATTCACTTGACGGGGAAGCCTATAGGTGTTATAATAAAATGTAGTTTTATTTTTTGCTCAAAAAAGAGCAAAAAGTAACAAATCCCTCAATCGTACACGGAGGCACAGTATGATAAAGCTTCATAATACAGGCGTTTTCTACGAAAACGGAATCATAAGCGAGACCTCCTCTCTCTCAAAAGAAGAGGCAAGAAAAAACACGATCGCGTCTCAAATACTTTCCGCGCATAATACGTCGGGAAGCGACGAGACACTGAAAATAAAATTCGACGCAATGGTATCGCATGATATCACATACGTCGGTATAATCCAGACCGCGCGTGTCGGCGGACTTGAGGAGTTTCCCATTCCTTACGCGCTGACCAACTGCCATAACTCCCTTTGCGCAGTTGGCGGAACGATAAACGAGGACGACCACGTCTTCGGCCTTTCCGCCGCAAAGAAGTACGGTGGAATATACGTTCCCGCAAATCAGTCTGTCATTCACTCCTACGCACGTGAGGAGCTCGCGGGATGTGGAAAAATGATCCTCGGCTCCGACTCACACACGCGCTACGGCGCGCTCGGCACAATGGGTGTCGGCGAGGGCGGACCCGAGCTTGTAAAGCAGCTTTTAAAGGACACTTACGATATAAAAGCCCCCGAGGTCGTGCTCGTTCACCTCACAGGCAAGCCGAGACGAGGCATCGGACCCCACGACGTAGCACTCGCCCTTGTCGGAGCGACCTTCAAGGACGGATTTGTAAAGAACAAGGTGCTTGAATTTGTTGGAGACGGTGTTCACAATCTCCCCATCGACTTCAGAAACGGCATCGACGTAATGACCACCGAGACTACCTGCCTCTCGTCGATATGGGAAACAGACGAGATCGTAAAGAAGCACTATGAAACGCACTCAAGACCCGAGGAATATAAGGAGCTCAAGCCCCGTGGAGTCGCTTACTACGATTCAATGGTCGAGATCGATCTTTCCAAGGTCGAATCCATGATAGCCCTCCCCTTCCACCCCTCAAACGTATATACGATAAAGGAATTTGTCGCGAACGCAAGGGAGATCCTCACATCTGTCGAGGAGGAGGCAAAAAAGAAGTTCCCCAAATGCAAGCTAGACCTCGTCTCCAAGGTCCAATCTGACGGAAGCGTGCTTGCCGACCAGGGAATCATCGCAGGATGCGCAGGCGGAATGTTCGACAGCATCGTAGAGGCAAACGAGATACTCAAGGGAGGCAACGTTGGCAACAGCTATTTCTCACTCTCCGTATACCCCACAAGCATCCCCGTATCCCTGGCACTTACAAGACACGGCATCTCTGCCGACCTCTTAGCAAACGGTGCACTCATCAAGCCCTCCTTCTGCGGACCATGCTTCGGAGCAGGCGACGTCCCCGCAAATAACGGACTCTCGCTCCGCCACACCACGCGTAACTTCCCCAACCGCGAGGGCTCAAAGCCGGGCGAAGGACAGGTCTCGGGAGTCGCTCTCATGGACGCAAGAAGCATCGCCGCGACCGCGGCAAACGGAGGAAAGATAACCCCCGCCACCGATATCGATTACGAATACACGCCCATAGAATACGAGTTTGACAATTCTGTATACAAAAAAAGGGTTTACTACGGCTTTGGCAATCCTCAGCCCGAGACCGAGCTCATTCTGGGTCCCAATATCACAAGCTGGCCCGATCAGTATAAGCTTGCGGACAACCTCCTCGTCGAGCTCACCGCAGTCATCCACGACCCCGTGACCACGACGGACGAGCTCATCCCCTCAGGTGAGACGAGCTCTTTGCGCTCAAACCCCATTCGTCTTTCGGAATTCACCCTCTCGCGCCGAGTCCCCGAGTATGTCGGACTCTCCAAGCTCGTCGCAAAGGACGAAGCGGCAAGACGCAACGGTGAAAAGCCCCAAAAGCTCTTCGAGGTACTCTCAAGGCTCGGAGATGCAGACGAGCTTGCAAAGAATACACAGTTTGGCTCTTGCGTGTTCGCAAATAAGCCGGGCGACGGCTCGGCGCGTGAGCAAGCGGCATCCTGTCAGAAGGTGCTCGGAGGATTTGCAAATATCTGCTACGAGTTTGCAACCAAGCGCTACCGCTCCAACTGCATAAACTGGGGCATCCTCCCCTTCACCATCGATCCTGACACAAGCTTTGATTACGAGGTAGGAGATTGCGTATTCGTACAAGGAATAAGAGACAAGATCGCATCGGGCGAAGAGGAGTTTGACGCACGCGTAGTCCGCACGAACGGCAAGACCGAAAGCATCAAGCTCTACGTCAAGGGTCTCACCGCCGAGGAAAAGGAGATCCTCCTTGCAGGCTGCCTTATGAATCACTACAAACTAAAAAATCAAAAAGATCGATAATAAACGCGCAAAAACGCCAATCTTACCCACGGAGGCAGATAAAAATGCAAAAAATCAAAATGACCACTCCCCTCGTCGAGATGGACGGCGACGAGATGACAAGAATAATCTGGAAGATGATAAAGGACGAGCTCCTTCTTCCATTTGTAGACCTCAAGACCGAATACTACGACCTCGGACTCCCCGAAAGAGAGAGAACGCAGGATAAAGTCACGTTTGACTCGGCATACGCCACGCAGAAATACGGAGTTGCGGTAAAATGCGCAACGATAACGCCCAATAAACAGAGAGTCGAGGAATATAACCTCACAAAAATGTGGAAATCCCCCAACGGAACCATCCGCGCCATCCTTGACGGAACGGTGTTCCGCGCACCTATCATCATCGACTCGATAAAGCCCGTAGTACGCAACTGGAAAAAGCCCATCACCATCGCGCGCCACGCGTACGGAGACGTCTATAAAGCAACCGAGTACCGTGTTCCGGGAAAAGGCACCGCTACCCTCTCCTTCAAGGGCGAGGACGGAACCGAGTTTTCCGAAACGATATACGACTTTGAGTGCGCAGGAGTGCTCCAGGGTCAGTATAATAAAGACAGCTCAATAATCTCCTTCGCACATTCCTGCTTCAAATATGCGATAGATACCAAGCAGAGCCTCTGGTTCTCTACCAAGGACACCATCTCCAAGCAGTACGACCAGACCTTCAAGCTCATATTTGAGGACATTTACAACAAGAACTACAAGGAAAAATTCGAAGAACTCGGCATCGAGTATTTCTATACCCTCATCGACGACGCGGTCGCCCGCGTTATCAGAAGCGAGGGCGGATACATCTGGGCTTGCAAGAACTACGACGGCGACGTTATGTCGGACATGGTCTCGACCGCATTCGGCTCACTCGCTATGATGACGAGCGTCCTCGTCTCTCCCGACGGCAAGTACGAGTATGAAGCGGCGCACGGCACAGTAACGCGCCACTATTACCGCTACTTAAACGGTGAAAACACCTCAACTAACCCAATGGCAACGATCTACGCGTGGTCGGGCGCACTCCGCAAGCGCGGAGAGCTCGACAGCCTCCCCGAGCTCGTCGCGTTCGCAGATAAGCTTGAGGAAGCCTGCATAGACACACTCAACGACGGAATAATGACAAAGGACCTCACAGGTCTTGTCGACGAAGGCACAAAGGTCACAAGCGTCAATACCGCCGAATTCATCAAAGCAATAAGAGAAAGACTCGAAAAGAAGCTTTAATATCTACAGATAAATTGCAATTTAACGAATAGCCTTCTCCAGCGGAGAAGGGGGACCACGAAGTGGTGGATGAGGAGGTCGCCCTTAGAATGTGCGTCACGGGTGTATCGTGGATTTTTTCTTGTGGCGCAAGGTATCTTTTGCAACGAAACAATGTCCTCAAAAGATGTGAAGTCCTTGAAAAAATGCCCTCCTCATCCACCACTTCGTGGTCCCCCTTCCCCGCTGGGGAAGGCTTAACACACCGACAAATCAAAATCAAAAAAACCCGTGTTACGCGTGTAACACGGGCTTTTTATTATTTACCCGAGGTCTCAACCTCTTTTTCCTTTTCCATTTCCGCAGCATCCGCCTCATCGGCTCTCTTGTGCGTTATCTGCTTCCACGAGGGTCTCATAAACAGCGACGCCGCCACGATCGGAATGTACGTCGCCATAAATATCGGGAATGTCAGCACAGCGCTTATCCTCTGCCCCACAGTCGCGCGAATTCGTTTTCTTTCGGTGATCACGGTGCAAACCGACACGATAAGGAACAAAAGATACGCCCCTACACATGTAAGCAACGAGGAAACAAGCGACAAAAGAAAGCTTGACGGATCAAATATCAAGGTAAGGATAAGTCCCAGAATATTTACCGTGACCGCCGCCAAGGAAATAAAGAATGCAGGCGACATTGCCATCAGCATATCGTAATTGGAAAAACCGCGCCCCTTGAAAAAAGCACCCAAAAGCTTTCCCGTGTAACGTTTGAGAATCTGAATATATCCGCGGCACCAACGTAGCCTCTGCCACCATGATGTCACAAGATCGGTGGGCTGCTCGTCGTAGAAAATTGCAGTGTCGCAATATGCAACTCTTTCACCCTCAAGCACATTCTCGATCGTAAACTGAACGTCCTCAATAAGCAAATGATGTATCCAACCGCCCTGACGCTTGATGATATCCTTGTGAATAAGGAATCCCGTGCCCTTGATCTCGGATGTCGTTCCAAGTAGGTTGCGAACTCCGTTGAGCTGTCTCGCCTCGCGCAAGAACCAGACAGAATAGCCTTGAGTGATCCAGTTGTCGCCGAAATTCTTTGAATTGCGGTAACCGATCACAAGCCTCTCGCCTGCGGCAAGGCACTTGTTCATCTCGCCAATATAGTCCGATTCAAGAATGTTGTCAGCATCGAAAACAAAATATCCGTCGTACGCATCAAATCCGACAGTATCGCGGATGTGATCTAAAAGTGTGCTGAGAGCATACCCCTTTCCCACAAGCTCGGTGTTGTGTCGCTCGTAAACGTAAGCACCGCACTCGCGAGCCACTCTGGCGGTGTTATCGGTGCAGTTGTCGGCAATGACGTAAATATCAATAAGCTCGCTCGGATAATCCTGCTCCTTTACAGAGCCGATAAGCTGATCGATAACGTTCTCCTCGTTGCGCGCTGATATCAGAACAGCGTATCTGAATCTCTCATCCGTTTCGGGATAAGTCTTCGGTTTTTTCAGCAAGGATATGACCATAAAAACGAGCTGATATGAATAACACAGAATAAATACTGCACTGAAAACAATATTTATAATATTCAAAATATAGGTTATCATTTTTTCTCACAAGGTATGTCGATCTTGACCGTAAAGGCATCATTCTCCTCAAAGTAGGTCAGACCTCCACCCATTTCCTCCATTATCTTAACGCAGGTCTTAAGCCCTATTCCGTTGCTCTCGGGCTTGTCGGTATTCTTTCTAACAATATTCGAGCAGGTGAGCGTGAAAACGTCCTCGCAAAGTGCCATAGAAAGCCTGATAGGCTTCTCAACGTCTGCATATTTTGTGATATTAGAGAACAAATTATCCGTCACACGTCTGAAATATGCCTCGTCGATCAGAATATGAGCATCAGGGATCTCGGTCTCGCACTCAATGATATATCCCCTCTCGGCAAGAAGGACCTCCTGCTCTCCCAGCACGTGACCGAGCCACTCGGACGCGTTTATACTCTCGATCTTCATAGCGTTCTCACCCTTGCCAAAAACAAGAAAATATGAGAACATGTCGTCAGACAGCTTTTTAAGACGAAGCGCGTTGTCGCGGCAGGACTCAATATAATCTCCGGTCGTCTCGTCCTCGTTCTGCATCTCGATAAGATCAAGATAACCGAGCATAACGGTCAGAGGAGTCCTGATATCGTGCGACATAGCGGTGATAAGCCCCGCATTCGCCTCCCAGGCGCGCTTTTCCTTTGTCATATTGTCAACTATCGCGTCTCTCATACTGTTAACGTCGCTTGCAAGATCGGATATCTCATCGTTGCCCGACTCACTTATACGGTGGTCCATGTCACCCTCTTCTATCCTTCGTACGTTCGCGGCAAGCGTATTTATTCGCTTTGCGACCGTACTGAAATAAACGATCGCAATAAGAGCAATTACCGCCAGAGCAGAGATGATACTGATCGCGAAAACAACGTTTGTCATCGCCTCCTCGGTAAAGTCAACTATCGTGATAAGAAGAGTTCCGTCCACAAAATAGATGGGATGAAGCTTGTTGTTTCCGCTGAGTGCCTCGCTAAGAGCGTCACTGTATTTGCGCCTTGCCTCCTCGGTAAGATATTGTTCAAAGCCCCTGTCTCCGGAAAACCAGCCCTCGTAAAAGCCCTTGTCAGTGGATCTTTCGGTTTCGGTCTCACTCTCACTCGTCATACCCGTCTCTCTTCCCGACTCATCTTCAACGACCGTGTCGGAAGCAGATTCGGTAAATGTCTCGGTGTCAGTGTCCAAAGCCCCATCGCTTTCAGAAGCATTGCCGTCAGACGTAATGTCCTCGGTTTCACCGTCGGTTTCAGGATCCGACGATACCTCTTCACCATTGAAAAGAGTGTCCGTCTCGATCGCAGTGCCCGGCTCAACCGTCTCCCCGTCCGTCGGGCTTTCGGTCTCACCCGAAGCAATATCCTGGAACCACTCGGGCGCATAGATCAAAGCCTGATCCTTATATACGATCATATCCGCATACCAACCGGGATTCCAACGTGAGATCGCGGCGGTATCATTGACGGAAAGCTTGTTATCCTTAACGTATTCCTGAAATTCAGCGGCATATTGCTCCGCTCTCTCCTGCTTGTCGCTCTCTCCGAGGTAGTATCGCCAAACCAAGAAGTTTCCGAATTCGTAAACCCCATAAAAGACAAGTGCCGCCAGGATAAGAGAAGTAAGAAGCACGATAAGCAGCTTTATCTGAAGCGGAATTCGCATTTTTCTTTTACTCAAATCGGTACCCCTTTCCCCAAACAGTCTTGATTATCTTGGGATTTGAAGGATTGTCCTCAAGCTTTTTGCGCAGATTGAGCATGTTGACCATTACGTTGTTGGCACTCGACGGCATCGCCATCTCGCCCCAAGCCTCCTCGTAAATGCGGTCGGTCTCGATAGTCTCACCGCGATGCTTGAGAAGAAAGAAGAATATCTCGCTTTCCTTGTCGCGCAGAATGACCTCCTCACCCGCGCGTCTTACAGTCTTGGTCGCAAGCTCGACCTCGACAGAGCACGGCAGAGAGATGATGTCCCCCGTATTTTCCTTTCCGCGATATATGGTATATCGGCGCAAAAGCGAGCTCACCTTCAAAATAAGCTCCGCAGAGGAAAAAGGCTTGACAAGATAATCGTCACCGCCGCTCACGTAAGCGTCTTCCCTGTCGCTGTCAAGGCTTCTCGAAGTCAGAAAAAGGATCGGAACGGTGGAAAACTCTCTTATCGCCGCCGTCGCCTCGATCCCGGACGATCTCGGCATCATGATATCCATAATTACAAGATCGATCCCGCCCGCTCTCACGCGCTCAACGGCATCATCGCCGTTTGCCGCCTCGCAAACCGAATACCCGCGCTTTTCAAGCAAAAGACGAACTATTTTTCTGATCTCGGATTCATCATCCGCTATAAGTATTTTTTGATTATCTGCCATTTTGATCTCTCCCATAAATGACTGCGCAAACTACGTCTTACAAAGATTTCCTACCCGAATTATATCATAAAAAAATGAAAATTCGCCAAATTTCGACCGTTTTAAGAGTTTTTAATAAAGGTCGGGCAAAAAAAGCCCGACCTTTATCCATTTATTTACTCTTTTTTCCTTCGGACTTGAAAAGCTTAAAATTATTAAATCCAAGAACGTAAGCCCCGAATATGACCAACAGAGCGGGAAGCGTTGTCAAAAAATGAACGAACCAGAAAAGGTGAAGCGGCTGACCGCCAACTCTTATCGCAAGGATTCCCATATACATTCCCTCGATGATGCGCTTTACAACGTTGGCAAACCCGCCTACAGAGTAGATGATCGCAACGTCGGGAAGGAGTGCTCGGAGAGTAATGAGAAGAGCTAAGAAAAGATTGAGCGAGTTGGAGAGGAGCCACATCTTGACGGGGATCGAATAATCCTTCTTAAGCTTTCCAAGATCGGCGCTCAGCCTGTCGGTTGCCCCCACCTTCCACATCGCGATGTACTGCAAAAACAAATAGAAAATTATCGAAAAAACACTCGTTACGATACTGAGAATATCGTTTTTCGCCATTTTCGCGGCAAGAGCCAGCGTAATACCGAAAAGACCGATAGCAAACTGATTGAGGAACAGATGCACACTCTCGTAAGAGTAACGGCTCATAAACTGCTTCATATATGAATTCCCTTCAAAGAAATATCTCAGCGTAATACGCTACGTAATATTATATTAAATATTTGTGTATTTTTCAATATGTCTGTGTGAAAATTTACAGAATATCCACTAAATGATCAAAAAAAAGTGTATAATTAAAGTGTCAAAATTTGTTTTTATTTAGCTTTTAGCACAGGAAAGGAGAAGATATGTCGTATAATTTCGTTATGGAAGATTTCCCCGCAGTCGTGCGCGAATTTGCATCATATAAAACGGCAATACAGGGATGTTCACAGAAAACCTCGGACGAATATCTGCTTGACCTGCGCACCTTTTTCCGCTATCTCTTGGCAAAGGATAAGGGAATAGATCCCGACTCGGACGAGTTTTGCGAGATAGACATCAGCGGAATCGATATAGAATACATAAAGGGCATAACCGCCGACCGTATATACGATTTTTTGCTCTATACAGGCAACGTTCGTAAGAATATGTGGTCTGCAAAGGCAAGGAAGCTCTCGGCAATAAAAGGGCTCTTCAAATTTATGACCGTCAAGCGAGGCTACCTTGAGGAAAACCCCGCGGCGAATATTGAGTCCCCAAAGCGCAAAAAGACCCTTCCGAAATTTCTCTCGCTCGAGGAGTCAAAAATGCTCCTCGACACAGTCCGTAATGATACAGACTCAAAGCACAGACTCCGCGATCTCTGTATAATAACGCTCTTTCTCAACTGCGGAATGCGACTCAATGAGCTCGTAGGTATCAACATTCCCGACATCGACCGTGAGCTTATGCACGTCCGCGTAGTCGGAAAAGGAAGTAAGGAACGCATAATCTATCTCAACGACGCGTGTAAATCGGTGCTCGCGGACTACCTCATTAACGTGCGCCTCTCCGAGAGAAACCGCCGTCTGCCCGAAAAAGCGCTGTTTTTGTCAAACAGAGACAGCCGCATCACCGATAAAAACGTGCAAGCAACAGTCTATAAATATCTCGATATGGCAGGACTCGGATCAAAGCACTACTCGGTGCATAAGCTCCGCCATACCGCCGCAACGCTGATGTACCAGTCGGGCAACGTCGATATCCGCGTGCTCAAGGATATACTCGGTCACGAGCAGCTCAATACCACGCAGATATACACCCACGTAAGCGACACAAACATGATGAACGCAATGGGAGAAAACCCACTTGCCAACCTGACCCAAACCAAAGCCGATAAAAAGAACGAAAACGATTGATAAATTGCAATTTAGCGAACGGTCTACAATGTAGGGGGGGGGGGGG
>JBGUSX010000066.1:0-38061 GCA_045132775.1 Eubacteriales bacterium
CCCCCCCCCCCCCCCGCCCTACATTGCAGACCGTTCGCTAAATCGCAATTTATCAATCAATTAACAGTGAATAAAAAACCTCGTTTGTCATAGATGCGATATATTTCGAAACATCAAGATTTATTACATCCGTTAGTTTTCTACCCAGAAGTGCATTCTCAAGCTCCTCCACGGGTGCAGACGAGAAGAAATCGCCTGATATCATTATGCCTTCTATCACGTCGCGGTCGAGGTTGAGATTAACTGACACGCGACCGAAGGAAAAACGTTTCTCCTTGAGGACGGAATATGACGTGAGGTGTTTTTTGTCCGACAGGATCCATTCAATGCTTGAATTGCGTGAAGTGAGGGCGGATATTTCATCGGATGTCGGCAATTCGAGCGGCTCTGCCTTAAGATAACCGACGATTTTTGCTTCAAGAGAGGAAATGAACTCCTCGGTGGTCGCCGGTTTATTATTCAAAAGCTTCTTTGCGTTGCAAACTCGGCTTTTGTGCGACGAAACGCCGTGGGAGGTCAATTTTTCCTTGTCAACACGCAAAACTCGCTCCATATGCTTGGTGTCGGTGTCGAAAAGCAGGGTACCGTGGTGCAGTATTCTGCCGTTTGAGGTATATTGTGCGTTGCCCGAAATTTTTTTGTTGCCGATGAGAATATCGTTTCTGCCGCCGAGGGTGGCGGAAATTCCCATATCCGCAAGTGCGGCAATAATAGCGCGCGAGGGAGTCTCAAAATCAAGAGAGGAGACCTTGTCGGTCGAGGAAATATATGAATAATTGACGTTGCCCAAGTCGTGATAGACCGCGCCGCCGCCCGTGATGCGCCTTGCGACCTTTATGCCGTTTGATTCGGCATATTTCAGATCGACCTCGACATACGCGTTCTGGTTTTTGCCTATCACCACTGTGGGAGAGTTTTGCCAGAGCATAAAGACATCCTCGCGCGTGTGGGAAAAGAGATATTCCTCCAGTGCGAGATTGTAATACGGATCTGTGGTTGTTAGTCTTAAATATTTCATAAGTACTCTCTGTTGGTTTTCAAATTTTGATTTGGCGGTGTGTTAAGCCTTCCCCAGCGGGGAAGGGGGACCGCGTAAGCGGTGGATGAGGAGGTCATTTTTTCAAGGACTTCACGTCTTTTGTGAGCGTTGTTTCGTTGCAAAAGAATCCTTGTGCTACAATACAAAATCTACAAAATTCCCGTGGCGCACACCCTGATGGCGACCTCCTCATCCACCACTTCGTGGTCCCCCTTCTCCGCTGGAGAAGGCTATTCGATAATTTGCAATTTAACAACAAGGGGATGCCTGCGGCATCCCCTATAAATTTAAGATTTTAGATGCCTTTCTTCGCGCGGTCTATCTTCTCGATATCGGTGAAGTTATTTTCTGCAACGTGTCCGGGAAGGGGCATGATCTTCTCGTGGAGTGCATCGATTATCCAGCTTGCCTGCGGGAAGAAGGACTTTTCAAGCTCAAATGCGGGAGTGATCCAGTTGCGTGAGCCGACAACAACGGGAGGTCCGTCGAGGTAGTCGAAGCAGAGCTCGGTGATGTTGGAAGCCATATCGCGCATTACGCTGTTTCTCTCGCAAGCGTCACCAACGATGAGGACCTTACCGGTCTTCTTTACAGACTCAACGACCTTTTCATAGTTGAAGGGAACGATAGAACGTGTATCGATGACTTCAGCGGATACGCCGTACTTCTCCTCAAGGATCTTTGCGGCTTCCATAGCGCGGTAGAGAACTGCGCCGATGGTGAGGATGGTAACGTCCTTACCTTCTTTCTTTACGTCGGGCTCACCGAAGGGGATCTCGAAGTGACCCGTGGGAACGCCGTCCTTGTTAAATTCCTCGCCGAAGCCGTAAACTCTCTGAGATTCAAAGAATACAACGGGGTCGGTACCCTCAAGAGCACTTGTCATAAGACCCTTTGCGTCTGTGGGGGTGGAGGGGAATACTACCTTCAAGCCGGGAATGTGAGCGCAGAGCGCGGTCCAGTCCTGCGAGTGCTGTGCGCCGTATTTTGAACCGACGGAAACGCGGAGAACGATCGGCATTTTGAGAATACCTGCGCTCATTGCCTGCCATTTTGCCATCTGGTTGAAGATCTCGTCGCCTGCGCATCCGATAAAGTCTGCGTACATAAGCTCGACGATTGCGCGACCGCCGCACATTGCGTAGCCTACTGCGCTGCCTACGATAGCGGACTCGGAAATGGGGGAGTTGAAGAAACGGTGGTAGGGAATTGCCTCGGTCATCTTCTTATATACACCGAACGCGCCGCCCCAGTCTCTGTTATCCTCACCGTATGCGATGAGTGTGGGATCCTCGTAGAACTTATCGATAATGGGCTCGAAGAGACCGTCGCAGACGTTGTACATCTTCATCTTGGAGACGGGCTTGCCGTTTTCGTCCTTTGCGGTACGAATCTTGTTTGCGATCTCCTTGACTCTGGGGCACTCCTCCTTGGGCATAAGAACGTCTGCCTCGCGGGTGGTGTCCATGCTGGGAACCTTCTGGTTTGAGAACATGATGGATGCGATCGCATCGGGCTCTTTATTGAGATCCATTCTGGGCGAGATCTCGTCATTGATAGCGAGCTTCATGATCTCGGTCATACGAGCGGTGATCTCCTCGTGCATCTGTGCGAACTCGTCCTCTTTTGCGATACCGCCGAGGATGAGCTTCTGCTTGAACGCGAGGATCGGATCTGCTGCCTTCCAAGCCTCGATCTCCTCTGCGGTTCTGTAGGTGGAGGAGTCGGAGGGGGAGTGACCTGAAACACGGTATGTAACTACGTCGAGGAGCGCGGGACCCTTGCCCTCGATAAGAAGCTGCTTTTTGCGAGTAACAGCGTCGATAACTGCGAGCGGATCGTAGCCGTTTACTCTCTCTGCGTGCATCTGCTCCGGATTAAAGCCTGCGCCGAGGCGAGCGACCATATCGTAACCCATGGTTTCACCGCGTGTCTGACCGCCCATACCGTAGTGGTTATTGAATACGTTGAAGAGGATAGGCATACCGCCGTCCTCGAATTTGCCGTCCATACCCCAGAGCTTTGTGATCTGGTCCATTGTCGCAAAGTTGAGAGACTCGAGCACGGGTCCGCGTCCTGTTGCGCCGTCTCCGCAGTTGGAAACGATGATACCCTTCTTGTGATTCGATCTCTTATAGAGAGCAGCACCGAGTGCGATGGGAGCGGATGCGCCTACGATCGCGTTGTTGGGCATAAGTCCGAAGGGGATGAAGAATGCGTGCATCGATCCGCCGAGACCGCGGTTAAAGCCGGTCTTTCTTGCGAATATCTCTGCGAGCGCACCGTAGAGAAGGAAATTGACTGCAAGATCCTTTACATTCTCGCTCTTCATGTGCTTTTCAACGACGGAAAGAACTGCACCGCCGAGAAATTCCTTCATGATATCATAAACCTCTTCATCGGTGAGCTTTTCGATAGAGGAAAGTCCCTTTGCGAGTATCTAGCCGTGGCTACGGTGAGAGCCGAATGAAAGGTCGTTGATATCAAGGCAATAAGCCTCACCGACCGCGCTTGCTTCCTGACCGATGGAAAGGTGAGCGGGTCCGGGGTTGTTGTACTCAACGCCGTTGTAACAGCTCTTTGTCTTGACCTCGTTGAGCATTGTCTCAAACTCGCGGATTATCGCCATATCGCGATAAATTCTCATCATGTCCGCCTTGGTATAGAGCTTGCACTCCTCCTCAAGTGTCTTGTTGTACTGACATACGGGGATGTCTGAAAATCTTATGAAGCCCGACTCAAATGCTTTGCCGGGATCGACGTATTGACTCTTTGGCATAATATATTTCTCCTTAAATTATTTACATGAACATTGCTTCGCGGATGACCTCACACACGGTGGGGTGAGGGAAGACGAGCTTTTGAATATCCTCGACTCTCATCTCGGTCTCTACCATCATAGCCGCGCCGTAGATGATCTCGGACGCGTAGGAGCCGATCATGTGGAGTCCTACGATATTCTTGTGCTTCTTGTCTGTGATGACCTTGAGGATTCCGTAGCCGTGCTCGTTCTCGGCGATGTATCTGCCCGAATATTTGAGCGTTACTGTCTGGATCTCGACGTCAAGCTTCTTTTCCTTTGCGCTCTCCTCGGTCTCACCGACGGATGCGACCTCGGGATTAGTGTAGATAACGGAGGGAATGGAGTTGTAATTCACCTTATCCTTTTTGCCGAGGATATTGTTGATGCATACCTCGCCCTCGCGGTAAGCGGTGTGAGCGAGCATCGACTTACCGTTTACGTCGCCTGCCGCCCAGACACCCGGGACGTTGGTCTTGCCCTGCTCGTTTGTGACGATAGCGCCGCGCTCGAGCTTGAGCCCGATGTTTTCAAGTCCCAGACCCTGCGTTCTCGCGCGTCTGCCGATAGACACGAGCGCGTAATCCGCGGGGATCTCAACGGTCTTGCCGTCCTTTTCGTAGGTAACTGTCTTATTCTTTATGGAGGTTACGCGCGCGCCGAGGATGAACTCAACTCCGCGAGATGCGTAATCCTTCTGGAGAAGCTTGGAAATGTCCCTGTCGACCGCGCCTGCGATGTGGTCGAGCATTTCAACCACGTAGACCTTTGAGCCTACCGAGTTGAAATAGGATGCCATTTCAAGACCGATAACACCGCCTCCGACTACAACGATAGTCTTGGGGATCGCGTTAAGGTCGAGGACCTCACGGTTGGTAAGTGCAAAGCCTTCTTTGAGAGAATCTGCAAGTCCGTCTATGGGAGGCAAGGCGGGGGAGGAGCCTGTCGAGATAAGCAGCTGCTTACCTACGTAGTCCTTTCCGTCAGCGGTGACAACGAAGCCCTCGCTGTTTCTTTCCTTAATAGTTGCGGTAGCCTTGACTACCTCAACGCCTGCCTTTTTAAGCTTTGCGCCAACGCCCGAAACGAGCTGCTTGACGACACCGTTCTTGCGGTTTACGACGAATGCGTGGTCGATCTCTGCCGAGCCGAACTTAACGCCGTAGTCTGCCGAATGCTTTGCGTAATCGTATATCTTTGCGGAATAGAGAAGTGTTTTTGTGGGGATACAGCCCTCGTTGAGGCAAACACCGCCGAGCGCGCGCTCCTCGATAACGAGAGTTTTGAGCCCTGCGTGTCCGGCTCTTTCAGCGGCGTTATAGCCTGCGGGACCTCCGCCTAAAATTATCAGATCGTACATGAGAAATCCTCCGATTATTTGACCATGAGAAGGTCGATGTTCTCGAGTGCCTGTCCTACTGCCTTGAGGAATCTTGCCGCATCCGCACCGTCAAGAACTCTGTGGTCGACGGTAAGGGAAAGACCCATTGCGGGGTAGATAACGTCCTCACCGTTTACCTCCTTGATGCGCTTCTGAACGCAGTCAACACCCAGTATTGCGGTCTGGGGAGGATTGATTATGGGAGTAAAGGACTCGATTCCGAGCGAGCCGAGGTTAGATACGGTAAACGTACCGCCCGAGAGGAGATCGGGATTGATGCTGCCGCTCTGAGCCGCAGTTATGACCGCCTTACTCTGCTTTGCGATCTCGTTGAGAGAGAGCTTTTCTGCGCCGAATACGGTGGGAACCATAAGTCCTCTTTCGGTATCGACCGCGATGCCGAGGTTTACGGTGTTGAAGTATCTCATCGTGTCACCGAGGCAGTGAGCGTTGAAGCCCTTGAAGTCAAGGAGAACGCGGGAAACTGCGTAGAGGATCATATCGTTGAGAGTGATATTATTGAGCCCCATCTTCTCGGCACCTGCCTTGAGCGACTTGCGGAGCTCGAGCATCTTGGTCGCGTCAAAGGAGGAGTTAAAGGTGAGCTGTGCCATGCCATTGAGGGATGCGCACATCTGCTTTGCGATGATCTTTCTGATGTTGGGAAGCTTAACGTCCTCGTATTCTGCCACGGGCACTGTGGGAGCAGCGACCTCTGCTGCGGGAGCTGTGGGAGCGTTAAGATCGCCAAGCATTACCTTGCCGTTGATTCCGCTACCCTCGACTGCGCTTGTGTATTCTGCGCGTGCCGCACCCGAGACTGTAAGTCCGCGGTCAACGAGACTCTGTACGTCGCGTTCGATTATTCTGCCGTTGGGGCCTGTGGGAGTTGCTTTGAGAAGATCTGCACCTGTCTTTTCTGCGAGTGCGCGCGCTCTCGGTGAGATAGCACCGCTGAGCTCCTGCGCGGTTGCTTCTGCAACGCTTGCGGCGGGTGCGTTTTCAACTGCTTGTGCGACCTTTTCTTCCTCGACGGGCGCGGAAGCTTCCTCTCCTGCGGGAGCGAATTCTGCAAAGCTCTCGCCGTCGTTGCCTATAACGCAAACGTTCTGAAGGCAGGGGACGTCGTCGCCCTCCTCTGCAAAGATTGCAAGGAGCTTACCTGCGACCTGTGCAGCCTAGTCAAAGAAGACTTGTCGGTCTCGTAAGAGAAGAGAATATCACCGACTGCAACTGTGTCGCCAACCTTTTTGTTCCAAGCCGTGATGATACAGCTTTCAACGCTTTGGCCCTGTCTGGGCATGATTACAGCTGTTGCCATACTTAAAATTCCTTTCGTGTATGTAAATAAAAATCTTTCCAATTATCTATTATATCACGCTACTACATGTTTTTCAATGTTAAATCAATAAAAACATTTGAAAAATCAATAAATCTCGTAAAAAAAGCGATTATTCTCATCTTTCGATTAACGAAAAATGAAAAGTCAAAAGTAAAAAATCGCCGCTTTTTTGCAAAAAACGCAACCTGAGGGCAAATATAATTATAAAACCGCGTTTTCTAAATGTCAAGAAAACGGAGGTTGCATTTTTAATTTGCGTTTTTGTAAGGTGCGCGTTACTCAAGTGAATTAAAATGCAATTTATCGGTGTCTTAACTCTTCCATGGCAGAGAAGACTGTTTGACAAATCAAAAATGGAAAGGAAGCATATTAAGTTAACTTAACTTAATGACAAGTTACAGAATGATTATTAAGTAAGTTTAACAAAGCTACAGCCTGTGCAATTATCACTTTTTCGATGATCTCGATTTGAAAAATCAGAAGATCATCTCCTCCGATTTTGATTTTTCGGTTGACAAAATGCTCCTTGGTGGTATAATGGAAATACAAGATGCGCCCGGGTGGAGCTGTGGCGGTATACGCAAGCAAAGGCACGGGCAAACGCATATATGGAGGCGGAAATGAAGTACACGGGTTTGAATCTTAGCGAGATATCCTTTCCAATCGGCGGTATCGGTACGGGCTGTATCGGCCTTGCAGGAAACGGAAGATTTGTTGACGTTGAAATTTTTAACCGTCCGAACAAGCAGAGTGTGGCGGCATACACCTTTTTTGCCGTCCGCGCGGAGTACCCCTCGGGCAAGGTGGTATCAAGGATCCTGCAGGGAGACGTTACCAAGGACCTTTCGGGCTCTCATTCGTCGGGTCAGCATACGGGCTTCGGCTTTGGACCTCTCCACAATACGATGTGCGGTTTTCCTCACTTTAAAAATATAGAGTTTGAGGGTCGCTACCCCATGGCGAGCATTCGTTTTTTTGACGATGATTTTCCCGCAGATGTGATCCTTGAAGCTTACAATCCCTTTATCCCGCACGATGCGAAGAATTCGAGTATTCCTTGCGCGATCTTTAATTTGAGGATAAAGAGCAAGGTTGACGGTGTGCGATACACGGCAGTATTCTGCGCCGCAAATCCCTCCGACTGCTCTATAAACGAGGACGTGAGCGGAGAGGGCTTTGGCGCGGTCAGGCTCTCAAATGCGAGGCTTGGCAGGGATGAGATCGGATACGGGGACATGACCCTTGCGACAAATTCAGAATCCGCCTTTGTCGCGCCGTACTGGTACCGCGGCGGTTGGCGAGATGCTCCGACGACATTTTGGTTTGAGCTTGAGAGAGACAGCTTTGCGGTGAGAAAATACGAAGATCCCGGGAAGTCGGACCCTGCAACTATAGGTGTTCATGCCGAGATCGGAGAGGGGGAGGAAAAGAGCTTTAATTTCGTCCTTTCCTGGAATTATCCCAACTGCTATAACTACTGGTCGCCCTGCAAGGACAGTGAGGGGAAAGACGTAATCTGGAAAAACTATTACGCGACCGTATTTGAGGACTCGCTTGCAAGCGCGAGATACGTGCTTGACAACCTTGATGAGTTCTATGGAAAGACGGTTGAATTTACCGAGTCGCTCCACTCCTCAACGCTTGACGGTGCTGTGATCGATGCTATATCGTCGACCCTGTCGGTCCTTCGCTCTCCCACGGTATTAAGGCTTGAAAACGGCGCATTTTACGGCTGGGAGGGAGTCGCGGCAAACGAGGGCTCCTGCGAGGGAACCTGCACGCACGTATGGAGCTACGCTTATGCGCTCTGCTTCCTTTTCCCCGAGCTTGAGAGATCGATAAGAGATACGGAATTCGCGCAGGATATTGCGCCCGACGGGCGAATGAGCTTCAGGACTCAACTGCCTCTCGGTCGCGGTGTCGGCGGCTTCAGAGCCTGCCTTGACGGTCAGATGGCTACGGTCATCAAGACCTATCGCGAATGGAAGATAAGCGGAGACGGCGAGTGGCTCGCTTCTCATTGGGAGAAGGTGAAGAGCGTGCTTGAATACGCTTGGAGCTGCGACAATTACGACGCTTGGGATAAAGACAAGGACGGAATCCTTGAGGGCAGGCAGCATCACACGCTTGATATGGAGCTTTTCGGTCCTTCTGCCTGGCTTGAGGGAATGTATCTTGCCGCGCTTCGCGCAGGAGCGGAGATGGCGGAGTATTTCGGCGAGAGTGAGAGGGCGGCGGAGTATATGCATCTCTTTGAAAACGGTTATGCTTACACCAAGGACAAGCTCTTCAAAGGCAGATATTTCATCCAGAATATCGACCTTTCAAGCCGCGCACCCATTGAGAGATTTAATTGCGAGAATTATTGGAATTCCGAGCAGAACGAGCTCAAATATCAGATCGGCGAGGGATGTGAGATAGATCAGCTTCTCGGTCAGTGGCACGCGACGCTCTGCGGTCTTGGTGACGTTTTCGACCGAGAGCAGAGGAGAGTGGCGCTTGCAAATATGTATACGGAGATATACAAGCCCTCCTTGCGCGAATATCCGAACGCGTGGCGAGTTTTTGCCTTAGGTGACGAGGGCGGCGCGATAATGTGCGCATATCCCCGGGACGTTTACCGTCCAGTGATCCCGATACCCTACGTTGACGAGTGTATGACAGGCTTTGAATACGCTTTTGCGGGAACGCTTATCTCCGAGGGCTTTATCGACGAGGGGCTTGATATCGTGCGCTCGATAAGAGACAGATACGACGGCAAAAAGCGTAATCCCTACAACGAGATCGAGTGTGGCAGTAATTACGCGCGACCTATGGCGGCATTTGCGCTTTTGCCGATATTCTCGGGCTTTGAGTTTGATATGACCCGAGGATACATCGGTTTTTCGCCGATACTGAAGGGGAATTTCAAGTGCCTTTGGAGTATTGGAGGCGCGTGGGGAGATTTCATTCTCCGCGACGGTGAGGCGAGGCTTGACCTAAAGGGCGGCGAGCTTACGCTTGACACCTTTAAGATCGCGGGCGGTGAGAATGCCGTGGCGGTTGAGGTCGACGGGCACGAGGTTGGATTTGACACACTTGGAGATAATATCTCGCTTGGCGGTGTGAAGATAGAGAAAAATCTTACTGTGAGGATGAAGAGCGCGAAATAGCGAATAATGTTACGCGCAAAAACAAAAACCTGCTTTGGCGAGTGCCAAAGCAGGTTTTTTGTATTAAATTCCGGAGATCTTTATTTAACGCCGTCCTGGAGTGTTTGCATTTTGTAGTACTCTCCTTTTTTCTCCATAAGCTCGGCATAGGTACCGATTTCAACGCATCTGCCTTGTTTGATAACCGCTATTCTGTCCGCATCGCGTATCGTTGACAGTCTGTGCGCGACTATGAAGGTAGTGCGTCCCTTGGTAAGATTGTTGAGTGCTGTCTGTATCTCCTTTTCGGATACGGTATCAAGTGCGCTCGTTGCCTCGTCGAATATGATGACCTTGGGGTTGCGTATGATGGCACGTGCTATTGCGATCCTTTGCCTTTGACCGCCCGAGAGATTGGCACCGTGCTCCTCTAGCAAGGTGTCGAGTCCTTGGGGCAGGGAATTTACAAGGTCTGTAAGGTTAGCTGCCTTGACTGCCTCGTCGATCCTCTTTTTCGAGATCCTGTTAAAGCCGTAGGTTATGTTATCCTTTATCGTTCCCGTAAACAGCACGCTTGTCTGCGGTACGATCGCGATATGCTTTCTGTAGCTTTGGAGGTCTATCTCGTCCATATCCTTTCCGTCGACGAATATCTTGCCCATCTTGGGCTTATTGAAGCCGAGGACGAGGTTGAGAATGGTGGATTTTCCCGAGCCCGATTCGCCTACGATGGCGATGGTCTCTCCTGCCTTTACCTTGAGATCGAGATCCTGCAGAACGGGCTGATCGGGGCTATAGAAGAAGTCTACGTCCCGAAAATCGTATTCACCGCACAGTGTGGATATTTTCTTTTTGCCCTTATTGTCCTCGATATCTCTTGCTCCGAGGATCTCTCCGATGGAGGACACCGAGTCCATTCCCTTTGTTATAACGGGAAACAGTCCGATCAATGTAGAAACCTGTCCTGTCAGCGTGTTGAAATAGGATTGGTAAAGCGAAATATCACCTATTTCAATTTGTCCATTAAACGCGAGATATGCAGAAAAAACGAGGCAGATGAGCTGGAATAAGCTGAATACTACCCATGAGACCGAGCCGAATTTTGCGTGTGTCATATCGAGCTTAAAGCCCGTATTAGCGACGGAATTGAGCCTTCCCGTGAGCTTTTTGACCTGCACGTTCTCAAGTGCGTGGGCACGGGTGATCTGGTTCATTTCGATCATATCCATGATATCCGCAGAGGTGTTTTCCATATCCTTTCGGAATTGCGCGTTATATTTGCGGATATTGCCGTTGAACATGCGCATAATTATTACCGACGTAGGTATGGTGAGCAGAAAAAATGAGAATACGGTGAGATTTTTTGTTACCACGACCACAAGCGCCGTCACCATATTTATTACTATTCCCGGGAGCGTCAGAAATATCTGAGAGGAAAGCGCGTGCACAGTTTCCACGTCTCTCATAAGCTTTGACTGTATCCTACCCGATTGCATTTCCTTATGGAAGGTGATCGAAAGCTGCTGAAGCTTGCGAACCATAGCCCCGCGAAGTCCCGCCTCGACTCCGCGGAGAGCGCGGCTGTAATATCTGACGTGTAAAATATGCGTTGGAATGTTCAAAAGCATCAAGAATACTATTACGGCGACGTTTATTGCCGCTTGCTCGAGCGCGTCCTCGGGGCGCGCGGTCGCAATATTGATAATATTCGCCGTAACTATGGGTAGGGCAAGCACGGGGGAGGTCTTAATAAAATAAAAGATCAATGAAAGCAAGAGCTCCTTCCAGTATCGCATATACAGGCGAAGGAGCGTACGATAAGGGTGAGCTTCGTTTTTGAGGTATGCCTCAACGAACTCATCCTCGAGCTTCATGATCTCTTCATCGGTAAAATATTTGTTTCGGGGTGCAGGCTTGTGCTGATGTAAGCGGAGCTTATGGGTCTTGTTTCGTTGCTTTGCAGACGTGCTTTTAGGCATAATAAGTACCTCCTTAAGACGACAGGGCAGCGGGGTGTAAGTATTTCGCGCTTCACCCTGCCAAATATTTTCCTTATCGGGCGTGACGGTGCCCGAGCGTCCTTTTTATAAGAGACTTATTTGCTTTTCATGCGCATTATAGCACCGAAAAAAAGTAAAGTCAAGTGTTTTGTGAAAAAATAAAAAATATTTTTGTGTCAGGTGATAACGATTGGGCAAGATGTTTGCAATTACAGTAAAAACCTGCTTTGGCTCGCGCCAAAGCAGGTTTTCGTTTTATATTCTTTTTGCCAGCTTGAGTCCGATACGGGCGAGCTCGCGTTCGAGTCTGTCCCGTTCTTCGCCTTGCGGTATCTCGGAGCTTACGTGCGTTTCAAAGGAGAGGACCTTATCAAATCCGACCTCCTGCAATGCGTTTGAAAAGTCGTCCCAATCGATATTTCCGTTGCCGGGTGTCGCGTGGGCATCGCGCGTCGAGTCGTTGTCGTGGACATGGAGCGTGCCGAGAAGGTTGCCTGCGAGGCGGACCGAGTCAGCCGCGCTGTATTTGCAATAGTTGCAGTGTCCCGTGTCGATGCAGACACGGAAAAGGTCGCCCGAGACCTCGCGGTTCATTCTCTTTACGTGCTCGACGATCTGATCGGGGTGGTTTAACGGAAGAGTCGGGAAGGGGAGGTTTTCAAGGTTTATGCGGATGTTGCCGTATTTTTTGGATTCCTCCGCCAGAGCCGCCATAAATTCCGCGTTCATATCTCTCATAAGCTCGGGGTGATCCGCGCTGTTCGTACCGAAGGGCATTATGCAATGCATAACAAAATCAGTGACTCCGAGATATGCGCATCCGCGGATAGACTTCTTGAACGCCTCGAGGCGCTCGGCTCTCTGTTCGGCTGTGAAGTCCTGCGCGGGATGACGCCAGGGGGAGTGTGCCTGGTTGGCGATCAATCCTGCGGAATTGAGCACCTTTTTGTATCTTACGAGCTCTTTTTCAAATTCTGTCTCGGGTAGCTTGAAAAAGTCGGTTTCGGTATTTGTGAAACGGGAGAAATCGAGACACTCGTATCCGTGCTCCGCCATTTTCTCGGCACCTTTTTCAAGTCCGTAACGCTGCATGTATCCGCCTGATGCTATTCCTATTTTCATGATGTACCTCCGAGTTGTTGGTTTTCAAATTTTGATTTGGCGGTGGGTTGATATTAAGCGAACGGTTTAAAATACCGTCACGGCTACACAGTGCACATTACTTCTACACCGTAGGGGAGGTGCTTGCTCCTCCCGTTTCTAAAGCGTTTGTTTCTTCTTTAGCCATAAGGGTTTTATAATTGTTTGTTAGCGGGACGTCGAGGGCGCCGTCCCCTACGGTTTTAAAGTGATGTTTGGTTTATAGACGTGAAGTTGTTTTAAGCCGTTTGCAAATTTCAAACACACCGTTAAATTGCAATTTGTCAGTCCAATTATAGCAGATAATAATAAGATTTTCAATAGAATTCAGATTATTTATATCAAAAATCCGACAAATCTCTTGACCTTTTATTTTCTCGGTAGTATAATTATCTTAACGAACAAAACGGAGGGACGTCTATGTGTAACATACCCGAAATTGTCAAGAGAAATTTGGATATTGAGCATATCATGCACGCAAGCTCAAATTGGGGCTTATGGGCGCAGGCAAAGCGCAAAAATAAGCTTTTTTCAATGCTCGTAACCACCGACGTTCACGAGTGTCCCGTACAGCTCGGTGCGGCGATCGATTACCTGAACTATTACGACTCGCTCGACTGCGGGATCTGTCTTGGCGACGTTCAGCAGAGCGACTTTTCAAAGACCGACGGAAGCTGGTATTTTGACACGATCAAGCACGCAAAAAAGCCCTTTATGAGCGTTATCGGCAACCACGACGTAGGCAACAGCAAGAATCCCGCGATATCGGGAAGCTCGCAACAAGCCTTTGAGAAATTCATTCGTCCGACCGAGGCTGTCTCGGGAATCGAGGGGCGCGAAAAGCCTTATTTTGTAAAGCTTTTTGACGAATACAAGATCGCTATTGTCGCTCTTGACCTATACGGTGACCCGAGCCCGATACTTGAGGACGGAAATTATGCTGTGACGCGAGGAAAGATAACGCCCACGCAGGAACAGGTCGATTGGCTTTGCAAGACTCTGGCACAGATCCCCGAGGGTTATCATCTCATTTTGGCGATGCACACCTTCCCGTACGACGCGGAAGTTACCGAGTGCGCCTGGAGTCAGAAGGGAGCTAAGATATTCTATCCCGAGGAGGCTCCGTACGGCGACGACAACATGATCTCGGACATTGTTGACGCGTGGGTAAGGGGGGACAAGCTTTATTCAGATTATGCTCCGATGGACACAAGATATTTGCCGACTCTGCACGTTGATTGCGACTTTTCCGCGCGCGGAGAGGGTATTTTCGTAGCTTATGCGGTCGGACATCACCACAAGGATATTCAAGGCAGATGCAAAAAGTACCCATATCAGAACGTTATCGTCTTCCCGTCGACCGCCAACGACGGCTGGCAGAATTATGGCAGTGACCTCCCGAGAGAAAAGGGAACGCGCGCCGAGGATGCCATTACCGTGATGAGCGTTGCGACCGACAAAAGACAGATAAGGCTCGTCCGTGTCGGAAGCAATATTACCATGGATATGGTCGAAAGAAAGTATTGCGTGATTGAGTATTGAGATTTCAAATTTTGATTTGTCGGGGGCGCGCTTGGGGAACTTTTCCAGGGGGAAAACTTCCCCAAAACCCTCAAAACCCCCACCAAAATCTTATATGAAATAAGACGGCTAGCTAGTTTACACCGTGGCACACTTGCATTGTCCCTCTGCTATCGTGTTGATAGTTGCACTAAATCGTTTACTTTATGTTAATTACAAATTAACTCGCAACACGATAGCAGATATACTCCGCACGTGCTACACGGTGTAGTTCAGTAATCCGTCTTAACTTGTATAAAATATTCATTGAGGTTTTGGGGGTGTGGGGGGCTTTTTTCTCTGGAAAAGCCCCCCACGCGCTCCCCCGATAAATTGCAATTTAACAAACTAAAAAGGTTCACCTCGAATTCAAGGTGAACCTTTTTGTTTTACTTACGCTTTCTCGTACATATCCGCAAGCTTATGCGCTGCGTCTGCCATATTCTTCATTCCTTCGAAGATGTTTTCTTCGTCATACGCTTTGAGGTACTGGTCTGCCTCGAGCGTGAGATATCCCTTATAGTCTATCTGTTTGAGTGCGCGGATGACCTCGTCAAAATTCACGTTCAGAGAGAAGGGGATCTGGTGGCTGTCGTGGTGAAGATCGACGTCGTGGATATGGAGTGCCCGGAGGTGATCTCCGAGAGTGAGGATCATCTCCTTGGCAGACGTATCAAGTCCGCGCATTTCCGAGTGCCCGATATCAAGGCAAGCGACGAAATAGGGGTCGTTTACCGCCTTGATGTGCGCCAGAAAATCATCGTGGTGTGAGCAAGCGGCGCGGCAAGCGTGGTCGTTCTTGCCGTCCCAGTTCCACATGTTCTCGGTCGCGATCTTTACGTCGTGCTCCTTCGCGAATGGGAGAAGCTCGAAATACATTTCTGCATTCTGCTCGGCGGTATAGTTGTTGCAGGGGTGGATTATGCATATCTTACCTCCCGCGATAGCCGTGCATTCGATAGCTCTTTTGAGCATATCGCGGATGGGGAGGCAATAGGACGGGAATGGAGCGTGCGACTGATTGCAGTGTATTCCGTTGTCCTCGCCTATTTTGCGGAGCTTCTTGGCAAATCCGACGTAATCCCCCGATTGCAGAGGGTGATCCGAGATTATCATCTCGTTTTTTGACCAATCGCATCTTCCCATCTCGAACAATGAGAAGTCCCACGCGTCAAAGCCTGCCTTTGCGTAGAGCTCGAC
Source organism: Eubacteriales bacterium (assembly GCA_045132775.1). Classification (GTDB taxonomy): domain Bacteria; phylum Bacillota; class Clostridia; order Oscillospirales; family CAG-272; genus SVTX01. The sequence continues at coordinate 15,594 of JBGUSX010000066.1, forward strand.
GGCTCTTTCCTCGCCGATGATTCTCGCGGCGGATGCAATTTCGGTTGAAATAAGCTTTTTCATTGTACTGTGCCTCCTATAGCCGAAGAGAGCCGAACGCATACGCCCTACAGTGAGCAATTTTCGCGTCTTTCGCCAAATCTCGCCTTGCAAGATTGGTATCTTGCTTCGACTCGCTTTGACTAAATCCATCAAAAATTGCAACACCGAAGGGTGCTACGCAGTTTTGCGTGAGAAAATATCATGCAGATGCAAAGAAAAAACGCGAAGCAATATTAGATATTGCGAGTGTTTTGTCTGCAGCAGATGCGGATATTTACCACACAAAACCGTATGCGTTCGGCTCTCTTCGGCTATAACATCTCGGTTTGAGCTTTATATTATGAATTGTTATCAGATCGTTTCTGCATTTGAGATCACGTAACGGTAGAAATCAACTGCGCCCGATAGGGTTGCAACGTCGACGTTCTCGTCGATTCCGTGGACGCTTGCAAGCTGCTTTGCGCTTATCGCGAAGGGAGCGAAGCGCAGGCAGTTATCGCACACGCGGCTCATAAATCTCGAGTCGCTTGCCGCGTTCATAACGTAGGGTGCGGTCCTGACACCCTCAAAGGATGCGTCAACGGCTTTACATACAAGCTCAAAAGCAGAGCTTGTATGGCTTGAGAGGGGAGAGTCGAACCCGGGATGGATGACCTCTGTCTCAATGCCGTATTTCTTTGCGAGGGCGGTTATTGCCTCCACGCTTGCCTTGCCGCCCTGGTGGTGCGAATAACGCATATTTCCGATAACGTAAGCCTCTTGGGGCAACACGTTGCAGCCGTCCGAGCCCTTTGCCATAGTAAATGCGAGGGTGGTCTTGAGCATTGCGCCCGCAGTGCCCGAGATAGAGGGCATCACCTTACAAAGCAGGGGAGAGAAGAATTTAGGATGACCGAGGACGAATTTGAGCGGTCCCGACATTGATTCAGAGAGGGACTTGAGAGTCGCGCGGACGGTGGGGGACATTCTGACGTCAAACACGTTCTTTTTCTCAGCCGCCGCCATGAATTTGCCGAGGCGGACGAGGGGAGTGTTCTTTCCGGGGGTCGACGCGTGGCCGCCCGTCGAGCGAGCGGTGAATTTGAGGTCTACGTAGCCCTTTTCGCCTACTCCGACCATTGCGTACTGACCCTTCGCACCTGCCATGGGTTCGGTGAGGATCATTCCGCCCTCGTCGAGCGTCAGAGCAAATCTGATGCCGCGATCGAGCAACGCTTTTGAGATCGTGTCCGCGCCGTTGCCTGAGGTCTCCTCGCAGCAGGTGGTCATAAAGTAGGTGTCGCGCGTAGGGATAAATCCCTCTCCCGCGAGCTCGTCGGCAGCGCGGAGCATACCCCAAAGACCGCCTTTTGTGTCAAGCGTTCCGCGTCCCCAGACCTTGCCGTCCTCGATCGCTCCGGAAAAAGCACTGTGGGTCCAATTTCCCGTCGCCTCAACGACGTCGTGGTGGTTCATAAGGAGAATGGGGAGGAGGGAGGAGTCGGTTCCTTTCCAGCGCAGTAGAATGCTTCCCGAGAAGTCCTCGAACTCGCATACCGAGAAAAGCGAGGGATATTCTTTTTTCAAGAGCTCGTGAAAGCTGTAGAATTTTGAGAGATCGGTGTCATCGTAAGAGGATACCGTCTCGTGCTGTATCAAGCGTGAAAGCTGTTCTGCGTATTCAAGATTTCTTTTGTCTGACATAAGTTTTCCACCTGTTTTCGTGTGTAATATTTTCGATATTAGGATTATACAATATTTTTCGGGGAGAGTCAATAGAAAAGGAAAAATTTGAGAGAAATTGCGGTTTAGCGTTCTGTTTGAAAATTACATTCTGTGCGAAGTTGAGACGGGCTCCTAGGAGTTGATCAAGAAAATGTTAACAAAAAAGTAAACAAATCGTGTTGTCTGTTGACAACAGTGCGGATTTCTATTATAATTTAGATATAAAATATAAAATTTAAAGTATATGTGGGACACAGAGTCCCGTGGAGGATACAAATGCGCAGAACAAAGATAGTTTGCACGCTCGGACCTGCCAGTGAGACCAAGGAGGTCATCACGGGTCTTTGCCGTGCGGGAATGAACGTTGCAAGACTCAATTTTTCACATAACACACACGCGGACCATAAAAGGAAGGCGGACATAGTCAAGGAGGTAAGAGACGAGCTCAGACTTCCCATTGCTATAATGCTTGACACAAAGGGTCCCGAGTACCGCATCAAGACCTTTGAGGGCGGACAGATCCAGCTTTCCGACGGCGACAGATTCACCTTTACGACAGACGAGATAGTGGGAAACAGAGAGAGAGTTTCGGTAAGCTACAAAAAGCTTCCCGAGGAGCTCTCGGTCGGAGATACGATACTGCTTAACAACGGACTTCTCTCATTCCTTGTCGACAAAATTGACGGAAGCGAGATAGAGTGCCGCGTAGTGTGCGGAGGTGTGCTTTCCGACAGAAAGAGCATGAGCTTCCCCGGGAAAGTGATGAAGCAGCCTTACCTCTCCGAGCAGGACAAGCTCGACATTAAGTGGGGAGTTGAGAACGGAGTCGATTACATCGCCTGCTCCTTCGTTTCCTGCAAGCAGGATCTTGTCGACGTGCGCGAGTATATGAAGGAGCTTGATGCACCCGATATCGAGCTTATCGCGAAGATAGAGAATCAGTCCGGAGTTGACAACATAGACGAGATCTGCCGCTACTGCGACGGAATAATGATCGCAAGAGGAGATATGGGCGTTGAGATACCCTTTGAGCACCTCCCGGCGATACAGAAGAAGCTTATCACAAAGTGCAGAATGCTCGGCAAAAGGGTTATTACAGCGACCGAGATGCTTGAATCCATGATAAATAACTCGCGCCCGACGAGAGCAGAGATCTCGGATATCGCGAACGCGGTATACGACGGAACGAGTGCAATAATGCTCTCGGGCGAGACCGCGGCGGGCAAATATCCCGTGAGAGCTGTTGAGACTATGGCGAAGATTGCCGAGACGACCGAGGAAAGCATAAATTACCAAAAACGCTTCTACGAGTCGGATTTCGAGATAAGAAATATGACCGATGCGATATCTCACTCAACCTGCGGAATGGCGATAGACATCAACGCAAAGGCGATAGTTGCCTGCTCGCTTTCGGGAATGACGGCGAGAATGGTCTCGCGTTTTCGCGCACCCGTGCCGATAATAGGACTTACGACAAACGAGAACACCTGGCGAAAGCTTGCGCTATCCTGGGGAGTTATACCCGCGATGTGCGAGACCTTTACCTCGACAGACGTGCTGTTCTACACCGCCAAGAAGATGGCGATAAAGGAGCTCTCGCTTGAGAAAAAGGACAGGATCGTTATCACGGGCGGAGACACTACGGGACATTCGGGAAACACAAATCTCATCAAAATTGACGAGATATAAATAAAAAACGGGCGGATAACCTGCGAAAAGGTTATCCGCTTGTTTGTTTTTCAATCAAGTGTTAAGTTTGCGTTCTCAAGAGGAGAGTTGTTTTCTCCGATCCTGATCTTTTCCCAATCCTCGCGAGTTCCCGAGTAAATGACTTCCTTGAGGGAAGAGCAGGACTTGAACGCGCCGTCATAGATGAATTTTACCTGCGAGTCTATTTTGCAGGACGTGATACTTGCGTCCTTGACTGCCACGAGCACAAGTCGGGGATCGTGCGTGTTTCCAAGGTAAAGAGCACCGTCGCTCTCGGTGAATCTCAAGCTCTCACAGCCCGAAAACGCATCCCGTCCGAGCGTTGCCAAGCCGTCGGGAATGATTATTTCGGACAGGCTCGTGCAGCCCGAGAAAGCACCCTCGCCGATATAGAAAACTGTTACGGGCAGGGTTATGCTTTCAATGTCCGAGCATTTGTAAAAGGCAAAGTCCTCAACGAGAATAGCATTTGTCAGTACCACTTTTTTAAGCGTGCGCGGAACGTACGAGCCGTTTCCCGCATAAGACGAGGTCGCCCCAAAGATATAGCCGAAGTGGAGCGCGCCGTCGCCGTCTTTAGTCTCTCCGACAAAGGGAAGAGTCATATTTTCAATGCTCGTGCAGTTGTAAAACGCGCACGCGCCGATGGTTTTCACCGAATTTGGCACGGTCACGTTTTTAAGCGAAGAGCAGTCTGCAAATGCGTAGGGGGCGATCGAAGAAAGCGACGAGCCGAGGTCGAGATCCGCAAGCCTCACGCATCCCGAGAAGGCACTGTGACCTATGTCTTTGACGCTGTCGGGCAGTGTGAGAGTCTTTATGGAAGAGCACCAATAGAAAGCGAATTCACCTATATATTCAAGACCTTCTCCGAGCGCAACATAGGAAAGCTTCGGGCATTCGCTGAAGGCTCCGTCGCCTATTCTTGCGACCGAATCGGGCAGGGTGATTGAGACGAGATCCGCCTTTTGCGCAAAGGCATATTCGGCGATCATAAGAGTTCCGTCGCGCAGCTTGGCTCCGTCAGAGCCGTCAAAGGAGACAGCGATATTCTGAACGTAAGAAACTCCGTTTTCGACCTCGATAAGCTTCTCGCATCCGCTAAATGAGGATGTGTCGATCCTGATCAGTGACTTGGGCAGAAGGATATCTTCAAGAGCCCGGCAATTTTCAAAGGCGTGCGCGCCTATTTCTTTTACCTTATTTCCCATTTTTACGTTTTTGAGCGAGGGACATTCGGAGAGGGCATATTGCTCGATAACGGTTATCGAATCGGGAATGAACAACGATGTAATATCCTTTCCCGAAAAGGCATTTTTGCCAATAGTCGTGACGGGCAGACCGTTGTATTCCGACGCGATAACTATATTTTGAGCACTGCCGCCGTATCCCGTGACGGAGGCGGTTTTTCCGTCTTCGCTGACCGAATATTCTATATCCTCCGTCACAGTTATCGGAGCGTTGCAGACCGTGCAGTATCCGCTGAAGATATCAACGTGGGCGGCGGTGTCCTTTACGAGCCCGCACGCAGAGCATACAAGACTGTGAGAGTGCGCGTCGTACTTATATTCAAAGGTGTGTGAAGCACTGATCTTCTCTTGCGCGACGAGGATCTCGTCACATACCGAGCAGTGCTTTCCCTCGCTGAGCCCGTCTGACGTGCAGGTGGGTGCTATCGCCTCGTCGATCACCTCAAAATGACCCGTCGGCGCGATGGTCTCTTGCGGTATCAAAACGATGTTACATACCGCGCAGAAGGTCTGCTCGGTCATTCCCGGCTCTGTGCAGGTAGGGGAGAGCCCGAGATCCCTTGCAATAACATGGTCAAGCACGGGAATTATCTCGACGAGCTTGTCTCCGCAGGTGCAGACACCTGTTTTTTCGCCCTCATCCGTGCAGGTCGCCGCCTTAGTGACCTGCCAGTCGCCGTAGGAGTGCGTATGGTCGGTCACCGTTTCGTCGCCGCCCCCGAGCGTATCGCAGGAGCAGAGGAGCAGAAACAGGGCGATAAATATCGATAAAAACAGTTTTTTTCTCATAATTTTCCTTTCGGGCAAGACCGCATCCAGCCGTCTTGCGCTTGTATTACGATTTTATATCAAAAACGGCGATTTGTCAACACCGAGGATAAAAAACTTGACAAACGGCGGCGGATGCGATATAATTGTGTCAACCTTTTAGCTTTTTAAGCTAAATAAAGACACTTTAGAGGTGAACGTTATGAATAAGCCAATCAGAAAAAGTATTCTGTCAGTCGTCGCCTTTTTGCTGGCAATGCTGACTTTATTGACCGCGTGCGAAATGAGTGGGGCAGGAGATCCTACCGAGGCTCCCACGACCGAGCCTACCGTAGCTCCCACCGACAAGCCTACAGAGGCACCGACGGCGGCACCCACGGACGCACCCACCGCGGTACCCACGGATGCACCCACTGCCGCACCGACAGAGGAGCCCACGGAGACTTCTACCGCCGCACCGACGGATGCGCCTACACAGGAGCCTACACAGTTTCCTACCTCGGTCCCCACGGTTGAACCTACCGAGACACATACCGAGGTTCCCACGGCAGAGCCTACGGTCGAACCGACACAACCACCCACAGAAGTGCCCACACAGGCACCTACCGAGAAGCCTACCGAAGCTCCCACCGCATCTCCCACAAATGCACCCACGGAAGCACCCACAGAGGAGCCCACCGAGCCGCCCTATTCTATTACGGTAGAAGGAGAAGGCACGGTATATGCAAACAGTGACGGAAGCTATGAGCTTGAAGATCCCAAAAAGCAGGGATACAGATTCACAGGCTGGGTGGACGAGAGCGGCGAGATCTTTGCGTCCTCGGGTGTGATCGATAAGGACGTTACTGTATCCGCGACCTTTGTTAAGGTCACAGAGCAGGGAATGACCTTCTCGACCGATATCCGCCTTTTGACAGACCGTCCGCTTTCCGCATTCCCCGTGACCGTCGGATTCAAGCTCAAGATAACCGAGAAGCTTGCGGCAGGAGAAGCATACGGAACTATGTTGAGCAACAGTATCCGCTGGGACAAGCATCTCCAATTCGAGATAAATAAAGACAGACATCCCACCATAAATCTCGCGTGCCTTGCAGGAGATCCCGACGGACTCTTGTATTATTCAACGAAGTCTTACGTTTTTGACGACGTGACGGTACCCGTAGGCGAGGTAGTCGATCTCTTCTACGTGATCGATATTGCAAATTCAAAGATACATTGCTATTACAACGGAAAGCAGGCGCAGACTGTATACGTAGCGTCAAAATTTCTCGGTGACGGATGCTATAACAAGAACCCCTTTGTTATAGGCGGAAACACGACGGGAAGTAACTACAACTGCTTCAAGGGAGAGATATATTCGATCAGCGCGTGGTCGGATACGAGATCCTACAACGAGCTCAAGGCGCGTGATTTCGGCACTACGGCTGCAGTTGACAGCGCACTTCTCGTAAAATACGAGTTCTACGAGAGGACAGAGGACGAGCTTTTGCTTGATATGTCGGGCAACGGCTACGATATCGGATCGGAAAAGCTCTGGCTCGACAAGAGCGAGGTAGAGGACGCAACGGGGGACTACACCTTTGCGATCGTCGGCGATACGCAGTCTCTCGTCAAAAAGCACAGATACGCTATGACCGAGCTCTACGATTGGATAGTTGAAAACAAGGAAGAGCATAATATTCAGTACGTTATGGGACTCGGCGACGTTACCGAAAACGTAACCACTGTGGCAGATGAGTTTGAGTTTGCAAGAGAGAATATATACAAACTCAGCGGAGTGGTTCCGTTCTCGATCTCGGTCGGAAATCACGATAAATACGATTTCAAGGACCCCGAGTACAACTACATTCCGAGTGACAGACGCGACTTTATGTTTAACAAAACATTCTATAACGAGACCTATCTCAACGAGCTTGACGGCTGGTACGGAGAGGGCGACGTCACCTGTAGCTACAGTGCGTTCAGAGCGGGAAACACCGATTGGCTCCTGGTAAATCTCGACTTCGGTCCTACCGACGAGATGCTCGAATGGGCATCGGGCGTTATCGAGGATCATCCCGACCATAAGGTCATCGTGATCACCCACGCATATATGTACAGAGACGGAACCACCATCGACCGCGAGGATTGTTACGCGCCTTCGAGATACAATTCCGTATTCAACGACGGAGATCAGGTGTTTGACAAGCTCATCTCACAGCATAAGAATATAGTGCTTGCGATAGGCGGACACGACCCCCACGACCATATAGTCTGCACGCAGGTCAAGGGTGTGCACGGAAACACCGTTACGCAGCTGCTCATAGATCCGCAGTATATGGATTATTACTACGGGGCTACGGGAATGGTCGCGCTTTTGCACTTCAGTGAGGCGGATAACACAATGACAGTACGCTATTATTCCACCGCAAAGGATATGTACGGAAGCGAGCAGAGCCAGTTTACCGTAAAATTAGATTGAAATAAAAATTGCAGGGTACCGCACGCGGTGCCCTGTTTTTCTCGCGCAAATAATCCGTCATAATGACGAAAAAATGGGGAAGCCGTTGACAAGTATATATGCGCGTGATATAATGTATATAATTATCGTAAAATATACAGTGTATTATCATTTATAAAATACGGTAGAAGAAAGTGACAAACACAAAAAATCTGACACCACTGACAGAGAAAAGAGAGGTAGTAGTTGTGAACGTTTTGAAGTCAAGAACAATTACAGTCTTATTGGTCATGATCCTTGCGGTCTGTATCCTTTTCGGAATGGCTGCGTGTAACGGAAATGAGGGAGACGGTACAGAGTCCTCCACCGTTGTAACGCAAGCACCCGAGGACACGGGAGGGGAAGGCGAGGACACCGACGAGAGCGAGACGAAGGGCGAAAGCGAGCCTTCCTCCGACACGTCGGAAAGCGAGACGAAGGATGAGTCTGTTTCTTCGTCCGACACGACCGAGACAGAGACGAATGGAGAGTCAAAGCCTTCGGGAGACACGTCCGAGACCGAGACAAAGGGTGAGTCAAAGCCCTCGGGAGACACGTCCGAGACAGAGACGAAGGATGACTCCGAGCCCTCGGGCGATACGTCCGAGACAGAGACGAAGGATGACTCCGAGCCCTCGGGCAGCACGTCCGAGACCGAGGAGGTCACAGAGCCTCACGTCCACAGCTATGACGAGGGCGTTATAGTCAAGGAGCCGACCTGTAAGGACACGGGTATCAGACGCTATACGTGTACCGATTGCGGAGAGTACTACGAAAAGAAGATCTCCGCGACAGACAAGCACTCGTATGACGAGGGTATCGTCACCAAGGAGCCTACACTCAACGAAGAGGGTATCAGACTGCGCGTCTGCACCGTATGTCAGCACACCTGGGAGGAGCCTATCGAGAAGCTTCCCGCAGCCTATATCATTACCCTTGAGGGACTTGGAGAGTACAGAGTTGACGCTTCGGGCAGATATATTCTCCCGACTCCCGAGATCGTGGGCTACGAGTTTATCAAGTGGACGACGACCGACGGCAGAGAATTCGCCGCATCGGGAACTGTTAAAGCTGACGTAACTGTAGTTCCTGTGTTCGAGATACTCAAAACCACTACTATCGAGCAGCTGGTTGCTCTTGCGGGGGCTGGGGCGGAAAAGATACTTATCGATGCCGATATAGTCGTTGACCGTCCTATATTCATAGTTGACAAAACGACCGTTTATTCCGAAAAGAACGTCAGGCTCGTAAGAGATCCGAGCTACGCAGGCGATTTCTTCGTCGTCGGTATAGATGAAAACGACGTTCCGTCCGTGCTTCTTAACAAAGCGGCAGAGCTCACACTTATAAGTGAGACGGGGACGCTGACGGTCGACGGAAACCGCGACAATATGGCGGTCACGGTCGTAGGAAGCTCGATCTTCGTAACCGACAGTGCTACGGTCAATATCCACGACGGTGCCGTTATTGCAAACAATGCAAAGGACGGAAACGAGCGCGCATTTATCTGCACACGCTATACGGGTGAATGGCTTGCACAACGCGCAGGCGGAGCGGCTATACTTATCCTTAACGGCGAAGTGAATATGTACGGCGGTGTTATAGAGAACAACTGGTCGAGAAGTGAGAGGACTATTGAGGTCAAAGAGGACGGAACAGAGACCTGGCACGAGCACGCAGGCTGCGGCGGTGCTATCTATAACTGCGGAAACTTCAATATGTACGGCGGTATCATCCGCGCAAACGAGTCTCTTCGCGGAGGCGCGATCTATAACGACGAGATCGTAAGACTCTTTGCGGGCGAGATAAGCGAAAATATCTCTCACAGCTACGGCGGTGCTATCGCGTCATCTTCTTCTACCGAGGCGCAGATGTTCATCGGTACCGAGGAAGATAGCGAGAATAAGGTCGTATTCAGTAAAAACGTAGCCGAAACAGGCGGCGCGCTTTATTCGAATACCGACAGTGCGATAGTAATTTTCGGAAACGCAGTATTTGAGGGCAACTATTCGCAGTACGGCGGCGGTGCTATCTACACTGCGGGCGGACTTACGATCAGAAATTCCGAGTTCATCGGAAACACGACCCCCTCAAGCGGAGGAGCTATCTACTTCCACTACAATTATAAAAAGCCCGACAAGGAAGCGGGTATCAAGGAAAAGTCACGCAGAAAGCTCGAGATCGACGGTTGTACCTTTGAGGGTAACACATCGAAGCTCGGCGGAGCGATAGTTCTCAGTGCAACGCAGGCGGCAGTCGATAAGAAGCAGGGAAGCTACGCGACCATCAAGAATTCCACCTTTACAGGCAACAGTGCGGAGAGCTGCGGAGCTCTCTACGTAACGAGATGGGGAGAGGCTTATCTTACGAACGTTAAGTTCACAGGCAATAGCTCTACGGGCTATGGAGGAGCAATGTCCTCTCAGACGGGATGTACGGTAACGCTCACCAACGTAAGCTTTGAGAATAACGAAGCGGGCAACGGCGGTGCGTTCTACATATACGACTCCAAGAAGGTCACTCTGAGCCATGTCGATTTTCTTAATAATAAGACGACGACGGGCAACGGAGGAGCTATATATTTCAATGCTATCAAGCTCACGCTTGACTCTACGGTACGCTTCATAGGCAACAGCTCGGTAAATCACGGCGGTGCGATATACGCATCCTATATAACACGTGACGAAGAGACACGTGACGGTGCGGAGCTCGTCGTGGACGGAGCGGTATTTGAGAACAATACGGCTCTGACGGGCGGTGCAATCAGCGCGCGTACAGCAAGTACGGTAACAATAAAGAATACTTCCTTCAACAATTGCTCAACTCCCGAGGCAATATCCGGAACCGACGCGGGCGGAGGAGCAATATATTCCAACAATTCTACCATAGATCTCACGGATGTGAAGTTTGATAACTGCGCGTCGGGATACTACGGCGGAACGATGATGTTCCATTCCTGCCAGATAACGATGTCGAAGATCGATATCACCAACGCAAGCGGCGGAACGGGTGCGGCACTCTACGTAAACAGAGGAATGCTCAAGGCAACCGATATCACCGTAAATTCCACCGTATCCAATATGAACGGTGTCATCTACGTTGCAAATATCGTTGCCACGATAGATAATCTTACCGCAAACGGAAACGTAGCCGTAAACGGAGGCGTGATCTATGCCAGCGGTAAAGAGACAGTTCTCGATCTCAACGGAGGCAAGTTCGAAAACAATACCGCATCGAACGGTGCGGCAATCTATGTAGCGTCTGCTACAGTGAACGTAAACGACTGCGAATTCAAGTCCAATATAGCAAATCACGGCGGTGCGATCTTCTCGGATCAGGGAACCGTCAACGTAACCGGCAACACCCTGTTCGACGGCAACGGCGGCGAGAGAGTGGTAGAGTACGCAGACGGAACGAGCAAGAGCTTCTCCACAAAATACGGCGGAGCGATATATTCGAAGGGCTCGAGCGTGAACGTAAAGGATTCGGTGACCTTCAAGAACAATACCTCGTTGCTTGGCGGCGGTGCAATATACTCGAGCGATAAAAACGTCACCGTCAAGGTGGAGACCGATGACGGCGGAGAAGGCGAGGATCCCGACGGGGCAGGCGACGGGGAAGAGACCGAAGAAAAATACGAGATCATAAACTACCCGGCTGCTCTCACGGTAAGCGGTGCCGTATTTGAGAATAACGGCACAAGCGGAGAGGGCGGCGCGATATACCTCACAAGAACCACCTATTCGGTAGAGGATACAGACTTCAATGGCAACAAGGCGCTCTGGTGCAAGAGAGGCGGCGGTGCGATCTACTCGACCGCATCGAGCGGAAGCCTGGCAGACGTCAGCTTCATCAATAACAGTGCAACGAAGGGCGGCGCGGTAGCACTTCATTCCGAGTCAACCCTTACCGTTACGTCAATGACCGCGAAGGGCAACCGAGCGGAAATAATTGAGTGCACGTGTCCTGAGGAGAGCCGTTGCAATCCTTACGGATACGGCGGCGTATTCTACCTCAACAGCTCCATGCTTTATCTCAAGGAAGAGACCGATAGCGATGAGATAGTGATCGGCGGACTCGGAGAGGGCGAGGGCAACGTTGCAGTCAGCGGCGGTGCAATATTCGTAGAAAAGAACGTTATCGATCCCGTGCTTGATATTCACGGCGCCGAATTTATCGGAAACGTGTCGACCTACGAGCACACGGAAGGATATAAGAACTCTTACGGCGGCGGTGCGATCCGTGCGCATAAAACAAATATCACACTGTCGAGCGTCCTTATGGAAGGCAACGTTTCGCAGTATTACGGCGGTGCGCTCCACGCGTCGTCAGGTAACGTGACCATCACGGGCTCAACCTTCAAGGATAACGAGGGCGGCACAGGCGCGGCACTTTACTTTACGGGAATGATCGGCGTATCGATGTCCGAGAGTACAGTTGTCGGTAACGTGTCGAGTGCAAACGGCACTATGTACGCGTCGAACAGCGCAGTCGTGCTTGACAATGTCACCGCGAAGGATAACAAGGCGGCAAGCGGCGGATTCCTCTATCTTAGCGGAAGCGCATCGACCCTTACTGTCAATGGTGGATTGTACGAGAACAATAGCGCAACGTACGGCGGAGCAATGTATATTTCTGCCGCACAGAACGTCGAAATAAACGACGCGACCTTCAAGCTCAATAAGGCTGAATCCAAGACCGCGGCAGAGCCTAACGGCGGCGCGATCTATACGATAAACGCAAATATTTCCGTCACAGGATCGACCTTTGACGGCAACAGTGCCGAGAACCACGGCGGTGCCATTGCGATCGTCGGCGGAGAGGTAGCTCTTTCGGGAGACAACACGTTTAAGAACAACGCAGCAGGCAACCACGGCGGTGCTATCCACGTGACGTATCAGACCGTTAACGGCGAAAAGGTTGGGGCTCTGCTTACAATGAACGGCGGACTCTTCGAGGGCAATAAGGCACTGGGCGGCGGTGCGGTAAGCATTCGTTCAAACTGCCGCGCGGAGTTTGTGTCGACCGTATTTAAGAGCAACTCGGTTACGGGAGACAACGGAGTCCTTGACGGTGATTTTGAGGGCGGCGGCGCGATCTACGCAGGATGGGGCTCGCTCGTCCTTGACAGTGTGGAGATGAGCGGCAACTCGTCGGACGGACATTTCGGCGGAGCGGTCGACTCCTTGCACTCGGATACATTGATCTGCGGATCAACGAAGATCTCGGGCAACACGAACGGTGTGTTCGTGCTCGGAAGGAATATTCAGATCAAGGATAACGTAAATATCACGGGCAATACGAGAAGTAACATATATCTTTCAAAGGGAAGAAGACTCGTACTTGTCGGAGATATTAAGGGAGCGGAGATCGGCGTTATGGCAAATGCAGGAGCGTTCGTTATCGGCGACGGTGAGAACGTGACCGACGTGCTTTCGTATGCGGATTGCTTTGAGGGAGACCTCGCACCCGTATATAAGACAGAGGACAGCCTCCTTATAGGCTTCAACATAGTAGAACAGCCTTTGTCGTCAAACACATATACCTTCAAGACAAACGGTGCTCCCGCGTATCAGTGGTACGTGCTCAAGGGAGAGACCTGGGAGAAGGTTGAAGGCGCGACCCAAGCAAGCCTTGAAAGCGCAAAGACAGGCAATACTTATAGGTGTGTTGCAACGATAACAAAAGATGAAGAGAGCATTTCTCTTGAGTCTACATCCGTTCTTTATACGGAAGCGGGAACCCAGACTCACGCGGTCTGCGGAGAGAGCTGTACTCACGGCACACACGACCAAAAGACCTGGTATCCCGTATCAAGTGCAGATGAGCTTCTGGGTATGGGAAGCACAGGCGGAAGCTATTACCTCACCTGCGACGTAGAGGTAGATGCTTCCGTAGTGATCAGACAAAACGTAGATCTTTGTCTCAACGGATACAAGATATCCGCGGCAAAGACAGATAAGCAGTTCTCGATCCTGACTGTCAAGGCGGGAACAGTCCTCAACCTCACCGATTGCACCGAGACCGAGCACGTAGGATACGTTGAAGACGGCAAGTGGATCGAGGGAACAAAGAAAGATGCAGAGGCGGTAGCGCTTAAGGGCGGTATCGTTATGGGCGGATACGCAACGTACGGCGGTGCAGTCTACTCTGTTGGCGAGGTGAACGTGTATAACGTAAACCTTGTTAACAACGTAGCAAGCAACAGAGGCGGTGCGATCTATACCGCAGGCGGTGTTTACAGTGTAAGCAACACGACCTTCCTTCTCAACGGCGTAGAGAACAGCGCGTACGGCGGCGGAGCTCTTTATTCGACCGAGTCGACGGGAGAATTTGACCGCGTAGACCTTATCGGCAACTACGCTTGCAAGGGCGGTGCGGTAGCACTTCATACATCCTCCAAGCTTACCGTCAAGTCGCTCAATGCACTCGGCAACCGCGCAGAGCAGTTCGTCGAGGTCAGCGAGGCAGATCAGAGTGAGACGAGAAGCCTTGGCATTGGTGGAGTATTCTTCGTCATCAACTCTACTCTCGAGCTTTCAGAGAGTGAGAGCGGTGAGATAGTGCTTGAGGGCAATACCGCGTACGTAGGTGGAGCGGTATATTCCGACACTAACTCGACTGTCAGCGTAAGCGGAGCGGAATTCAAGGACAACGGCTCTGTAGACGAAAACACCGACGAGAATGGCAGTCACAACTATAAGATAGGCGGCGGTGCGATCTATATAAACGGCGGAAGCGTCACGATTTCGGGCTCGATTTTCGACGGTAACGAGTCGGGCTACTACGGCGGTGCTATCCATATAATAAAGGGAAGTCTTGATATCGGTAACAGTTCGGTATTCAGGAATAACCGCGCAGGAACGGGATCGGCAGTCTACGCTCTCGGAGGCTTCAACGTAAATATCTCCGATACGGTATTTGAGGACAACGACACCAAATATAACGGCGCGATCTACGCAAATCAGGTAACGCTCAAGCTTGAGAGAGTAAAGGCATATCGCAATACGGCATCAAACGGCGCGGTGCTTTATCTTAGCGGAGGCACGAACGCAACGCTTGACGGATGCGAATTCGGAAGCCTTGATAACGGCAACAGTGCGCAAAACGGCGGAGCTATCTACGCATCGGGTGTGACCGTTACGGTAAACGGAAGCAACTTCACAGGCAATAATGCAACAGGCGTGGGCGGCGCAATCTATGCAACAGGCACAAGCGTAGAATTGAATTCGGGCAACGGTGAAAACGGATTCTATGGAAATAACGCTTCACACGGCGGCGCGATCTACGGCGAAGGCGCAAACGTAAAGATAAACAAGGGCATCGTATTTGATGCAAACACGACCGCAAATCACGGCGGTGCTATATACCTCAAGGCAAAGAGCACGACCGCTTCGGGTAGCACAGAGGCAGTCGTAACCAGGTCGCAGCTTACGGTAAACGGTGTCAAGTTCACGGAAAACGTGGCAGGACGCGAGGGTGGAGCACTCTACCTTACGAATGCGATCTACGCAGTGACCGACACCGAATTTGAAGAAAACGAAGCAAGAAGCACCGAGCGCGGCGGCGGAGCTATCTACACCAACGACGGATCGGAGGGTATGCTTGCAAAGGTCTCGTTCCTCGGCAACCACTCGCATAAGGGCGGAGCGGTAGCTCTTCACTCGGGATCAAAGCTTACCGTCAGCTCAATGACGGCAAAGGGCAACTATGCCGACGAATACGTAAGCGTGGATCCTGAGACACAGGAAGAAAAGACGACCCTCGGATACGGCGGAGTAATCTACCTTATAAATTCCACACTCGAGCTCAAGGAGATCGCAAATGACGACGCGATCGTATTTGGCGGAGAGAATGAGGGCGACGAAAACAGAGCAAAGGCAGGCGGTGCGATCTATATCGACGGACAATGCACCGTAACCGTCGGCGGAGCTGAATTTATCGGCAACGTAGCCGCAAACGGCGGCGCGATCTACGCGGGCGATTCAACTACCCTTAATATTGCGGATTCCGTTTTCAGCGGAAACAGTGCAACTAACAAATGGCCCGAGGCGGGCGGCGGCGCGATCTATGCAAACGGATGCGAGCTGACGCTCACGGGTGTGACCCTTGATGCAAACGGCTCGGGATATTACGGCGGAGCTTTGCAGGCGGTAAAGGGAAGAGTAACTATCAGCGACTGTGTCGTCAAGAACAGTACGGGCGGCACGGGTGCGGCACTTCATTTCACAAATATCGAAAGCATTTCGATAGAGAATACGGAGATCACAGCCAATAAGGCAAACGCAAACGGTGTTATCTACGTAACAGGCTCGGGTATGACGCTTAATAACGTGTCTGCAAGTGAAAACAGCGCAGACCGGGGCGGACTTATCTACGCGAGCGGTACGTCAAATGTAGTCGTAAAGGGCGATGAGACCGTTATCGACAAAAACACCGCGACGAACGGAGGCGCGATCTACGTAGCGGGCGGAAGCTTCGAGCTTGTTGGAGTATCACTGACAAATAACAGTGCAACAAGCGGCGGTGCGATCTACGTCACGGGCGGTAGTGTAACCCTTGATGGAGCAACGCTTTCGGACAACAGTGCAACGAACGGCGGTGCGATCTGCACCGTAGGCGGAGAGATTACCGCAAACGGCGGTGAGGTGAGCGGCAACAGTGCGACAAGCGGCGGTGCGATCTACGTCACGGGCGGAAGCGTAACGCTCGAGGGTGCAACGCTTTCAGGCAACAGTGCGACAAGCGGTGGTGCAGTATACGTTGCGCTTGAGAAAAACGATGATGATACCAAGAAGAGCACGGGCAGCTTCACCTCTACAGGAGTGAGCTATACGTCCAACACCGCGGCAAACGGCGGCGCGATCTATTCAAACGGCGCAACCGTGACAGTACACGGCGGCAGCTTTACCGATAATACCGCGACTGACGGACAGGGCGGCGCAATATACGCCACTACCGCTTGGTATTACGAGATATTCGCAGCAGAAGCAGAGACAGAAGAAACAGAGACAAAGGAAACGAAGTATCAGATATCCGTCGTAGTGATCGATGAAGATTGCTATTTCGGCAGCAATAAGGCGATTGACGCGGATACGACCGACAGTGCCGATAACGGCTACGGCGGTGCGATATACGTATCGCACTCGGGCAAGGTAGGATCAACGCTTGATATCACGGGCGGCAAGTTTGAGAACAATTCTGCAAAGAACGGCGGCGCGATCGCGGGAAGAACCGCAACGACCGTAACGCTTAATAACGTTGAGCTTACAAGCAACGAAAGCGCGACGAACGGCGGTGCGATCTTCGTAGGATACGGAGAGCTCAGGGTAAAGGGAAGCGAATTCACCGGCAACACCTCGGGTGATGAGGGCGGAGCGATCTATATGTCGGGATGCAAGTCATTTGAGATATACTCGACCGAATTTACCGAGAACTCGGCAAAGATGTGTGTTCGCGGCGGCGGTGCGATCTATATGACGCAGTCCGTCGGAAGCGTAAAGGACGTGACCTTTACGGGCAATACTGCCTCCAAGGGCGGTGCAATCGCAGTTCACTCAAGCTCTGTACTTACAGTTTACTCAATGACCGCAACCGATAACAAGGCACTTGCGATCGAGTGCACCTGCGGAAAGAACTGCAGCTACGGCTGGGGCGGTGCTATCTACTTAAGCTGGACGACTCTCAATATTGAGGGAGACGTAAACATCAGTAACAACAGCGCAGTCAACGGCGGAGGAATCTACTGTGACAGCACGGGTCTCAACGTAAGCGGCAAGGTAGTCATCGACGGCAATACCGCAAACGGTGCGGCAAATAACGTATATATTCCCTCGAATAAGGGAGTAATGATCACGGGCGAGCTCGACGCTGCATCCAAGATCGGTGTAACGACCGAGGACGGCGAATTTGCATGGGGTGACGGTGAGAACGTCACCGATGCAGGCGCGTATGCAGATAACTTCTTCAATGACGGCGGCAGACCCGTATACGTAAAGGGCGGAAAGCTCAATATCGGACTTGTTCTTCTTTCGGAGCCTCATTCCACCAACGGCTATGAGATGATCGTTACGGGAACACCCGAGTATCAGTGGTATATCCTCGCAGACGGAGAATGGGTAGCGGTAGAAGGAGCAAATAAATCGAAGCTTGAAAATGCGATCGCAGGCGAGACCTACAAGTGCGTAGCGTCTGTCGGCGATGCGGCAGAGCCTTTTGAATCTATCACGGTCAGATACACCGACGAGGGTGTACATAGTCATTTTGCATGCGGAGAGAACTGCACGCACTCACCTGCACACGAAAATATTACCATGTATCCCGTTGGTAACGAGGAAGAGCTTATGCTGGCTATGCAGCTTGGCGGAAGCTACTACCTTGCATACGACATTGAAGTTGGCAAGTCGGTAAGCATCAAGACCGACGTAACCGTCTGCCTTAGCGGGCATATCCTCTCTGCAAAAGACAACGAGCAGGCATTCTCGATCCTCAGCGTAAGCGAGGGAGTAAAGCTCGTCCTCACAGATTGTAAGACGACCGAAAGAGTCGGATATATTGAGGATGGCAAGTGGATCGAAGGAGAGAAGGACGGAGCCGAGACCGTAACACTCACAGGCGGTATGATCACAGGCGGACACGCTAACCTCGGAGCAGCAATCTGGGGAAAGGGCGACGTGGAGATATACAATGTTGACTTTGTCAACAATACCGCAGCAGAGAGAGGCGGCGCGATCTTCACAATGGGCGAGCTCAACGTTTCCGGCGCAAGCTTCGTATGTAACGAAGCCACACTCACCGGTGGAGCGATACACGGAGAAGGCGGAATAACCTTCAGCGTGACCGATACAGCATTCATATCGAACGTTGCTAAGAGCACGACTCACGGCGGCGGTGCGATGTACGTCAATACGAACGCAGTCGGAACCTTCAGAGGAGTAACACTTATTGGCAACACCTCTCACAGAGGCGGTGCGGTAGCACTCCACTCGGGCGCGACCCTGACAGTCTACTCGATGACCGCGAAGGGCAACGGCGCAACGGCGAATGAGGACGGAAGTCTCGGAGTCGGAGGAGTATTTATACTCAACGCGGCAACGCTCAACCTCACGGAACAGAGCGAGACCGACGAAATAATAATCGAGGGCAACAGTGCGGTAAACGGCGGCGCTATCCACGCAGAAGGCTCTGCGACCGTTAATATCAGCGGAGCGACCTTCAAGAACAACAGTGCAAGCGCGAGCGGAGCGACGAGCGGAGGCGCGATCAGTGCAAGCTCTTCAACGCTTAACGTCACGAATTGCACGTTCGAGGGCAACTCCGTATCCAACGGAACTGCCTCGAGCAATCAGCACGGCGGTGCTATCTACGCAAACAAGACGACTCTCACCGTAAGCGGAACGACCTTTACGGGTAACACCACGGGATATTACGGCGGCGCGATCGCGGCTAACAACGGATCGACAGTAAGCATCACGGGCGGTTCTGTAAGCGGCAGTACCGGTAGCACGGGCGCGGCACTCTGGTTTGGCGGATGCGCAAAGGTCGAGATGAGCACAGTCAGCATCACAGGCAATACGTCCAAGAGCAACGGAGTTGTTTACGTCAATAGCGGTGCGGAGAATAAGTTTACAGATCTCACCGTTACGAACAATAAGTCTGTCAGCGGATTTATTTACTGCAGCGGCGGAACGCTCACGCTCGCAGGCGGAACGTATAGCGAAAACACTGCAACAAGCGGCGGTGTTATCTGCCTCAAGGGCGGCAACGTGATCGTCGAGAAGAACGGCGAGAATTCGACCGTATTTGACGGCAACAGTGCAACGAACGGCGGCGCGATCTACGCAGAGAGCGGAAGCTGTACGGTAAACGTCGCGACATTTACGAACAACACCGCGACCGTGGGAGGAGCGATCTACGCATCGGGAGGCAATCTTACCGTTACGGGAGGAAGCTTCACGTCGAATAGTGCAACAGGAAATTCATCCAACAAGGGCGGCGGCGCGATCTGCGCAACAGGTTCCGTAACCGTCAATATAAACGGAGTCACCTTTACGGGTAATAAGTCCAACTATTACGGCGGAACGATCGCAGCGTATGATACTACTCTCAACATCGGTTCTGACAGCGAAGGCAACGTAACCGTAATCGAAAACAGCCAAGGAGCAACAGGTGCGGCGATCTGCTACAGAAACGGGGATAACAATGCAACGACCGGAACCTATACTATAGACGGACTTGAAGTAAAGGGAACCGTCGGAACAGGTAGCGGAGTGATCTATATCAACGACGGAACGCTCACTGCAAATAATCTTACGGCAATCAATAACTCGTCGACTGTCGGCGGTATAATCCACGCGAGCGGCGGACAGAGCTTTGAGATCAAGAACTCGACTATCGAGGCTACCGACACTGCAGGTGCCCCCCTCGGAGCGATCAACCTTACAGCTACGGGAAAGAAGCTTACCCTTGAAAATATCACTCTTACGGGAAGCGGTGCTAAGATCAATGCAACAAATAAAGCGGTTGTTGAGATACGACACAAGACCGAGGAAGAGAAGACATCCTTGACCGAAGCGATAATCCTTGCAGGCAGTGCAACGATCTCGTACGTTGACATTTCCGCACAATAATGAGGTGAAGAAATATGAAGATAATTAAAATTACAGTAAGTTGCATCCTTGTATGCGCAATGACCCTCGGCGGAGCATTAGCCTTCGCCGAGGCGAAGGCGGTATTCGACTCGAATGCAACCGATGAAATTCTCAACAGCACTCCGATTGCGGACAATGACTTCGAGGATCTCGCAGAGACCGAGACCGAAGCATCTGAGGAGATCCCGGTGTTTCCGAGCGAGACGAACTCCTTTGGAAAGGATCACTACATCGATGCAACGAATCAGGACGCACCCTTCTTCGAGGTGATAATGCCCCAGATCGCAAAGTATATCAAGGAGAATAACAAGCACTCGGTAAACAAGTACTTTGATACTCTCCCCGTGGCAAATAATCCCGAGAACTTCCAGGGACTCGGCTCTACCACGTATGCGAACATCAACGGCAAGACCGTCACCGCAGAAGCGTTTTACAGAGTCTCGGGCGACTCGCTCCACGACCCCAACTGCGGAATGGGACTTCTTCTGTACCAGTGCATACAGTATAAGCTAAAGCATCCCGAGGCAGACGTAAAGGTGACCTTCTCGTCATACAGGACCTCTGCGACCGCGTCCGTGTGCGTATTGCCCGAAAGTAAGTATTACGGCTATATGCGTTCGCTCTACACAACAAACTACGATGAGCACGGCTTCGTCCGTATCTCGTTTATGCTTGTAGAGGCGGCAAGAATGGGTATCGAGGTCACAATGGTCAACCAGCTGCCCTCATACGCGGTACAGCAGTACAATCCCGCAAAGGATAAGCTCGAATCCCGTATGCATATTCACTTCAAGGATTATTTCAAGGCGGCACTTAAGACCGAATGCTATAATTCCTACGTTGGCGAGGGCAAGAAGGTATCGGATTACCTTAACTGCGTCAACGTCGAGTGGACGATAAACGAGCATACGCAGAATATGCAGCACGTAAAATCCCTCTCGGTATCGCACTATCTTGCGACCGACGGAAGCGAGCATACCTCGGCGCTCTTTATGTGCACGTCAAACCTCGACGAGAACAACTATATGGGACGTAACGGAAACAGCTATTCGCAGTCGGGAGTAATTATTTCGGACCACGACGAGCTCTTCCGCGTAAATTACAACTATAATCAGCTCATGGCGAAATACATGCACCAGGAGGGACTCCAGGAGCTCAGAGCACTCGTTACGGATATGAATAACGAGCAGGCAGCTCTGATAAGAGCGGGAAGAGGAGACGAGATCCCGCGCGATGAACAGATAATCTATCTCGGAACAGAGAACGATAAAGTATTCGAGCTCTATTTCACGCCTATCGGTGGCGCGACGGATACCTGGGATCCCGAGAACAATCCTATATGCAATTACGTCAGCAAGCTCCCCGAATCTGACGATTATATCGAATTTGCAAGTAACCAGTACGGATTCGGCAGGTTCTATAACGGATATATGATGCAGGAAATAATCGAGAAGGCATATTGCGAAAATCCCAATCCCAACAATAAGATCGCCATCAGAATAACCGGTTTTGAGGTCGGTGCGATCAACGATCTTAAGATAGGAAAGGAGATCGGATATCGCAGTATAAAGGACAGCACGAAGATACACGCAAAGGACTATATGCTCTCGTATTCGGAGGGCGGACAGAGACATTACGTGTCGATATTGACCTCCTGCAACCTTTATATGATAGCGTTCCACTACAGAACAAACTCCATCCTTGTAATTCACGAGACCGATGAGACCGGAAACGGATTTTATCGCGCACTCGGACCGAAATTTACGTCGGGAATGATAACAGAGGAATAAAACTCGAAAAAACGCCTCAAGGTTCGCCTTGAGGTGTTTTTGTGTGATAAATTGCAATTTAGCGGTCTGATAAGC
>JBGUSX010000067.1:0-2541 GCA_045132775.1 Eubacteriales bacterium
CCTTTTGTGGTTTTCACGTCTTTTGTGAGCCTTGTTTCGTTGCGGAAGAATCCTTGTGCTACAAGGCAAAATCCACACAACTCCCGTGAAATACATCCTAATGGCGACCTCCTCATCCACCGCTTACGCGGTCCCCCTTCCCCGCTGGGGAAGGCTTAACAGACCGACAAATCAAAATTTATGTGCGGATAAACAGTTACATAATTAAATAAAAGTGGTGAAAAATCCCACAAATCAAGCAAAAAGAAAGAGAAGTGAGAAAAATTAAGCTCTACGTAATGAGTGTGATATGCATAACCGCAATAGGAACCCTCGTTTCAATGCTTGCTCCCGAGGGAGAGAGTGGTGGAATATCCCGAAATATTAAGCTTGTTTACGGCATCTGCGTGGTGTTTGTGTGTATCTATCCCATAAAAAACATAATAACAACAGTAAAAGAGCTTGATATCGGCTCGATAATCGAAACACCCGAGACGAATGAAGATAAATATAAGGATATCCTCGACTCAAGCTATTCCGCCGCCGAGATCGAAAACCTCAAAAACGGCATAAAGCAGATACTCCACGACAGATTTGACATAGATTATTCGGAATGTAAGGTGGAGGTCTCGATCTCGGAGAACAACGGTAAAAGAGAGCTTAAGCGAGTTCTCATCACGCTCTACGGCTCTGCGATATGGAAGGACACGGGCGAGATCGAGCGAGTGCTGTCAAATATACTTTCCTGCGAAATAATAACCGCGATCGGATAGATCGGATAAAAGGAGACAGAATGACACAGAACAATGATACGCGCGATATCGTCGGCACCGTCGCGCACATGAAGAAAAACGGAAGCCTCAAATTTCTCATTATCGCACTGTGCGTAGGTGCGGTGCTGTTCTTGGTCGGTAGCCTCGCGCTCGGTGACGGCGAAAAAGCAAAAGAGAGCGGCGAGGAAGAAAAACACGAGGAGCTCGTCGGCTTTTTCGAGTATAAGGCAATACTTGAAGAGGAGATAGAAAAGACCTGCTCATCCGTCTCGGGAGTTAAGAACGTGAGCGCGGTGGTGTTTTTCAGCGAGGTGGGGGGGAGTCTCTACGCGCAGAATAGCCAGTCGGGAGGTGCCACGGGCAATGAAAAGAACGAGTACGTAATAATAGGAAGCGGATCGAACGCGCACGCGCTCTATCTTGGCGAAAGCTTGCCAAAGCTTTCTGGAATAGGGATCGTCTGTGACACAGGGGGCGACCTGACAAAGAGAAATGAGATATTAGCGCTCCTCTCCGCCGCCTACGGACTCCCGATGACGCGGATCTACGTCAGCGAAGCGGGATGAACAAGGTTGTAGACCGCCAATAAATTGCAATTTAACGGTCTGTTAAGCCTTCCCCAGCGGGGAAGGGGGACCGCGTAAGCGGTGGATGAGGAGGGCATTCTATCAATGGCTTCACGTCTTTAAAGGTCACTGTTTCGATGCAAAAGAATCCTTATGCAACAAGACAAAATCCACAAGACTCCCGTGAAATACATCCTAATGGCGACCTCCTCATCCACCACTTCGTGGTCCCCCTTCTCCGCTGGAGAAGGCTATTCGACAAATCAAAATTTGAATAAAGATTATTATTTGCACGTCCGATTGGTCTAAACGGCACGAAAACAAAATATATTATATCGTAAACAAAAATACATTCCACGGAGGAGATAACAATGGCATTCAAGGACAAAATGAAATCGGTAAAAGACTTTTTCATGAAGGCAGGCAAAAGAAACCTGATAATCGCGTGCGCGGTAGTGCTGATAGGAGCGGCGGTGTGGCTCAACTGGCTGTTTTTCTCGGATAACGGCGACGACGGATACGACTACACGGGCAATACGGGAATGAGCGGTGAGCTTGACAACTCAAAGAACCCCACCTCGGGCGGCAACACCGATGTCAGCAATACCGACGACGACAGCTACTTCACGACCGCACAGGTCAGCAGACAGAGAGCAAGAGACGAGGCACTCGAGGTACTCAACGCAGTTGTCGAGAATGCAAACGCAACCGAGCAGGTCAAGGCAGAGGCAGTCGCAGAGATCACCAAGATCTCGCTTGAGATGGAGCAGGAGGCAGACATCGAGTCACTGCTTATATCAAAGGGCTTTGAAAAATGCGTGGCAGTTATCAACGGAGAGACCGCAAGCATCGTAGTCAAGTGCTCGGAAACACTTACACCCGCACAGCTAGCGCAGATCAACGCATCTGTCTATGAGGTCGCAGGCATCGAACCCGTCAACATCACTATCGTAGGCAGAAAATAATATGAAACACAATAAAAGAGGGCGAAAAGCCCTCTTTTTTACATAACAAGCTTCAAATTTTGATTTATCGAATAGCCTTCTCCAGCGGAGAAGGGGGACCACGAAGTGGTGGATGAGGAGGTCGCCATTAGGGTGTATTTCACGGGAGTTGTGTGGATTTTGCCTTGTAGCACAAGGATTCTTCCGCAACGAAACAAGGCTCACAAAAGACGTGAAAACCACAAAAGGGCGACCTCCTCATCCACCACTTCGTGGTCC
>JBGUSX010000068.1:0-3859 GCA_045132775.1 Eubacteriales bacterium
GCAACGAAGAATATGCCCGCACATAAGGTCGGACGTAATTGGAAATTCAAGGTCAGCGAAGTTGACGAATGGATCAAGAGTGGACAAGCGGCGGAATAAGAATGATGAAACATATAGAAAAATTAAAAAAATACGCCAAAAAGACGATTTCCAAGACTGATTTGGAGACTCTTTTTGCAGTATCTTCGGACGAGGAACTATTCGGAATAATATCGGTTCTTTCTGAACAGCAAATCTTATCCCCGATAAAAAGTTCAAAAACGAACGGAAATCGGTTGTATCCAATTTATTTGAAATATAAGGTATCATTTCCGCAAGATACCTATGAAGCTGAATTGAAAGAGATAAGTGCGCTCCATCCCCTGCTTCAAAGTAATGGCTATTTGCAGTCAAAACCGGAAGAATATAAGAAATATCGTTTGCAACTTCAAAAGCTTGATCGTTATTTGTTTTATCGAAGCGAAAATGAGATTTCAATTTCTCGCAAGGAACGTTCGTTTGAAATATTTGATGAAGAAAAAACACTTGACGATAAAACATTTTGTGCTTTGCTCGAACGTATCGGGATCACAGCAGACTCGCTTGCTTTTTATGACACCCCCGAATATTGCTTCAATGACTATATTCCCGATAGAAAAGCGCAAATGACGCTTTTGATCTGTGAAAACAAGGATATTTGGTTTAACATTCGACGTATGATGTTTGAAAACAATGCAACGAACATCTTTGATATCCATATTGATGGGGTTGTTTACGGTTGTGGCAATAAGGTTAGCGGAATGGATGCGTTGACTTCATACACAGAGTTTATCGGTTCAGAGGTAAAATATCTCTATTGGGGAGATATTGATCGCGCAGGATTGAATATTTATTTGAGTGCTGTTCGTGCGAATCCCAACATCAATATCAAACTATTCGTTCGTGCTTATGAGGAAATGCTGCGCTTGGCACAAACAAAAAACATTCCCGATAGCGATGATGAACGAAATTGTATTGAAGATTACTCGCAGATCTTTGGCTTGGTCGATCAAAATTTAAGAACCCTATTTGAGCAAAGCATTCAAAACAACAAACGAATTCCTCAAGAGATCATAACCTATGCGTTCTTGAAGGAGAATATGAGGTAAATATATGGCTTTACGTTCAGAGCTTTCAGAACTGCTTGCAGGCTTTGAAAAGCGAATGAAATTTATAAATATCGTGCGATGCTTGTTGGATTACAAATATCCCGATCATATTCGTGAAATGATCCCGGACAAAAGAATTCTCGACAATATGATTGTTGCAGTGCTTGTGTTCATAAAGGATCGCACGCTGGGAACCGAACAGACCTGCACGATTGCAGACGTGGAACGGTTTTTAGAGGACTTTTCGGTTGTGTTGCCTGCGAATTATAACACGAATCCTAAAATCCTTGCCCGTTACATTATTGTTGACGTTTTACAAAACGGTGGTGTAATGGCTGAGTTCACAACATTTTATAGCGCAAGCGAAAGCTTTGAGCCAATGTCTATTCGTCTGATAAACGAAGAAAAAGGAAGCTATCATTTGACAGATGACGCATTTGATTTTCTGTTTAGGTCGAAAGAGATTGAATCCGAGCTCGATTATTCCGTAACTCGTTTTAGAATGAAGGAATATATGCGGCGCGATAATTACGAAGATGCGCTCGATGCAAGCCGCGAACTTGTAAGCCGCATTCGTAATATGAAGGTCAGTATGGATGACTTTTTGCTTCGCTGCCGAGAGGATATTTCAAAAATCACTGTCGATCAATATGAAACAGTGGTTGGTCGTATTCGTTCTCTACTTGAAGATGAGTACAAAGAGCTTACCGAAATACAAGCGGCTGCCAAGGAACGTGCAAAAAATCTCGAAGAAGCACTTCAAAACGGTGTTGGAACCGAGGATACACAGAAGCATAGAAGTGCGCTTAAGGAGATTATTGAGAACATTTCTCTCACGATCGATGAGCAGCGCACCTTGATCAACAAAAAGGCGTCTCTGTCGGAATCCTATCAAGCATTGATTCGAGATAACTTTGTTGTAAACCGTTTTGAACGATTAAACTTTGAAAGAGATATTCTTTCGCCTTTGCGTAAGATGGACACCTCTCTTGGAGATGCGGCAAAATTCTTTTTGTTTATGCTTACAAAACCGGAATTTGATAAGAAGTTCAGCGTTGAGAACTTCTATGCTCCGCAAGGCAAAATTAGTGAAAATGAAGCTGAGGAAGGGCTTGATATTGCGGGTGAAGAAACCGATTACGAAAAGCAAATTGAAATAAGGAATGCAAGATTTCGGAATATCAGTTGCGATCTGTTTCGCTTTATGGAACATAAAGATCATTTCAAAATCAGCGATTTCATAGATTCCTTGCGCGTATCGGAGCTGAAAGAATATAGCATCGAAAATGCTTTGCCGAGTGTTATGCTATCCTTGTTTGCTATGCAGGAACTTAATATTGAGGAGTGGAAGAATGGCGAGCGTTTTACCGTTATTCCAAACGGAGAGTTTGAGCTTGCTTGGTGTCTTGAAGAGATTCCCGATGAGTATCTGCAAATCAAGCAAATCAGATTTACAAAAATAAATAGCAATTTCAGTTTTTCTGCCGAACAAGATGGATATGAGCGAAAAATTGATATGACAGATTTTGAAGTGGAGGTAGTGCGATGAACCGTAAAACAGTAGAAGTGTTTCACGCATTGATGAAAAACGGTTGGATTGACCGTCGTGAAGATCATATAATATGGTCTTATGCTGACGACGTGGAAATTCAAGAGGAATTAGAAGAATTCAAAGCGGTAATGGGAATTGATTTGTTTCGTGCAGGTGACCGCTTGTATATGATTCCCACGCAGGATAACGATCTTTTCTTGAAGAACAATGTAGATTATCGTCGCGATATCAAAGCGGATAATACAGTAAGAACCCGAGATTTGTATTTGATGAACTACCTCTCCATATATTTGATCTACCTTTTCTTTAATGGCGAAGGCAGTGATCCTCTTTGCAGAGAGTTCATCTCAAAAGAAGATTTTGTGGCTCTATTCACGGAGCATTGTAAGAGCGTTGAAAAGACATCTCTTGAAGGAGATGATAAGGAACAGGATTACAGTGACAATTTCCGTCAGCTCGCATCGGCGTGGCTCAGTAAGCTTGATGGGGAGCTTTCCTCTCAAAAGTTCGATAACAAGTATGGTATCGTCAATCGTATTCTGAATAAGTACAAGACAGATGAGCTGTTTGATGTTGGCGACGATGATCTGATTCGCCCTACCCGAAAGATGAAGGATCTGATGCCGTATTTTTTGAGAAAAGACCGCATTATAGAAATTCAAAATTGGATCAAGGAGGAAGAAAGCAATGCCGCAAATCAGTAAAGTCAGAATCGTTAATTTCAATTATAACGATGGCAAGCGCTTGATTGCAGACGAGTTGTACGATTTTGCGAGCAAAGAAAAGGATGACGCCCTCAATGTTCTGATCAATTTGGCAAACGGAGGAGGCAAATCCGTTCTTGTTCAATTGATGATGCAGCCGATTATTCCCAAAGCCAAGGTTGCGGGCAGAAAAATCGAGAGCTTCTTCAACAAAGCAAGTGATCATTGCTTCGTCCTTATTGAATGGATAAAGGATAACAGTACAGAAAAGCTGCTGACCGGTATCGCTATGTCAGCAAGCGAATCCTCAACAACAGAAGACGATTCATCGCGCGGTATGGCAGTAAAATACTATACTTTTTACTCCAATTACAACTCTTATTCAAGTCCATACGATATTGCAAATATGCCTCTTTCCAAAAAAGAAAACGGTAGATTTGTTGCCGCTGAATTCGATGCCGTCAGAACTCTTGCAA
>JBGUSX010000069.1:0-2004 GCA_045132775.1 Eubacteriales bacterium
CACTTTAAAACCGTAGGGGAGGCGCTTGCTCCTCCCGCTAACAAACGACTATTAAACCCTTATGGCTAAAGAAGAAACAAATGCTTTAGATCGGGAGGAGCAAGCACCTCCCCTACGGACGCAAAGCGAACCCGAAAAGGTAATTTGTTGCCGTGAAGATAAACCAAACAGTTCGACAAATCAAAATTTGAAAATAACGACGTAGTTTTACTTATTGTACTCCGCGGCGATCTCGGCATCCTTCTCGAGCACCTTTTTAGCGTCTTCCTCTCTCTTTGCAACAAGCCTTGCGTCAAGCTCCTCGTCCGAAAGCGCAAGTATCTGTGCCGCGAGGAGAGCCGCGTTGCCCGCACCGTCAATAGCGACCGTAGCCACGGGAATACCCGTCGGCATCTGAACGGTGGAGAGAAGCGCGTCGAGTCCGTCAAGATTTGAGGACTTGCAGGGAATACCGATGACGGGAAGAGTTGTGTTAGCCGCAACAGCTCCCGCAAGGTGAGCCGCCATTCCTGCCGCCGCGATCATTACACCAAAACCGTTCGCCTTCGCATTCTTGGTAAACTCCGCCGCCTCTACGGGTGTGCGGTGAGCTGAATAAACGTGCACCTCGTAAGGAATTCCAAGCGAATCCAGCATATCGATTCCCTTTTTCACAATAGGCATGTCGCTCGCGCTACCCATCAAAATACCAACTTTTTTCATCTTCTATCTCCTTTTTCAAAGCAATTCAATCTATAATGCTGTCATTTTTAAATAATTTCACGGAATAAACCGATCATCACGGCACACCCTCAACCGCGCCCCGATTGCCCCACGTCAGCAACTCAAGCCCACTTCAAATAAACTCTATGTCAGCAGCGAGAGAGGGATTCTTAAGGGAGAGAGGATCGCAAGAAACTCGGCAATAAACGAAAATCTTAAATTGTCAAACGCACCGCCGAGTTTTGCCGCGCCTCTTTCCCTTAAGCGGCGCTCCTTTGGTTACTTTCCTTCGCTGTTGAAGGAAAGTAACGTAAAAACCCTTTCTTTCGTCTTTTCTTGTCGCACAAGAAAAACAAAAAAGGCGCACTTACCCATAGCAAATAAGTGTGCCCAGACGGTCGGCTGATATAAATTTCTGTTCCACGTGGGCAAATCCACCAAAGATCCCCCATTTTTCCGAGCCGCTCTACGTACTCGCAAAAATGAAAAACCTCCCTTTTCCGTCAGTCGCAGAAATCCTCAAAAAATTACAATAATATGATACCACAATTGCGGCAAATTGTCAAGAGTTTTTTACACACCTCACAACAAAAAAACGACGAAATTCTCGCCGCTTTTTTATTAATTTTGCCAAACCCACTTATCAAACAAAGGTCATATTCCGCTCGCGCGATTTTTCACCCTTTTGGAGATAAGATATACTGCAAGAGCTACCGCACAGGTTCCCGTACTGTAACCGAAAACGTCTATCCACACGTCAGTGAGCGCAGGACCTCTGCCGCTGAAGATCTGCAACGTCTCGTCGCAGATCGGCACGAAAACTCCGACGAAAGCCGCTGAAAAAATACGCTTCGCCCTGTCCGACGTGTATTCTCCCGACAAAAGCCAATAAACCGCACCGAGAGCCGCAAATTCGGTGAAATGTGCAAGCTTGCGGACAAAATGATGACCCTCGTCGGTCGCGCCCTGCTCGCCGCCGAAAATGTCGGCGATAAAATGACTTATCGCCCCCGACACCTCGCGGCTGAGTATCGAATTGCCCCAAATAAAGCACAAAATCAGGCAAAAAAGTATTATGTATACCGTTTTTTTCTTCATTAAATTCTCCAATTACGTTTTCAAATTTTGATTTGGCGGTCTGTTAAGCCTTCCCCAGCGGGGAAGGGGGACCGCGTAAGCGGTGGATGAGGAGGTCGCTTTTTCAAGGGCTTCACGTCCTCTGATTACTTTGTTTCGTTGCACAAGAAACCTTATGCCACAAGACAAAATCCACGGTACGACAGTGGCGCACAACTTAATGGC
>JBGUSX010000070.1:0-21501 GCA_045132775.1 Eubacteriales bacterium
TCATCGAGAATGCCTTGTGCTTTCTTGCTTTTTCCGTTTTTGCACTCTGGCGTACCCCCGTACGCCTACGAATGCAAAAACGAAAAATCTACCTACCTTTTTCGACCTCTGCCAGCGTGTCGAGACTTTCTCGACACGCTGCGGGAGCCCTCCTTAAAGGAGGGCTCCCTTATTTATTGAGTTTAATTACTTAATTCCCTTCAGGAAATTATCAAAGTTCTGATTTATAGCTTTTTCTTTACCTTGGATATAAGATGCAAGGTTCTTGTTTGCATCTTGTCCCCAAATAAGCGCGGGTACAGTGTAACAAACACCTCTGTCATCAAGTCCGCACGCGGTAATAAATGTCTGTCCTACGTCGGTAGCAACGCTGTCCCAAATAATATCAAGCATTGCGGCGTCATCGGGCATATCCGCAACCTGCTTACCGAGAAGCTTCTCGTAGAAGGTTATCTTAACGTTCTCTGAATAGAATGCAAGAAGCTCAATCGTCTCGCCTACCATAGTAGGATTCTTGAGATAGGAAAGAACACCGTAATATCCACCCCACTGGAGCGACTTGTAACCTACGGACTGCTGGTTGAGGTCGTACATAGGATAAGGAAGAACTCCGAATTCTACGTTGTAGTCAAGCATTCCCGGAAGTGAGGTCGTACCCTGGACCTGCATAAGTGCACGTCCGCTGGTAAGCGGTACGGAGATCTTACTGAAATCGTGATCGAAATACGCACAGTTAGAATTGTCAAGCGCTCTGATCGTTGTTACAAGGTCATCTGCTTTCTCAAAGTACTGTGCCTGGTTGATCGCAACGACATACGCACCGCTCTGTTCCTGAGCAAGCATAGGAATATCACTCGAGGTCAAAAATCCGCAGAAAGGAACCCATGCACATCCCGTAATACCGTAGGTATCGTCGGTAGTTTTACCGTCACCGGTCTTATCTGTGTATACGAGGCTTGCAATGGAGATCATCTGATCGAGTGTCCATTCCTTGTCCTTTACAAGATCGTATACCGACTTCTCCATCGATGACTCGTAAAGGGCGAGCATATCCTTATTAAAAGCTACAACATACGTATACAGAAGGTTACTATCGTTAAGACCGAGAAAATAATTACCGTTAAGCTCAATGGTATCCATGAACTTAAGATTCCAATATTCAGACTCAAGATCCACACCTTCTAATTCGCTAAGGTCCTTAAGAACTCCCTCCGTAATGAGAGGTGCGACTCCTCCGTGTACGTGGGTAATGAGCGCATCTATCGTTCCGTCCATGCTCTGTCGGGCATTTTGTACGTATGTATTATAGTCGTTAAATCCTGCATCGGGATAGGTGACTTTAACAACCTCTATGCCAAGATAGTTCTGTACTCTTTCTTGACGGTCATAAACAGCCTCATCCATAGGGCTTCCGTCGTTAGTATCGTCGTCCATATAGAACTGATCCACGTTGGTTGAGGGAGCAAAGTAGAAATTGAAATCCTGGTCATAGTTGTTTTTCTCTACGTCGGGGAAATAATCTAAACCGCCGTCACCGTCCACATCTTCCTCTTCCTCCTCGGGCATTTCGAGCTCATAGTCGTTACATCCGACAAAAGCCGAAAGCGCAAGTATCAGTGCGAGCAAGATCAGCAAAAATCTAAAGGCCTTCTTCATTTCGTTTAGTTCCTTTCTTCGAAATATGCCTCATAAAACTAATTTCACTGAGCATACAAAATCCAATACACGTTTATTATACCATTATATTTCCAAGTTGTCAAGCATTTTTCGAGCATAAATGATGACATATTTATTAAATTTACTGCCAAAAGCACTGCGGCGGACCTTCGTCCGCCGCACAAGTGTTTTTACAGACATTGCTCTCCGCAATGCGTATTTGATGATGGATCTATATTTTCGTTTGAAAGTCCGTATCTCGCGCTGTTTCCGAGTGATGCCTCGATGCGCAAAAGTCTGTTATACTTTGCGACTCTGTCGCTTCTGCAAGGTGCTCCCGCCTTAATGAATGCCGCGCCCGTACCGACTGCGATGTCTGCTATCGTCGTGTCCTCAGTCTCTCCGGAGCGGTGAGACAGGATATAGGTGTATCCCGCGCTTGAGGCAATGTCCGTCACCTCTATAACCTCGCTGAGCGTGCCGATCTGATTGGGCTTTACGAGTATCGCATTTGCCGCGCCCATCTCTATTCCCTTTTTCAATCTCTGCGGATTTGTCACAAAGAGATCGTCACCTACAAGCATAACGCGGTCGCCTATCCGCTCGGTAAGCTCCGCCCAACCGTCGAAGTCGCGCTGATCAAGCGGATCCTCGATGGAAATTATGGGATATTTGCGCACAAGGTCGGTATAGTAGTCCATAAGGTCGTCTCTGCTCTGCTTTAACTGCCTTTTTGGCATTTCGTAAAGTCCGCTGTCCTCGCTATACCACTCGCTTGATGCCACGTCAAGCGCGATCTTCACGTCATCCGTGCTGTATCCGCTCTTCTCTATCGCTTCGCATATCAGCTCGATAGCCACCGTGTCCGACTCGAGATTCGGAGCAAACCCGCCCTCGTCTCCGACACCGACACTCAATCCGCGTCCCTTTAAAAGACCGCCCAAGGTATGATAGATCTCACTTCCCATACGCAAAGCGTCGGCAAACGAGCCCGCGCCCACGGGAACTATCATAAACTCCTGTATCTCAACGTTATTCGACGCGTGCGCGCCGCCGTTGAGAATATTCATCATTGGGATAGGCAGACGCACCGATCTTGAGCCTCCTATCCATCTGAAAAGCGGTATCTGATACGATGAGGCACAAGCTCTCGCGTTTGCAAGCGAGACCGCGAGTATCGCGTTTGCTCCGAGCTTTGACTTGTTTTCTGTTCCGTCAAGATCGCACATGAGCTTGTCAACTACCGATTGATCTGCGGCATAACATCCGACTATCTCGGGAGAAATGTGTCTGCATATTCCGCCGACGGCTTCGAGAACTCCTTTTCCCATATAGCGTTTCTTGTCACCGTCTCGCTTTTCGACCGCCTCATAAATTCCGGTGGATGCCCCCGAAGGAACGCTCGCGACTCCGATCGACCCGTCGGATAGCACCACGCTTGCTTCAACTGTCGGATTTCCGCGAGAGTCGAGTATCTCTCTGCCGCTGCATCTGATTATCTGTGGTTTTAACATATATTTTCCCAACCTTCCTCTTTTTCCTTTTATATCATTATTTGCAGGCAAAAGCCCAAATATGCGAAAAAAGGGTGATAATACCCCCCTTTTTTCTTATCAGACGATCATAAACTTCGCAAGGGTGGTTTTCATATCGTTTGCGAACTCGACAGATCCCAGGCAAATAACGTTTTTGCCCTCTCTTATCAAAGAGAGCATTTCCATTGCGCATTCACCGACACTGTCGCATGTTCGTATGGAAAATTCCTTCTCGGTTTTCCGTACAGCTTCGATATCACCGAGAACGATCAAACCGGCGATCTCTTTTATATCAAACG
The DNA here is from genome assembly GCA_045132775.1 of Eubacteriales bacterium. GTDB lineage: Bacteria > Bacillota > Clostridia > Oscillospirales > CAG-272 > SVTX01. The sequence continues at coordinate 3,491 of JBGUSX010000070.1, forward strand.
AATCAAGTACACCGTGTGCCTCCGCCGGCAGACAAATATAAAATGAAGAGAGCTTTTCTCTTCCGAACACCTCGTCAAGTGCCAAAGTGAGCATAGTGCTCTCTTCCGCATTTTTTGCCGAATCCATAACCACTATAGGGGATACGGATACAGTTTCAAAGCATCCGGTGCCCTGCGCCTGCGAAAGTCCGCAGTGTATACTCGTCCACGGAACTTTAACTCCGTCACGGCGCACTGCAAGTGCGGTCTCGATGACGAGCATTGCGCATTCCCTTTGAACAAGCGAGGGGCTTTTCAGCGCATACCCGGATCTGTCGGAATACGCAAAGGTAAGTCCTCTGCTCGACACAGATTCGACTCTGAAGCTCTGTTTTGACGTAAATGTGAGTCTTACACCGCCCGTAACGCAAGCGGAGGAGATGTCATCATATATTTTCTTTTTCTGATTGCCGCTCACTACCTCGCGGACTCCGCGCCTTATCGCTTCGCAGCATACGGATGCAGTCTCTCTATCTGTCTCGTGCACAGACGGAACAAGCACGAGATCGTACGGAGCGCATATTGCGTCAAAGCTGTATCCAATGCCCGAAACCCCTTCAAATATAAGGAATTCGCATCCGCGCATTTTGCACAGAAGAAGTGCCAAAATGAAGGATGCTTCCTCGCGGTAGATCTTTTCGTCGGGATATTTGAGAATAACATTTTTGAGCTCGGCTACCGACTTATTATACTCGTCGATAGATGCCATTTCTCCATCAAGGCAAACGACCGCTCTCGAGTCAAAACCGCAGACAGACGTGATACGACCTACCTTATACCCTGCGCTTTTTATCACAGATTCAAGCATGACCGCCGTCGCGTGAGCCGCCTGCCCCGAGGGGAGAAAGATCCCGGTGTTGCCAACGTTTATCCGCCCGAGATCAGCGCAGAGCGCGCGCATACGCTTATGTGAGATGAGCGAAAGGTCGCCCGCCAGCTCAAAGCTATTCATATATTTCAGTGAATTAACGTATTTCATCTTAAATCTCCGTCAATGAAGCTCCTTGAGTATCAGCACGCTGTCACTTAAGACATGCACGGACGAGGTGAATACCTCTCCGCTCTCAAGGCTTCTGTATTTGCTCTCTCCGTCAAGCTCCAGAGTGAATTCATCCCCTCTGTTTACAATAACGGTAAGCTTGCTGTCATTTTTCTCTCTGACGAATGCCATAGCACTGTCTGTGTGGCTCAAAACGTAGAAATCACCGCCGTCAAGCGCTTCCTCATCAAGCCTCATCTTGCCAAGCATTCTATAAAAATCAAGTATCTCCTCACGGTACGTACCGTCTATATCGTTCCACGGAAAAGGCATACGGCAGAAGGGATCTCCGTATCCCTCAAGCCCTACCTCATCGCCGTAATACACCGACGGTATTCCGTATGCGGTAAACTGCAGAGCCGCCGCTATCTTAAGCATTTTTATGCCCTTTTCCCTCTCGCTCTCGGACAGACGTGCAAAAGCGAGCACGTTGTTCGGCTCTCCGCATCTGTCGTCCTCGCGACCGAGCACCGTGATTATTCTCTCCGTATCATGCGTGCCAAGCAGATTCATAAGACTGTCCGAAACGCATCTCGGATAGGACGAATATATCTCGGTCAAGATGTCGTAAAGTATCTCGGCATCTCCGAAAAGACAGAACGATACGATGGCATTTTTCAAGGGATAGTTCATCACGCTGTCGAGCTGATCTCCGAGAAAATATCTCCTTCTCTGCCCGTACGCGACCTTCTCCGCCGCATTCTCCCACACCTCTCCAATAATAACGGCAGAGTCTCCGCTCTCCTTCTTAGCGCGCTCACGAAGCGAGCACAAAAACTCGTTCGACAGCTCGTCCGCAACGTCAAGCCGCCATCCCGCTATCCCTTTGCGTGTATAGCGTTCTATCACTCCGCCCTCACCTGTAAAATAGTTCAGACAGGACTCTTTTTCGTGATTGAGCTTTGGCAGTATCTCTATTCCCCACCAGGACTCATAATCATCGGGGTACGAGCGGAACCTATACCATTCCGCGTATTTTGAGGTCGGATCGTTGTACGCACCGCCGTCGCCGTATCTCCTGTATCGGTTGAAATATATGCTGTCGTCTCCCGTATGATTGAAAACGCCGTCGAGAATGATACCCATTCCCATATCTTTAGCTTTCTCGATCAGGTTATCGAAAGCCGCTTCTCCGCCGAACATTTCATCAATTTTGGTATAATCGCCCGTGTCGTATTTGTGGTTTGAATAAGCCTCAAATACGGGACTTAAATAAATAACTGTGACCCCAAGAGATTTGAGATATTCCAGCTTTTCAGCAACTCCCCAGAGGTTACCGCCGAAAAAGGTATTGTTTTTAATAGGTGCACCGGGATATTCGGGAAAATCGGGGACTCCGTTATCCCAATCGGCACAAAGACGTGCGTCATACCGCACGGGAATATTTCTCGCCTCTTCGCTCTCTCCGCGGTAAAATCTATCGACGAAAACGTGGTACATAACTCCCCTACCAAAGCTTTTTGGGGTAGTGAAATCTCTTTTATGTACAAGCAAATGGAAGCGACCGCCCGAGTGCTCCTCAAGTGTGAAATCCTTGTTGTTGAAGGTCGAGGTGAACAAGGTCTCGAATCCGCGCAGGAAAAGAAATTCGTAGTAGAAAAGTCCGCATCCCTCTTCTCCGCACAGCTCCTCTGTTTCAAGTATCAGAGAGTAAATATCATATATCTCATCGCCGCCTGTCTTTTCAAGCGGAATATCTCTGTCGGCTTTTCCGTCGGGTGCGATCCTCAACACCGCGCCCATCGCCCCGAGTCTGCGCGAGACCGTCAGGCGAAGCTCAACATTTTCTCCGCAACGAAAAGCGCCAAGCTGACTTTCGTCCTTGCCGCATACGTATTTATTGAATTTGACCTCACAGCACTCGTCTATGAGCTTGTACAGTTTCGGGAGCATCTTTTTTCCTCTGTGATTATATCGCGGGGACGGTCTCCCGTCCCCACAGGTGTATTGTCTTAATGTACGGGCTTGAGATCCCAGAATTTTTCTGCGTATTCCTTGATAGAACGGTCTGCCGCAAAGAAGCCCGACGCACTCGTGTTCAAGAGCGACATGCGTGTCCATCTCTCTCTGTCAGCGTATGCGGCAAGCATATCCTCGCGTGCAAGACGGTAGGACTCGAAGTCTGCTAAGCACATATAGGGGTCTGCCACACCGTGACCGGTGAGCAGATAAGTAGCGATATCGGCAAAGGACTCGCCAGCAAATCCTATAGCCAGGAAGTTAACGATCCTCTTGAGTCTCTCATTGTTTGAGTAGAACTCGGCGGCACGGTATCCTCGGAGCCACATTTGCTCTACCTCGTCAGCCTTAAGACCGAAGATGTACATATTCTCTCTTCCAACAGCGTCAAGCATCTCAACGTTCGCTCCGTCAAGAGTACCGATGGTGATAGCTCCGTTGATCATAAGCTTCATGCATCCCGTTCCGCTCGCTTCCTTACCTGCAAGCGAGATCTGCTCGGATATATCTGCGGAAGGAATAAGGATCTCCGCAGTACTTACGTCGTAGTTTTCAAGGAATACAACGTTGAGCTTTTCCTTGATCTTCGGATTCATATCTATGTCCTTGGAGATCATGCAGATGAGCTGGATTATTCTCTTTGCCATCTGGTATCCGGGTGCCGCCTTCGCTCCGAAGATGAAGGTCTGGGGACGTATATCGAGATTGGGGTTCTCTTTCAGATCAAGGTAAAGCCCGATGATGTTGAGCACGTTGAGAAGCTGTCTCTTGTACTCGTGGAGTCTCTTTATCTGAACGTCAAATACCGCGTGAGTATCTAACTTTTTGCCTGTTTTCTCGTAGAGATGATTAGCAAAAGCGATCTTGTTATCGTGCTTTATCGTGCGTACTCTTTCAAGCACTGCGCTATCGTTGGCAAACTTTGCAAACTCGCCGAGCTGAACGGGATCGTGTCTGTAGCCCGTGCCGATGCACTCGTCAAGCAATGATGCGAGCGCAGGGTTCGAGTAACAGAGCCAGCGGCGGTGTGCTATACCGTTGGTCACGTTCTCAAATCTCTCGGGATACATCTTGTAGAAATCCTTGAATATCGTTTCTGTAAGAATACCGGAATGAAGCTTCGAAACGCCGTTGACCGAGTGAGAGCCTATAACCGAAAGGTTAGCCATTCTGACCGAGCCGTATCCGACTACGCTCATCTTGCTTATTCTCTGCCAGTTACCCGGGAACGCAGCCCATGCCTCGCGGCAGAATCTCTCGTTGATCTCCTTAACGATAGTGTGTATTCTCGGAAGCTTGAGCTTAAAGAGATCCTCGTTCCAGGTCTCAAGCGCCTCGGGCATTACGGTGTGGTTGGTGTACGAGCAGATCTTAACCACCTTATCCCACGCGGTCTCCCACGAATAGAAATACTCGTCAACAAGTATTCTCATAAGCTCGGGAATACAGAGCGCGGGGTGTGTATCGTTTATGTGTATCGAGACCTTTTCTTCAAGATTTTCAAGTGTTCCGTAAACTGCCATATGGTCACGGATTATGCTCTGAATAGAAGCGGATACGAGGAAGTACTGCTGGGAGAGACGGAGGAGCTTACCCTCGGTGTGATTGTCGGAGGGATATAGAACCTTTGTCAGAGTTTCAGCGTTGTTGCTGTCCTCAAGTGCCTTCTGATACTGTCCCTGCGAGAAAAGACCCATATTGAAGTTCTGAATATTTCTCGCCTTCCAGAGACGGAGCTGGCTTACCGCCTTGCTGTCCGCCCCCGATATCATCATATCGTAAGGAACAGCCTCTATCTCCTCTGCGTCCTCGTATATAACGGTCATGTGGTTGTTCTCCCACTGCTCTCTTACGTGTCCGCCAAAGCGCACGATAAACGCGCGGTCTGTTCTCGGAACGAGCCATACCTCGCCTCCGGGAAGCCATACGTCAGGAAGCTCGACCTGCATTCCGTCGACGATCATCTGCTTGAAGAGACCGTACTCGTAGCAGAGCGAGAATCCCGTTGCGGGGTAATCGAGCGAGGAGAGCGAGTCCATAAAGCAAGCTGCAAGACGTCCGAGGCCGCCGTTTCCGAGTCCCGCGTCGGGCTCACATTCATAGAGCTTGTTGAGGTCAAATCCCAGTGCAGAGAGAGCCTCTGTATATTCGTTCTGCAATCCGAGATTGCATACGTTGGTCTTAAGAGAGCGTCCGAGAAGAAACTCCATGCACATATAATAAACGCGCTTTGCGCCCTGCTTGTTTACGTTCTTTTTGAATTCTCCGCGCTTTTCTGTGAGAATATCTCTGATAGTCATAGAAACCGCCTTGTACATCTGATCCTCAGATGCCTCTGCCGCGGTGCAACCGAAATATCTCGAGAGCTTTACTTCTATATTTTCCTTTACTTCGGTCGGATTGATGTTTTGATAGTTCATTTGCGTGGTACCTTTCTTTATGTGAGTTTGTGTATGTATGTGTATGCGCTTTTAAGCACAGGACAAGCAAAAATTTCTTTTTGACTGTCCTTTACCTAAAAACCCTTTGGGGCTGCCGCGAAACCAATCGCGGCAGCCTCGTTATAATTGCCTTTGTTCTTTTTAGATAGAGTTATACATATCCATGTACTTCTCTGCAGAGATCGCCCAAGAGAAATCTGTTCCCGTGATCTTGGAAACGAATTTCTTATATGCCGCTGTGTCTCTGTAAAGCTCAAGAGCGGCATTGATGCGGTCTGCAAGCTCATACGAGGAGTAGTTAGCAAAGGTAAATCCGTTGCCCTTTACCTCTCCTCCGTCTACCCAATAGCCCTTTATCGAGTCGTAAAGACCTCCCGTCTCTCTGACTACGGGCATAGCGCCGTATCTCGACGCGATCATCTGCGAGAGTCCGCAGGGCTCGCTCTTGGACGGCATTACGAAGATGTCGCACGAGGCGTAAATCTTCTTGGAAAGATCTCTGTCATAGGTCAGAAGCGCTCTTACCTTGTCGGGATAAGCTGCCTCAAGTCCTCTGAAGAAGTTTTCGTATCTCGCCTCTCCCTTTCCGAGAATGACGAACTGAACGTCGTTATTTCTTACAACGTCGTACGCTATCTGCTCGACAAGATCAAGTCCCTTGTGCGTTGCAAGTCTTGAAATAATTGCAAGCATAGGCACGTCCGCTCTCTCGGGCAGACCGTACTCGCGCTGAAGCGCCATCTTGTTCTCTCTCTTGCCGCTTATCGTGTTACGTCTGTCGTAATTTTTTGCAAGAGGCTCGTCCTTTGCGGGATTGTAGTACGCATAGTCGATTCCGTTGAGAATTCCGCAAAGCTTGTGCGAATTGCGTGCCAAAACGTGACTGAGACCGTGCGAATACTCCGCAGTCTTTATCTCCTCTGCGTATTTCGGGCTGACGGTAGACACGACGTCAGCGCACTCGATAGCCGCCTTCATAAGATTGATGCAATCGTCATATCTCATAAGTGCGTAGTGCTCGGGACCGAGATCGAAGACGTCTCCGAGTATTGAGAAAGAGTATTTGCCCTGATACTCGATGTTATGTATCGTAAATACGGTTTTGGTGTTCTCAAATCCCTCTACGTTGCGGTATTTGGTGTTGAGATAAACGACCGCCAATGCAGACTGCCAATCGTTTGCATGGATAACGTCGGGGTGGAATCCGAGTCTGACAAGCGTCTCCATTACCGCCTTGCAGAAGTATGCGTATCTCTCACCGTCATCGAAAAATCCGTAAAGCGCTCCGCGCTTGAAATAATACTCGTTGTCAATGAAATAGTACGTCACTCCGTCTTTCACAAGGCTCTTGACACCGCAATATGCATATCTCCACGCGAGATTGAAATGAAAGACGATCTCGTCCTTCATCTGCGCGCGCCAGGTGTCGTTAACAGCCGCGTAAAGAGGAAGAATAACTCTTACGTCAACGTTATTTTTCTCCCGCGCCTTGATTGCCGCAGGAAGCGAGCCCATAACGTCACCAAGCCCGCCTGTCGCCGCGAAGGGCATGACCTCCGCGCCCACAAAAAGTATTTTCTTCATCTTTTTTCTCCAAAATTATTTCTTAAATAAGGATCACAGAACCGAGAAGTTTTGCTCGGAGACAAGGCGTACCGCAAAAAACCAAGTGCAGACGTAGTTACCTACGTCAAGCTGTTTTTGAGGAACAACGCAGTATCCGACAAAAATTCGAAGGTTCTTAAACGGACATATTTTTGCCGATATAGAAAGGCATCGTCTCATGTCCCGAGAGCTTGCGTTTGTCTTTTATCATAACGTTCTTGTCTGCAATAACGCAATTGAGCTCGGCACCCGAGCAAACGTAGGTATCCTGGAAGAGCACGCAGTTCTTGACTACCGCTCCACGTCCCACGTGAACGCCTCTGAATATGATAGAATTCTCAACTGTTCCCTCGATAACGCATCCCTCGGCAACCACAGAGTTAGAGACCTTTGCGCCCTCGCAGTAGCGTGTGGGTGCGGAGTTTCTGATCTTGGTAAGCACGGGGCGGTTCTTGTCGCCGAAGAGCTGTTCTCTCATCTCCGCGTCAAGAAGCTTCATCGAGCAATCGAAATATCCCTCCATAGAGCCGATATGAGCATAGCAGCCCTTGTAATCGTAGATCTTGTATGTCTCCTTGCCGATATTCTTGCGCACTACGTCCTGGATAAAGCTGGTGTATCCCCTGCTTATCGCGATCTCAAGCACGTTGAGAAGGTAGGTGCGCTTGACGACCATTATGTTAATGTAAACTCTGGTCTTTCTCGATACGTTCTTCTCGTCGATTATGTCCGTAACGTTTCCGTCCTTGTCGCACTCAACGACTCTGACCGTCTCGTGAGGAGCGGGTGTAGTCGTCTTGGTGACGAAGGTGATATCCGCCTCTGTCTTGATATGCTGCTTTATAACGTCGTTAAGATCGATGTTGCAGATAACGTCGCAGTCAGACATAACAACGTAGTCCTCTTTGCATCTGTTGAAGAAATTAACTGTTCCGAGGAGAGCCTCAAGCCTTGACGAATAATATTTGTTCGACGCCGCATTCTCAAACGAAGAGATATAAGGAGGAAGGATCTTGATACCTCCCGAGCGACGAGCGAGATCCCAGTCCTTGCCGTTACCGAGGTGGTCGAGAAGCGACTGGTAATTGTTGTGAGTTACTATTCCGATCTTCGAAATGCCCGAATTGACCATGCTCGAGATCGGGAAATCGATAAGACGGTATCTTCCCGCAAAAGGAACGCTGCCGAGCGTTCTCATTCTGGTAAGCTCGGGAATATTACTGTCGTGAATATTAGAAAAAATAAGTCCTACTGCAGTCATTGTATTCTCCTCCTTACCTGTTATCCGAAATTATCTCGCCGTCGGCAACGACTCCGCCGCTCTGAACCTCAACGTCCTCACCGAGCACGGTGATTCCCTTTGCCTTTTCCTTTGCGGCACCTATCTGCGCACCTGCGCCGATAGTAACGTTTGTGTCGACGATCGAGTAGTTGACGGTCGCACCCGCACCGATCTCGGTGTCGCCCATAAGAACGCTGTCCTTTACGTACGCACCGTGACCTACCTTGACACCCGATCCGAGCACGCTGTTGATAACGGTTCCGCATACTTCACATCCGTCGGTGATATAAGAATTCTCTATTCTCGCGCTCTTTGCGATGAATTGAGGACCGTTAGCCTGATTCTTGGAGTATATTCTCCAATCAGGATCTCCGAGGTCGAGCACGGGCTCGTCTCCGATAAGGTCCATATTCGCTTCCCACAAGGACGAGATAGTTCCAACGTCCTTCCAATATCCCTCGAATGCGTAAGCGTACATCTTTTCGCCTGCAGCAAGCATATTGGGGATTATGTTCTTTCCAAAGTCGTTTGAGGAATTGGGATCCGCCTCATCCTCCGTAAGATACTTTTCAAGCTTGTCTCTGTTGAAGATATATATTCCCATAGACGCGCTCGTGCTGTCGGGGTTCTTCGGCTTCTCGGAGAACTTATAGATAGATCCGTCGGGGTTTGTGCTCATAATACCGAAACGGCTCGCTTCCTCGATCGGAACGTCAATAACTGCGATAGTACAGTCTGCGCCCTTCTCCTTGTGGTACTTGAGCATCTTGTCGTAGTCCATCTTATAGATGTGGTCACCCGAGAGGATGAGCACATAATCGGTGTCATATCTGTTAATGAAAGGGAGGTTCTGATAGATTGCGTTAGCAGTTCCCTTGTACCAGTCTGCTGATTTCTGTCCCTGATAAGGAGGCAGTATCTTCACCCCGCCGAATACACGGTCAAGATCCCACGGCTGACCGTTGCCGATATACTCGTTGAGCACGAGGGGCTGATATTGGGTAAGTACACCCACGGTGTCGATGCCGGAGTTGATACAGTTTGACAGTGTGAAGTCAATGATCCTGTACTTTCCTCCGAAGGATACTGCGGGCTTGGCGGTCTTTACCGTAAGGGCATAGAGTCTTGAGCCCTGTCCGCCCGCCAAAAGCATTGCTACACATTCTTTTTTCTTAAACATGGAAGCATCTCCTTTTTCGTATTGTATATATTTTCGAATTGATTATACCGGTTCATGCCTCGTCGTCACTCGCCCAGAATAACGACTGCTTCGTAAGGCTCAAGCAGAAGCTTGTCTCTGCTTATCCTGAAACCATCATCACATTTTTTGCCGCCGTACCGAGCTATGCAGGAATCCAGCTTGACACATGGATTCGCGAGACTCGTAATATCAATCTCACAGCCCCTTCCCGAGGTGTCCGCAATGAAAATGACCGTGCAATCCTCTCCTTTGCATTCAACAGTTACCGCGTCCTGCTGTTTTTTCACAATCCTTTTGCTTTCTCCGTTCCACAAGCACGGATTTGAAAGATACACAGCATTGAGATCGGAAACGTAGAGCTGAAAAGTGCGATCCTCCTTTTCTTGTATAGCCGACACTTCGGCGACACCACAGAGCGCCTCCTCCGAGGATATCCCCAGCTCACAGCCAATCTCGGTGATCCCCTTTCCTTCGGACACAAGCAGGTACGACATTGCAGCCATTCTTGCAAACCGCTTCAAAGTCTCGTTCTCTGTAGGTACAAAATCGGCAAAAACACGATTGAGATCGCAAAGCACGGCATCTGCATCGGGTATACTCACTCCACATAGCCCTCTGTCAAAGAAATACGCGTTTTCGTATTCCCTTTTCAACAGACGGTACACTCTTGACAGCATCTTGGCAGATCCCTCGGACGCAGCAGATGATACAAGTCCGTCAAAGCCGTACAGATCGAGCCAATATCTTGCATCATCTGCAAGAAATTGCTGATCCGCAGCCTCGTTATACGATACCGCCGTAACACCTCGGTCGAGCAATACACCTATACCAGAGGCATGCAGCAAATGCACTAATTGCCTAAGCTCATCAATACCCCCCTGCTCCTTACGCGGAGCAAAGTTTGCTTTAAGATTACATCCCGAGGAAAACTCGTAATATTCTTCAAAAACGCCTGACATACACAGATGCGTATAGCCCATCTGCATCATATACGGTATAAGTTCCCGCGCAATATCGGAATAAGAATGTGCCCCCCCGCTCCAGACATCCGCACAGATTGAAAGAACATTCAGCGGTCGGTTAAAAAAAACCGTGTGTTCCTCCTTTTTATACGAATCTGTCAATTCATCGGCAAGATCTCTGAATACCGAATTAAAATGAGGCGCACCCTCGTTTTCAACGGCATATGGATCGGCAATATATGTGTGAATTCCATGATAAACCACTTTGAATTTGTAGGCATCTCCATCTTGAATCTCATTATCGGAAAGTTCCGTCTGCCAAATGCCCGAGCCCGTTTTTTTCATGGGATTCGACTCGCTCCAACCATTAAATGACCCTACAAGATACACAATGTCCGCAAGCTCGTGGTGCACCGTAAAAACAATTTTGGAGCCCTCCCTGAAGCTACCCTGTCTGACGCATGATCCAGACAGATCAGCCGATAAAGCGTTGTGATCTTCTTTTCTGGGATCTTGCGCAATCATAAGTCATTTTCCTCCGGAATCAAAAGCGACATTGGCAATCCAATGAACGAATGAAAAAATACAATTATTTCCAATACAAACACAAATTGCTCACACAGTATATTATACCACCTATTAACAGCCTTGTCAACTAACAAATCTCCCAAATTGTCACACAAATATATGGCAATTTTAACAATTGATCCCCGCTTTTTCGACCTTTATATGCCATAATTTTACAAACGGGAACTGCAAATGCCCACTGACAATGAATTCTGACCAATGTTTTGCAGAAAACACAATGTCACTGTTGACAGATACAAAAAAATGTTGTATACTATATTATGATTATTTTTAAAAAGGTAACGCATTCAGCGCGACCTGTCAAACAATTCATAGGGGGAACACACATGAAACAAGAAGAAATCAGAATCACTGACAGCAAAGCAGTATATGCCTCTCCGAACATTACCGAGATCCGCATTTCTGCAGACATTCTGACAGAATCCCCTGTTGACGATAATATGGGTGAATGGGATACGGAAATGTAACGTAATGCAATGAAAATGACAAGAACAAGAGGTATGATTATGAAATCAAAGAAAACCTGGCGCATACTCGGAATAGCTTTGCTTCTTGCAATGCTCTTCTTGCTTCTTGCTGTAGCAGGACTTGCAATCGGACAAAGCGAAGATACTCCCGAAATGAGCATAGTTGCTAATAACCTTTCTTTCAGCGATTCGGTATACATAAAGTACGCTGTAGCGTATGAAAACGTATCCGACGTGGAAAACGTAAAGCTTCTCGTATGGCAAGACGGTAACGGTGAATATACGCTCGAAACCGCAGATGCCGAGCTCAGCCCCGTAGGCAGAGCCCAAGTAGCGGGCAAGGAATGCCTTATCTTTGACTATTGTGATCTTGCTGCAAAGCAAATGACAGATAACGTATATGCTCGCGCAATCTGCGAGGAGGGCGGCAACGTATACTACAGCGACGTAAACAAATACAGTGTCTTGACTTACGCGTACAACAAGCTCGGATATACCGGTACGGCAACACAGAACGAGGATCTTGCGGCATTGCTCCACGGTCTTCTCAAGTACGGCGCATCTGCACAGACTTTTTTTAACTATAAAACAGATGCGCTAGCTACGGATAAGCACGTAAAGGTCACTCTCGACAGAGGAACCTTTGCCGACGGATGCAAAACCGCTCTCGCTATTCCCGGAACAAAGCTGACCGTCACCGCTCCCGAGATCAGTTCCCTCGGCAGCTTCGCCTACTGGCAGGACGAGAACGGTCAAATGGTATCGGATTCGGCATCATACGAAATAGTTGTCGGTGCCTCGAATACTACTCTCAAGGCGGTCTACTCCGAATTCAAAGGCGGAGAGATCGAGGGCGCGGGTGCTATCCTTCCCACTTATTCCTTCGCATACAAAGAGCACCCTATAAACGAGGAGAATATCGTAGATCTGACCGCGGCGGAATTTGAATCGCTCATCAGAGCAGGGATCAAAACGAATACGACGTACCGCATCACTGACGGAAATCCGGTCACGGTCACAAGAAACCTCAACGGCAAAGGCTCTGCCCTTATCGCGCCCATGGGAGTAATTATCGACAATGGCAGCTCTATATCAGTATCGGATATCATTATTTCGGGTAGCGTCAAGGTCATATCGTCAAATAACGTATCGCTTGCACGGGTTGAGGTTCAGAGCAACGAAACGGCACTCTCCATTGACTCATATTCCTCTGACGTGACCGTGAACGACTGCAGATTCTTCGGAGCAGACGGTGGAGTGGAATCCTATGCCTCAAATACCACGGTAAAAGACTCATACATAAGCGGTGTTGTAACAGGACGTGCCGACGGATTTGCAATACATAACTGCAAGGTCGTGGCAAAGAGCAACGGCATCACGCTCTGCGGATCCGATATTTCCGCAACGAATAACACTGTTACATCCGAGAACGGAGCAACCGGTATCACCGTTGAATCGGGATCTCTCAATTCCCTGCTTTCCTACAATATTATCTCCGGTGCCGGAACAGCCGTTAAGGTGAGCGGTTCCACAAATACCGTTGTCATCTTCAATTCGGGATTCAATACCGTATCTGAAGACAATATCAACCTCTATATCGTCGAAAACTCGATCGGCGGCTCACTGATACTCAAAAACAACGACTACCTTCTCTGTGATTCAAACTCGTACCTTGAAAACGGACAGGATCACGCTCTGGTTTCGGAATCAAATCAGAATATAAACGGCGACACGCTTATGGACGTGAATGCGCGTAACGAGGTCGGCGCAAAGGAGGAGCTTCTTCCCCACACTAACAAGGAGCTTTTCCTTGAGATGCCAAGAAGATCCACCGTCAAGGACGTAGCGGGCGGAACAGAGCTTGATCTTAACACCTATATCGAAAATAACGCAAAGACCAAATCGGTCGTTATCGTTCCCCCCGGAGCGTACTATACCGCCGCGGGCGATCCCATCACTTTGACCGCGGAGATGAGCAACACGGAGATATATGCGTTCGGTGTTTACAACGAGCATGATTTCAATACTAATGCCGAGTATCTTGCAAACAAGGGCGGCAATCAGATCCTCACGATTAACAACGTGGAAAATGTAAATATACATGGAATCACTCTTGGCTATGACTACCAGGCATCAGGTCAGGTGCACGTGCTTAAAAAGCTTGACGATCAGCAGATCCTCGTTGTCCCCGCGGCTGGATACGACCTGTCCGCAGGCTTTGGTCAGAGCAATCTTGACGTTTTCCATAATTCCTACACCTATAAATTCGGTGCAGGAACTCTTTACAGCGCAACGGGAGGCTCAACGTATACGTATGTCAGCACAAAAGACGACGGAACTATGGTATTAAGGCTCTCGACTGCCGCATCCTACGATGCAATGAATGTAGGTGATATTATCGTTTGCCGAATGGCAGGAGATAACCAGCATACAGTTGGAATCTCAAATTCCAATAATGTCAAGATCAAAGACGTGATCCTTCACGGATACTCTGCCGCACTTATGACCGTTGTTACCGGAAGTTCGACCGACGTGTCTCTTGAAAGAGTCCACAACACCGCGCGTGCTCCCTATATCATCGATAAAGAAACCTACGATATGTACGCCGCTTGGGAAAAGGAGTACGGAGTCGATCTTGAGATATATATCGATGAGCTCGGACGCTACCGCGGCTCGATTCCCCGTGTAGGCTCGGTTGATGCAACTCACGTTTCGGGATCAAGCGAAGGCCTTGATATAACCTCTTGTCTCTTCGAAAACATGTGCGACGACGGATCCAATCAGCGCGGTTCGAGCTCGAGACTTTCAGGAATCAAGGACAACGGAGACGGCACGACAACGCTCTATTTTAAGGGCATGGTGACCTCTACATATCACGGCATATATAAGACTGCAAAGAAAACGCAAATTACTCTTAACCCCCTTTCCTTCTCCGAGGGAGACAACATATACGTATACAGTTCAAAGGGAGTTTTGCTTTGCGACACGGAATGTCTTACAGACTCGAAGAGCGAGGACGACCTCATCGAGATCTTCGACTTCGATACAATAAGATATTTTATTCACGTAAGATCGGTCAAGGTTTCAACAGACGCAGTTAACTTTGATGCCCTTGAGGGCTATGACCTCAGCGACCATCACTACAGTATGAAAAACAAGATATTGGTCGATAACATCAGTCATGTAAGCCAGGGCTTTGTCGCAGATAACCTTATGGTGCGCAACTCTACCGCGCGCGGAATCCTCATCAAGACTGTCAACGCGACGGTGAAGAACTGCACCTTCAGAAACGTAGCGGGAACGGGTAACCTTCTCAGCGTAGAGACCTCTTGGGGTGAGAGCACGGTCACAAGAAACGCTACGATAAGCGCATGCCTCTTTGATAGCTGTGGAATCAGCACAGACGATCCCATAAGATCAAATATCGCCATTTCGGGACTTTCAACATACGGTAAGGCAAACGTGGATACCCTCCGCGTAAGCGATATACTTATCTCGGGATGTGAATTCAGAAATTACGGTCACCAATTCGGTATTTACGTAAACGGCGCACAGAACGTAAAAATAATTGATAACGTCTTTGACCCAAAGGACGAGGTCGCCCCCGGAAATTTCGTTAAGATACTGACTGCTCTTAACGTTGAGCTCTCGGGCAACAAGTATAAGGACTCAACAGGTGCTTTAACAACAATAAGCAATATTGATGCCGAGGACTATACACATATCCACGGAAGTGACGTTGGAGACACCTTCAAGGCTGATTGTGATATTTTTGTCGGAAGCAACCACCTGAGCAGTATGAGGATCTATTACGCAGATATGGCAAACCGTAACATTGCTTCCGTTATGGCTCAAAATCTTGCGGATGTCTGCGGTTATTCGGTATCCTATTCGGGCTTCTTCAAGGAAAACGTGATCAATATCGTAGCCCTTGATCAGAGCAGCGACGCAGTATCCTCTGCCTGCTACACCGTAACCTCCAACGGCAAGGATCTCACGATAACCGCCGCAACAAGAGCGTCATTGATCTATGCAGTCGAGGACTTTGTGGAATATATCCGTCAAAGAAGCAAGACAGAGCAAGCGATAACCTTTGAGGACGGATTCTCAATGACAAGAAGCTTTGATCTCAACACCTCCACCGCGTCAAACACCTCATTGTTCAAATACAGCGGACTCTGGAGTGCAAGCGGTGCTTGCATGTCATCTCTGACAGATGCAGATTACGTTGAGTTTGACGTTACGGGAAATGCTTTCACGCTTCTCTTCTCCGACAAGACCGAATTTGATCTTTTCATAGACGACGAAAAATTAGGCACCTACACCGCCGATTCAGAAATGACCTTCTGCATTGAAAAAGGCACTCACACCGTCAAGGTGCTCTGTAAGGACACGAAAAAGACCTTAAGCTTTGCAGGAATAAGATATCTCGGAGCAGGTATCACACGCACGTCAGACAGATCCCACTATATCCAGTTCATCGGTGACTCAATGGTGGACGGTGAGCGAAGCTTTGCCCACACTCTCGGAAATACTCTCGGATGGGACTATTCGGTAATGGTAGGCGATACCCTTCCCGACTATGCCGACACGGGCAGGACTCCCGACGTCGTGTTCATCTTCCTCGGAACAGATGCCCTGAACTCGTCAACCTCACAAAACGACGCAAATGCGTTTGTTCAGCGTTACGAGGATCTTGTCAGAAGTATCAACTCAAAATACGGCAGTTCTACAAAGATACATCTTATGCAAGCACTGTCCACGTCGGATGCATCCGCTATGTTCAATACGAATCATATAAGATACCGCTCGATATCAACCGTAATGAACAACTGCAGTGATCTTGCAAACGTAAACACGATAAATGCAGCCACGGTACAGAGCTGGGGTGTAGAATTTGACTCAGCAAAGGATACGACCAACCCCACCCCCGACGGATACGATACCCTCGTCTCACGGATCGCTATGTATATCTCCGCCAAATCGGGATATACCGATTACTATAATCATTCCTTCGATCTGAACAAGATGAAGAATTATAACGGACAGATGCAGACGGGACTCAGTGAGGACGGTATCAGCTTCAGCCGATATAATTTTATAGATAAGAACGGCGATCCCATCAACGGCCACGTATTCATAAGCGGTAACGATTACGCAAACAAAATAGTCACCGATTCGGGTCGCTACCTGATATTCAAATTCCGTTCTACCGCTGACTACAGCATAGCCTTCAATATGCGTACCAACGATTACGGAACGAACGTTGCCGAATCGGGCAAAGGCTACGTTTCAAGCGTCTCAAGAACTGCAAGCTCCCTTTCTACCGATTGGGAGACCGCGGTCATAGATCTTGCGCAGTTTGATCACTACACCACGGGAACTCATATCGGAGTACAGGTCAGAATAACGACTACAGCCTCCGAGATCGATATTGCCGACGTAACTATCGTCGACACCATCTCCGACGCAAATCTTTACATTCTCTCCGAGCTAGGCGAAGCGGAATATTACTTCTATGAGAGATGGGATATGCAGGGTGTAAGGACCTCCATTACGGGCAAGGAACTCTTTGAAGAGGAAGAAGAAACAGTCGATCTCAGCTACGTCAACCATAATTTTAATCTCATTGCTATGTATCAATATGACAATCAGACTAACAAATTGGGTGCTCCCGACGGACTCTTACTCTCCGATGATGACGGAACAGTATACAACCGCTTTGTTATTAACGGAACGGGACATATATTCTTCAAGGGTAAGAACGTGTTATCAGAGATCAACGGGGACACGGGCAATTACCTTGTATTCAAGTACAGAACGCCAAAAGCAAGCAATCTCGGACTTGAAATGCAGACAAGCGACCTTCCCTATAACTCCTCAAGACCCAATGACACTATGCTCCGCATCACAAAGCCCGCTGCAAGCAACCCTGACGGTTGGGAGATCGCAGTGGTAGATCTTGCACAGTACACCTCTTATACAAGAGATGCGGATCTCAACGTTCTCATAAGAATAACGACCACCGCATCCGAGTTTAACCTCGCCTACGCGGCGATAGTTGACGATATCAGCGAGGCTGAGAGATACATATCCGCTATGGGAGACTCTTCCTACGTCCACTATACTAACTGGGCTGGAGCAGGAACGCAAACGGCTATTGACTAAACGCATATCAAGGTCACCCTCGATCGAGGGTGACCTCAGACTGTCGAAAAAGCTGTTAGACCGCAAGGGATACAAGACAAAAAAACAAACATTAAAAACTCACACGCAGGAAATAAGCGCAAGGCATTCATCGAGAATGCCTTGTGCTTTCTTGCTTTTTCCGTTTTTGCACTCTGGCGTACCCCTGTACGCCGACGAATGCAAAAACGAAAAATCTACCTACCTTTTTCGACCTCTGCCAGCGTGTCGAGACTTTCTCG
>JBGUSX010000071.1:0-8201 GCA_045132775.1 Eubacteriales bacterium
GCTCACAGCTTGACTGTCGCGCCGCAATTGGAAGCCTCTCCACTCCGCCTACGGCTCCGTTCCGATGCTTCCAATTGCATATTTGACCATATCTTTATTATTTTTTACCTTTTTGGGTCATATCTCTTTACAACACAGAATATATACATTTCGTCCAAGCACCACGCTCTCGCGGTAAACGAGCAGATCGATATATGAAGAACCGTATATCTTTCGCACGTCAAAGGGCCATTCGTAGCCCTTCAAAAAGATATTTTTCAGCATTTCGGAGTCATTTTCAAAGAATTCACGCAAAAATTCGCGCTCCACCCCGTTCTCATCTATCGAAATATACCTCGGGAGCACCTGCTGATAGGTTCCCGACACGTTCCAGCGAAAATCGGTCGAAGCAAGTCCGTACTGCCACTCGGACAGATTGGAAAACCTCGCCCCCGCATCAAGTGCCAATGATGAATTACCAGTGTGGGAAACAGGATAAACGCTGTCAAAATATATCGACGCAGGACCGCCCGTGCAAAGAACCACGTAGGGCGTGCGGATACATATAAAATCAAGACGGTCAACGCTCGCGCTGTCAATACACAAAAGCCCCGTCACTCTGCCATTGTCGGTCAGTATCTTCACCGCCTGCGCGCCGTCAAGCAGAGTTATTCCCTTTCTTGCAACCTCACCCTCAAGTACCTCGGTCATTCTTTTCGAGGTGTAAGGACCTATTGAGGTAGCGCGGCAAAAGGGATCGTGGTCGGTCTTATAGCCGACGAACTCGCCGTATTCGTTTGTCGGAAAGCGAACTCCAAGATTGGCAAGCTTCAAAAAGCTCCTGACCGAGCCCGCCGCCTCGGACATAGCCACGTCACCGTCCATAGCACCGCCCGAAAAGAGCGTATCTGCCATTGCCCTGACACTGTCGCCCGCGTCTCCCGCCAAGGACATCTTGTAATAGGTCTGCTTGTCGCTTCCCGTATTTCGCGACGTGCCCGAGCATCTCGACTCGGTGACGATCGCAATATTCTTTATCCCAAGGTCGTAAAGCCAATCCGCGCAGTTATATCCCGCGCATCCCGTGCCGATAACGACCGCATCAAAATCATATTTTCTCATAACCGCTCCAAATTAAAGCCTTCTTATATGGAATCC
The DNA here is from genome assembly GCA_045132775.1 of Eubacteriales bacterium. GTDB lineage: Bacteria > Bacillota > Clostridia > Oscillospirales > CAG-272 > SVTX01. The sequence goes on from JBGUSX010000071.1 coordinate 1,138, forward strand.
GCCGTCCGCATTGAGCACTGTTCCCGTACCGAAATCAAGCAGACCGCTCGCCGCCGCGATAACGCAATTTGCAACATCCTCGGGGTTTCCCAAACGCTTGATGGGCGTAATTCCCTCGGAAATCAACCTGTCGTATTTCGCCGACACCACCTCGGTCATCGGGGTCTTGATAATACCCGGACGAACCTCGAACACGGGTATGCCGTACTCGGCAAGCTTGTCGGCAAAAAGAAGCGTAGTCATGGAGACTCCTGCCTTTGAGATGCAGTATTCTCCGCGGCTCGTCGAGGATGTGTAGCTTGAATTCGACGCGATGTTGACAATTCTCGGACAGTATCCCTCAAGCCCCCTGCCCTGACACTCTATCATCGCATTTGCGAAGGTCTGACACATAAAAAACGTGCCCTTCGTGTTGATGCCGACCACCCTGTCAAAGCTCTCCTCGGTCGTCTCAAGCACGTCAAGACGGACCTTGCAGGCAACTCCCGCATTGTTGACAAGAAGATCGATCCTGCCGTATTTTTCAAGAGCAAAATTCGCAAGCGCGGCTCTGTCCTCCGCCTTTGAAATATCGCATTTAAAATAAACCTCTCCGTCCATGCCTTCGTGAACGTCGGAGTAAATAACCTCGTATCCCGCACCCTTGAGTCCGTCTGCAATTCCGCGTCCTATTCCTTGGTACGCACCCGTAACAACAGCAACCTTCTTCATATCATTTTACCCTTTCATCATAAAGCTTTTTGTAATATTCATTAAAGACCGCGCACCCCGAAACGCACCCTGCGCGCATAAGCGCGGTACATCTTGAACAGGCAACACAGCATTTTTTCGCACTGAACTCGCCGTTTAAAAAATCCTTGTAAAACTCGGGATATGCCAGCCACATTCTGCCAAATCCGACGATGTCGCAAATGCCGTCGCGAAGCAAAGCCTCCGCCTTCTCGATAAGATCGGCTCTGTAGTACGACAACCCCGACCCGACCAGTGCAAGCGTCGGAAACTTATCCTTTATGTGCTTTTCAACTATCCTGAACCGCTCAAGTCCGACCTCTGCAGCCTCGGGAGCCTTGTAAGCTCCTACTCTGTACGGGCGGTTGATATGCGGATTAAAATACGGATTTCCGATAGTCACGTTGAGCATTGAAATTTCGGCATCGACAAGTGCACCCAAGAGCATATCCGGCTCGGTAAAATCAAGCTCGTTGTCCTTTGTCGTGCCAAATCCGTAAGGATAAGGCACCATATCAGCAACGCTGAGTCGCGTAACGGTCGGATATCCCTCGGGCAGTGCCGCCTTAACTGCGCGAATGCTATCAAGATAAAGCCTCGAGCGGTTTTCAAATGAACCGCCGTATCTTCCCTCTCGCCCAAACGCCGAGAGAAGCTCCTGGAAAAGATAGCCGTGACAGAACTTCACGTCCACACCGTCAAATCCTGCCTCAAATGCCAAGACAGCAGTTTCAGCATATTTTTGCGGAAGCGTGTCAAGATATTCATCGCTGACAATGTTCTTGTCCCTCACAGGTCGTCTCTCCTCGTATATCGGGTGACGGTAAGCGATCATTGGAACGATGCTCTGTCTGCCCGAATGTGTCAGCTGCAGAATGAATTTCGTGTCAACTCCGCCCTCTTCGCGCGCAATTTTGCGCAGATCGGTCAAAAAATCCTTGAAAATACCCAGATTCTCGCGCGTTATCATCATCTGTCTTTCATTAGTTCTACCCTCGGGACAAACGGCACACGCCTCCATCCAGACCAGCCCCGCGCCGCTTCCGGCGGCAGAGCGATATTTCGCCACCGTCAATTCGCTCGGTGTTCCGTCGGTGTTGCAGTCACAACCCTCCATAGGCTGAAAGCAAACTCGGTTTTCGAGTCTCAAGCCGCTAAAATCAAACGCGGAATTCAACAAATACTCCAAATCATTACCTCCCGTCGCGATAATCTCGCAATCTGATAGATTGATTGTATCACACAAGAAAAGCAATTTCAATATCTTTTTTTACTTTTTATATTGCTTTTCTTGCAAAGGTATACTATAATAAAAATAGATAGAAAAGAAATAGAGGTGTTACCGTGGTACTCTCAATAACGACAAGATCATTTGAAATGAAATACGCAGCAAGCGACACACAGACAACCGCCCTGCTCGAAAATCACTGTCACACTCGATTTGAGATGATAGCAGTTTTGAGCGGATGCATCGACATACTGATCGAGGGTCATGCGCACAGATGCAAAAAAGGCGAGATCGCACTCATTCCGCCCCTCACCTATCATAGCGTTACGCTCTCGGACACGAGCGAATACAAACGTATAACCGCACTTTTCGACGGAAGCTCACTACCGCTCATAATATCCAAAAAGCTTACCGAAAATATACAAGCCAAACCAATATTCTCCTTGGAAGCACTCCCGTATATGACCGCAAGTCTGCATAAGGCAATAGAAAAGCGCGACACGGAGACATACTCCCCGCTTGCCGAATCGATAGCACTGCAAATAATTTACACCTGCGCCGAGGAAAAAAGACCCGAGCACAGTCCCGCCGAAACTCCAAGCGACGATGTCCTTGAAAACGCAATAAAATACGTTGACCGTCATATAACCGAAAAGCTATCGCTCGAGGATGTTGCACAAGCCCTCTTCATCTCGCGCTCATCTCTCTGTCATATATTCTCCGAAAAAATGCAGATATCCCCCAAGCAGTATATAATTCAAAAGAAAATGGCATACGCATCGATGCTTATCGAAAACGGCATGCCCATGACCCAAGCAGCGCGAGCGGTCGGATATGAAAACTACAGTAATTTCTACCGTATACGCAAGCGTTTTGCAACAAAATGATCCTCTCTCTCCGCCAACGCAAAAAGGACACCGCTTTACTGTCAACCAATGCCGCACGTTTTTATAGTGAGGACGGGATTCGAACCTGATTCCAACCGCAAGCGGTTGGAGATCGGTTTCTCTGTGCCCTCTCTCTCCGCCATAACAAAAAGGAGGCATTTAACTGTCAACCAATGCCGCACGTTTTTATAGTGAGGACGGGATTCGAACCTGATTCCAACCGCAAGCGGTTGGAGAGCGGTTTCTCCCTACCCTCTCTCTCCGCCAACGCAAAAAGGACACCCAAGCGGTGTCCTTTTTGCGTTGGCGGAGAGAGTGGGATTCGAACCCTCGTGTGCTTTCGCACAAACTGATTTCGAGTCAGCCCCGTTATGACCACTTCGATATCTCTCCGTATTCAATTTTTCTTCAGAAAGACTCGAAATCAGACTGATTTAGATGTCAGCAAACGTGCAAGCACGTGTTATGACCACTTCGATATCTCTCCGTATTATTTAGTCTCATTATGAGCCTAATTCTTATAAATTATCTTGCGGGGCACCCCGTTATGTCCCGTTGCGGTGCCCGAAATTTTCTGCTACGCTATTGCTTCGCAAAATTTCGACCGCTGCCACTCCGTTTTTTCGCTTCATCTGCCACCGGCAGTGCTCAAAAACGTCCCCACTTCGATATCTCTCCGTATTCAATTTTTCTTCAGAAAGACTCGAAATCAGACTGATTTAGATGTCAGCAAACGTGCAAGCACGTGTTATGACCTCTTCGATATCTCTCAATTACGGTCGGCTCATCGCCGACCCAAGTATTATATCACACTTTTTTCAAAAAAGCAATACCTATTTAAAAGTTTTTTTCAAATATCGAAAATAAAATTAAAACCGTTGCAGTTTCCCGCATTTTGTGGTACAATACTATCAAACAAAGAAAAGGAAGTCACCCGATGAAAAAGAATCTGACTCTGTTTTTTACAATGCTGAAAATCGGTCTTTTCACCTTCGGCGGCGGATACGCTATGATCTCATTTCTCCAGAGCGAGTTCGTCGAAAAGAAGCAATACATGGAAAAAGACGAGTTTCTCGATATGGTGGCGATCGCGGAATCCACCCCGGGTCCCATTGCAATAAATGCCGCGACGTATATCGGATATAAACAATCCCGTTTTCTCGGCGCACTTATTGCCACTGTCGCCATCTGTATCCCATCATTTCTTATCATCTTCGCAATATCGCTTTTCCTCGACGCATTTCTGTCATTCGAGCTTGTCAGATATGCTTTCCGTGGAATACAGGTATGTGTAATATATCTCATTTTTACAGCGGGACTTAAAATGCTGAAGCAGATGAAGAAAACCGCGTTTTCGGTATCAGTGCTTTTGGCGGTCATGCTCTGTATGGTCACACTCTCACTCTTTGCGATAAAATTTTCCTCCGTCCTCTATATCATCATCTGCGGAGCGGCGGGACTTGTCTCCCACTATGCGGTTCAGCTAAGCAAAAAGGAGGGCAAAAAATGATCTACCTAAAACTTTTCTTGACCTTCTTCGAGATCGGACTCTTCACCTTTGGCGGCGGATATGCAATGATATCACTGATCCGCGACAAAGCACTTGCTTTCGGTTGGCTCAGTGAGGAAGAGCTCCTCAATATGATCGCCATTTCCGAGTCGACCCCGGGGCCTATCGCCGTAAATATGGCAACCTTCGTCGGATCGACTCAAGGCGGAATTTTGGGCTCACTTGCCGCAACGCTCGGCGTTGTCCTTCCGTCATTCATTATAATCCTCATCATCAGCACACTGATACGTAATTTCCTTAAATATAAAGGGGTGCAAGCGTTTTTTACAGGTGTCCGTCCATGCGTGATCGCGCTCATAATTGCAACCGCAATAACCATGGCACTCAGTACCATTTTGGGATTTACGACAGTCAGCGGCGGCTTTTCGCCCGACCTCCGCGCGCTTATTATCCTTGCAATACTGATCGCCATTGCACTGATACTAAAAAAGGCTCTCAAGAAAAAGCCATCTCCAATTCTTATGATACTTATCTCCGCAGGGCTTGGAATGATACTCTATTCAATATAAAAAACAGGACTCACACGAGTCCTGTTTTAGTTTTTATGATCAGATCAGAACGCAAACTGGAATACGCAGAATGCCGCGTAGATTCCGATAAGCGTTATTCCCTGCCAGCGCGCGAGCTTGCCACGGAAGAGCGCGGGGAGAGCCATAATAGCCATTACCGAAAGCATTACGGGAATATCAACGAGCAAAGACGCATTCATTCCGGCAACCACCTTTTCCGCGGGAACGGCAAAAGGTGAAATAGTGACAGCCGTGCCGCTCACAAGTACAAGGTTAAAGATATTTGCGCCGATAATATTACCGAGAGAGAGTGCACTGTGTCCCTTAACAAGCGCAGTGACAGCGGTAACAAGCTCGGGAAGCGAGGTGCCGAGAGCAACGAACGTAAGCGCGATTACAGAGCTGGGAACACCGAGCTTTTCGGCAATTATCGTTCCGTTGTCAACGAGAAGCGTCGCACCGATAGCGATGACAGCAGCACCGAGAACAAGGAAAAGAACGTTGGAGTTAAGAAGACCGAGAGTCTTACGAACGATAGCCTTTGCGAGACCGATAGCAAGGAATACGACACCAAGCAAAGCGTTGAGATAAAAGCCTGCAAATGCCATAAAATCGGATACGTCGGTCATAAATCCGCCCGCGGAAATTACGCTTATTACCCAAGAAGCAATAAGTCCGACACCGACGAGAAGGAATCCAACGAAGTCACCGACCGAGCTCTGCTTCTCTTCCTCGACCTCGTCGTCGAGAATGTCAGCAACAAGCTCACCCGTGATCTCTTCTTTGGGCTTTCTGTCGCGGAATGCCTGGGTAACAAGAACGATCATGTAAGCAACGAATGCGCAAAGCAGAACGATTCCCACCCAACGCGAGAACTCACCGAAGAAGTACGCAACGAAGGAATAGAAGATCGCCGCGCTGAAGAAGAAAATGACGGGAAAACGAAGAGTTTTCTTGTCAACGTTTGACGGACGGATCGCGATAGTGAGCGCGGCAATGAGGGATGTGTTACAAATAATAGAGCCGATAGCGTTACCGTACGCCATAGCACCCTGACCCTGCATAGCACCGGTAGCGGAGACCATTACCTCAGGGAGAGTCGTACCGATCGAAACGACGGTAGCGCCGATAAGGATTTCGGGAATGTGAAAACGGTGAGCGATGCCCGTAGCACCGTCAACGAACCAGTCACCGCCCTTGATAAGAAAAACAAGACCGATAACGAACAAAATAATCGGGATAATAAGATCCATTTTTTACTCCTTTTGCAAAATCGCACAGACTTTGCATTATAATCTATAATAAAATTATACCACAAAAAAATATGCTTGTCAATACCGCAGGGTCCGATAAATAAAGTAAAAAAACAAATTATTTTGTTAATTCACCTTGACAAAACAGCTCTCGTGTGGTATTATAACACATAGCGGCAAGAAATATGCCGGAATGGCGGAATAGGCAGACGCCCGGGACTTAAAATCCCGTGGTACGAAAGTACCGTGCCGGTTCGAGACCGGCTTCCGGCACCAAAATAATGGGGGGAGGATCACAATCCTCCCCCCATTATTTTGCCGCCTAACATAACGTCGCTGAACCGCTCGCGCTCCGCGCGATCCAAGTGCGCCCATAGCTCTTCACCCTAAAACAGAACAATCAGCGCACGTTGCGGTTCAGTGACCGGCTTCCGTGCCCCCTCTCCGCTATTTTGCTCCCGACACAACGTCGCTGAACCGCTCGCGCTCCGCGCGATTGAAGTGCGCCCATAGCTCTTCACCCTAAAATGCATCGATCAGCGCACGTTGCGGTTCAGTGACCGGCTTCCTCACCGCCATATTACACCTCATAAACCAAAGCAACCGCTCGCGCTTTGCGCGATTAAAGTGCGCCAAAACTCTCTACCCTAGACCCAAAGCAACTATTCAGTCGGGATGTAAAATTGCAATTTATCGGTCTGTTTGAAAAATGCAAACGGCTTAAAATGACTTCACGTCTATAAACCAAACGTCACTTTAAAACCGTAGGGGAGGTGCTTGCTCCTCCCGATCTAAAGCATTTGTTTCTTCTTTAGCCATAAGGGTTTAATAGTCGTTTGTTAGCGGGAGGAGCAAGCGCCTCCCCTACGGTGTGTGAGTGACGTGCGT
>JBGUSX010000072.1:0-9998 GCA_045132775.1 Eubacteriales bacterium
AAAATCGTTACAAATTAACGAAATTGGTGTAATATCGTTTGCGGGCGGATATGGAATCCGCCCCTACGGGTTATCGTGATGGTGTGGTTCGTTTGTAGCCGTGAAATTCAATTTAAACCGTTCGATAAATCAAAATTTGAAACACTTTTCTATCGATCTTCAACGCACTCGCAACACGATAGCAGAGGGACTGCGTAGGTGCGACACGGTGTAGTTCAATAAACCGTCTTAACCCAAATAAGATATTCATTGAGGTTTTGGAGGTGTGGGGGGCTTTTTTCTCTGGAAAAGCCCCCCGCGCGCGTCCCTTACGTTCCCTACAAGCGTATACACCCCCGACACAACGAGCATACCGCCGAAGATCCTTTTAAGCCACAAGGGATCTATCATCCTTCCGATATACGTCCCAATGAGCGTACCCACACACGCAAGAGCCGCGAGGAAAATAACGAGAGTAGGCTTTATCCTCTTGAATATCAGATGAAGTATCAGTGCGGCGGAAGCCGAGAAAACGAAGAAGAGAAGATTTAGTCCGCGCGCAGTTTCCGCATCGATCCCCTCGATCATAGTAAGCCAGATCACAAGAAGCCCCCCGCTGCCGATACCGAGTCCCGAAAGAATAGCGATAAGAAGGGATGCAAGCCACCCCGTGCCGTCCGATTTGTCCATATCAATTCCTTTCCGCGAAAAAGTTTTTCAAAAAAACGGCTCATGCCACCATCATCCTGTACCCCGACCAGATAACGAGCAGAGCAAACGCCCCCTTGAGCCAACCGAGCTTGATCTTGGGAAGAAGCAGAGAGCCGATAAGACCTCCGAGCGCGGCGGGGAGAGCGATGTAGGGCGAGAGAGAGAGATCAAGAGAACCGCGCATCGAGTAAATAAAGCAGGAAAGCGCGCACCCGGGGATCATCGCCGCCTGTGAATTTGAGTAAATATTTCTTTTATCGGGGAAGTCTTCGCCCGCAAGCCGCGCAAGCGAAAAGGACATCAATATTCCGCCACCCGCACCGATAAGCGAATTGCAGAGCCCTGCCGCCACGGCAGAGAGTGCAAGCAAAAATCCCTTTGCTTTTTTTAACATGTTCGTCTCCTTTTTTACCGCAAAAAATAAAGAAAAATGGGAAAATACACTTTACAAAAGTTTTAGATTATGTTATAATAGAATAGATGTACGAATTTGCACTGTCCGAGTCGGATAAATATGCCGACTGTGGATAGTTTACCCGATATCGCGCCCCAAAATACAGCGCAATGTCACTTTCGGTAAATAAACGTGAGAGGAAAATAAAAATGGCAGCTAAGAAAAAGACTAACGTTAAAAAACAAAAAAACACAGCGGCAAAGCCCGGAAAGGAAAACAAAAAAGCAAAAAATAATAAAAACGGCAAGGGGAATGACTCCCCCTCCTTTGCATATCAGCTGATACCGTATATAGTCGCCGTCGTGGCACTGTTTTTCCTTATTTGCTTTATCGCAAACGCGATATGCAATCCGGGGAACGAGCTTGCGGGCGGTAGCGAGAGCGAGCACGCGCTAGGTATAGTCGGATTCTGGATATGCCAAATCATGTTTGGACTCTTCGGTCCCGCGGCATACCTTATCCCCGTGATACTTGCTTGCTTCGTAGTATTCTGGAGAAACTATAATTCGCGCGATTTCGTAGCACTCAACGCAGTTATCGCAGTGCTTACAAGCGTAGTGCTTTCCGCGCTTTTCCATGCGTTTATGCACCTTGGCGGAGGAGCCGAGGGACTGACGTATGAGGTCGCGTACCTCTTTGAAGAGGGTGCGGCATCTCAGGGCGGAGGAATCATAGGCGGTCTGCTCGCATTCGCGCTCGCCGCAATAATGAATATGGGCGGAACCATCTTCGTCCTCATCGCAGTCCTCATCCCCATGGTAACCTTCCTTGTCGGAACAACACCCGTTGCGATCGTATCGGCGATCGCGGCAAAGGTCAAGGTATCAATGGCAAAGAGCGCAGAGCTCAGAGCAGAGAGAGAAAAAGAGGAAGCACTTGAAGAAAAGGAAAGACGCGAGGAGGAGAGAGCCGAGAGAGCCGCTATGCGTGAGGAAGAAAGAGCGCGCAGAGCAGAGGAAAGAGAAGAGGCTCGCAGACAGAGAGAGGAAGAGAGAGCGGCACAGAAGGAGGCTCGCGAGGCAGAGAGAGCAGCTGCCGCAAAGGACGGCTCGAGCAGTGCAAATAACACCAATAGCAGCTCTGAACAGAGCGGACTCAATACAGAAGCACTCGGAGATACCGCTAAAGAAAGCGGTGAAAAGCAGTTTGGAAGAGCCTCGGAAAAGGCTTCAAATAACGATGGCAATATAAGAGATAGCTCTGTGGCAGGTACTCGAGCAGACGCGTCGAGCTCGGATGATACGGGCAGATCAAGAGATCAGCGCGACAGAGGCGCAAGACGCTTTGGCGACGACGTAGCAGAGAAGCGCTATAACGAGACCGTCGCAGATGCCCGCGAGGACGAAGAAGAATACGTCGAGCAGATGTCCGCAGAGGAAAAGCCCGCGGAGCGCGAGGAGGATAAGGTAAAGGTCAAGTATTCCGCGTTCACGGTCGACGAGATAAACAGACTTGATAACATCAAGCCCGAGGGAAGAAAGACACCCGTAGTCGACAATGACGACGAGGATGAGGACGAGCTCGCCGCGGCGGCAGTCTTCTCCGAGAAACAGAATGAAGAGATCAATAGTGTGGATAGCGCAAACGACGTAGAGGAAGTGGTCTTCACAGATCCTAACGATACGGGAAAGAGAACGCGCGGATATTTCACGGTCGACGATATGGCGAGCGACCTCTTCGATGGAAATGATTTTGAAGTGGATAAGGAGACGGGCGAGGTATTCACCCCCGTCGTTCAGGATAAGGGAATAAAGAGTGCCGACGAATACAGAGCGGCAAACGAGCAGAAGGACGAGTATTTCATCGGCGACAAGCCCGAGCCCGAGCCGATCCCCGAGTACGTATACCCGACCATCGACCTTCTTGACGAGGGACCGAGCCACTATTCGACCTCTCCCGAGGAGATAGAGAAGAATAAAGAGCTTCTGCGCAGAGTCCTCGCTGACTTCAAGATAAACGTGACCGATATCGCCTGCTCCTGCGGACCGACCATCACAAGATACGAGGTCAAGCCCGAGGCGGGAACAAGAGTCCGTCAGATTGCAAACCTCGTTGATGATATAGCATACGGACTTGCAAAGTCGGGAATCAGAATAGAAGCCCCCATACCTGGCAAGGCGGCGGTCGGAATTGAGGTTCCGAACGACAAGAGCGTTCCCGTCAAGCTCCGCACACTTATAGAGACCCCCGAGTTTATCGGACACAAGAGCAAGCTTGCCGCTTGTCTTGGTGCCGACGTATCGGGTAAGCCGGTAATATTTGATATTGAAAAAATGCCTCACCTTCTCGTCGCAGGTACAACGGGATCGGGTAAATCGGTGTGTATCAACGCAATACTTATGAGTATACTTTACCACGCAAAGCCCGAGGAGGTACAGCTCTTGCTCATCGACCCGAAGAAGGTCGAGTTTAAGGTATACCGTGATATTCCACACCTCTGTTGCCGCATCATAAGCGACCCGAAGAAGGCGGCAGGCGCGCTCAACAGTGCCGTAAACGAGATGGAAAAGCGCTTCGAGCTTATCGAGGAGGTCGGAGTGCGTAACATCGCGGGCTATAACGAGGCAACCAAGAACGACCCCGATAAGCCCTATATGCCCAGACTTGTCATAGTTATAGATGAGTTTGCAGACCTTATGATGACCGCAAAGGACGAGGTCGAAACCGCAGTTGTCCGTATCGCGCAGAAGGCAAGGGCGGCTGGAATACACCTGATAATCGGTACCCAGCGTCCGTCGGTTGACGTTATCACTGGACTTATCAAAGCGAATATCCCCTCGCGTATCGCGTTTACCGTTATGTCGGGTATCGACTCAAGAACCATACTTGACACCGTAGGAGCAGAGAAGCTCTGCGGACGAGGCGATATGCTCTATGCCCCCGTAGGCGCGCAGAAGCCTCAGAGAGTACAGGGCGCGTTCGTATCCGACGAAGAGGTCGAGACGGTAGTAAACTACGTCAAGGAGCGTAACGCACCCGTAAGATATAACCAGGAATTCGAATCCTCTATCGACATCGAGGCGGCTAAATGCGGCAACGCACCCGAGGCATCGGGAGCAGCTGCGGGCGGCGGAGCCTCAAGCGGAGGAGACGAGGATACAAAGTTCTGGGATGCCGTCGAGCTTGCGATCGACGCAGGCAAGATCTCAACCTCGCTCTTGCAGAGAAGACTTGAGGTCGGCTACGGAAGAGCGGCAAAGATAATAGACAGAATGGAAGAAATGGGATTTGTGAGCGCCCCCGACGGCAACAAGCCCAGAAAGATACTGATCACGCGCGACGAGCTTGAAGAAAGACGTCTTGCGGAAGAATAAAAAATGACAACGGGGAGCGAAAGCTTCCCGTTGCTGATAAAAAGGAGGTGCAGGAATGTACCCGTATAAAGTTTTTTTAGGGCTTACGCTCTACGATATATGCCTTTGCGCAGGAATAATAGCGTGCTTTTTCATCTTCGGTATGCTTGCGGATAAGCAGGGAGTAAAGAGAAAAATACAGAATTTCGCCTTGATGTGCGGAGTAGCGGCGGTAACGCTCGGATACGGCTCTGCGGTGCTTTTCCAGGCGCTGTATAACATAAAATCGCTCGGCAGATTTGAAATAAGCCAAAATACCGGTGCTACCTTTTACGGCGGACTCATCGGCGGTGTTATAGTATTTCTCGCTCTCTATTTCGGTATAGGCTGGAAGATATTTGACGAAAATGCCCACGCGAGAGCATTTTTTGCGATAGCAGACAGCGCAGTGCCGGGAATAGCCTTTGCGCACTCGATTGGCAGACTCGGATGTCTCTTTGCCGGATGCTGTCACGGTGCCGTGTGTGATGCCTGGTATTGCATCAAAATGTGGGGTAATCACGGATATACAACCTACGTTCCCACCCAGCTCTTCGAGGCTATCTTCCTTATGCTCCTGTTTGGATTTTTGCTCCTACAGAGCCTTGACAAAAAGGGATATTGCCTGCCGATCTACCTCTCCGCCTACGCTGTCTGGAGATTTGTGATAGAGTACGCGCGTGCCGACTACAGAGGAGATACCTTCATCGAAGTACTCACTCCCTCACAGCTTATCGCGTGTATACTTTTCGCAGTCGGAATAGGACTCTTCTTCGTTGAAAAATACCTCAAGAAACGCTTTCCGTTCACACCTGTCACGATAGAAAAGAGCGCAGAGAAAGCGGAGAAAAAAGACGAAGAAAATGTAAAGAATGAAGAAAATGAAGAGAATGAGTAAAAGAAACGCCTGCCTCACGGTCGCGCTCGTCGCGATAGTGTTGCTTTTGGTCTGCGAGATCGTGGGATTTTCAAGGCTTGTCGGTGTTGAAGGCAAGCTTGCCCTGTCGCTCGATATGACGGTAACGCGAGCTTTGGGCGGTGTTGCGTTCCTCGCAATGCTCATAAATCTCGGATACCGCGTGCTCGACCCCATCAAAAAACCGTTCTGGAGCTCGTTACTCTATTCCATGCCCGCATTTGCGATCGCAATCAACAATTTCCCGTTCTCGCAGGTCATAAAGGGCAACGCAAGACTCACGGACGGATGGGGAGCGGTCGCGTTGCTGCTTCTTGAATGTATGTGCGTCGGATTTTTCGAGGAAAGCGCGTTCCGAGGAGTAGTATTCCTCGGAATACTCAAAAGAAACCCGAAAAGCAGGCTCTGGGCATTCGCATCTATCGCAATATCGAGCGCGGTGTTCGGACTTGTGCATCTTATAAACATATTTGAAAGCTCACCCGTTGCGGTGCTGATGCAGATCGGATATTCCGCGCTTATCGGTGCTATGTGCGCGGTGATACTTATGAAGACCGCAAACCTCTGGCTGTGCGTAGTGATCCACGGTCTTTTCAATTTTTCGGGCGCGGTGATCCCAAGATGCGGCGAAGGAGAGATATGGGATAGCTTTACGGTGATGCTGACTGTCATCGTTTCCCTCGCGGTCCTTGCATATATGATAGCCCTTTTTGTCAAGGACGAAATGAGCGCGGTCGAAGATATATATAAATGAAAATTTAAAAAGGAAAAATAACTATCTGTCCGATGCTTCAAATTTTGATTTGTCGGTCTGTTTAGCCTTCTCCAGCGGAGAAGGGGGACCACCGAAGGTGGTGGATGAGGAGGTCGCTATTTCAACCAACCTCACGTCTTTTGATTATAAACGCAAGGCTTCTCCCTGGGGAGAGGCTCCGCGCAAGCGGTGGTGAGGGGCTTGTGGCATAAGGCTTTCTCCCCCTCATCCGTCGCTATGCGCCACCTTCTCCCGAGGGAGAAGACCCTCGTTTGTGATATAAAGACGTGAAATAATTGGAAATGGCGACCTCCTCATCCGTCTTTTGCCGCGAGCGGCAAAATCCACCTTCTCCGCTGGAGAAGGCGATTCGTAAAATCGCAATTTAACATTCAAAATTCCTTCCGATGAAGATCGGGAGGAATTTTTTTGTTTTTTCCGTAATATAGTGTAGCGAAGGGGAGGAGGAGAGCTGTGCAGACCATAAATCAAAGAGTCGCAGTGACAGACGCACTGCCCGCGTCGGTTATGAGAGCCTTGCCCTACCGCCTCTCCGACGAAATAAGGAGTACAAGCTATCGCTCTGCTATCGAGGAGATAAGAATGCGCGCAGGCAGACGTTGCTCGCTCGTGGTATCGGGCAGAAACGTGATGCTTGAAACGGTGCTTGAGAAGAGGGAGATAGGCTCGGTGCTTGAGGGAATGTGCCAGGGCTCGCTCTACGCATTCAGCGAAACGATAAACCAAGGCTATATCTCGCTCCCCGACGGAGTGAGAGTCGGCGTTTGCGGACGGGCAGGGTGCGAGGGAGGCAGGATAATCGGCATATACGAGGTAAGCTCGCTGTCGGTGAGAATACCGCACAGAAGCCGCCCCGTAGGCGCGGAGGTCTGTAGACTTCTTGAGAGCTTCGATCGCACCTCGGGAGTGCTTGTCTACTCGCCGCCCGGCATTGGCAAAACGACACTTCTGCGCTCGGTCGCGGTCATGCTTTCGTCGGGAGGATGGCGCGAGGGCGCGGAGCCTATGCGGACGGTCGTGATAGACACAAGAGGGGAGCTTGCCTTTGCAAACGAAGGGCGAGACCTCTGCCTCGACGTGCTTTCGGGCTATCCGAGAAGACAGGGAATAGAAATAGCAACGCGCTGTCTGAACGCAGAGGTTATAATTTGCGACGAGATAGGAGACTACGAGGAGGCGATGTCGCTTGTCGCATCGCATAATTGCGGAGTGCCGCTTATCGCGAGCGCACACGCAGGAAGTGTTGAGCAGCTATTGTCGAGAACGGGTCTGAGACTTTTGCACGAGGCAAAAATTTTCGGAGCCTACGTGGGACTTCGGCGCGACGGTCGGGGCGGATTTGTATTCAACGTCACCACCTCGTGCGCGGATATGTGAGGAAAGATGATCACCATAAAGCTTGTCGGAGCCGTGCTTATCGGGCTTTCGGGAGTGATAATGTCAATATCCTACCGACGCTTCCAGCTAAGGAAGCTGAATACCGTGGACGGCTTCATTTCATTATTTTTCTATATAAAGGGGCAGATAGATTGCTTCTCGCGACCGCGCTCGGACATACTGTCCTCACTTCCCGCGGAGGTCTTTTGCGCTTGTAATTGCCCGAGGGGAGCGGAAACGCTCGAGGAGCTTGTAGAGGCGAGCAGGATATATCTTGACGAGGAGACCTTGCGCCTGGTCTCATCCTTCGCCGCGGAATTCGGGAGCACGTTCAAGGACGAGCAGCTTCGCCGATGCGACTATTATATCAGTGCCGTGAGTGAAGAGAGAAGGCGAGTTTATGCCGCAGTGACTGCAAGATCTCGCGCGGGGGGAGCGTTGTGGATATTCGCCTGCCTCGGACTCGTCATACTTTTGTGGTAAAGTAAGGAAGGAAAAGATAGTGCTTGATATCGGAATAATCTTAAAGGTCGCGGGAGTCGGAATACTCGTCTCGGCGGCAACGCAAATACTGTCAAAATCGGGTCGCGACGAGCAGTCGATGTTAGTCACGATAGCAGGGATAATTGTCGTACTCATTATGCTTGTCGGGGAGATAGAAAAGCTTTTTGAGCTCGTATGCTCGGTGTTCGGCTTCTGATGAGCGACGCATCCGTAAAGCTCTTCGGAGCGGCAATTTTAGCGGTGCTCTGCATCGTGATAATAAGAAAGCAAAGCCCCGACACCGCCTTGACCTTGCGTTTAGTCGTCACGGTCGGACTTGCAGGAGCGTGCATCGCGGCAATAAGCCCGATAGTCGAATACGTCAAAGAGATATCCGAGAGTCTCGGCAACTCGGAGAAGATCGCCACCGCCGCCCTCGTATTGCTCAAGGCACTCGGAATATCGATCCTGACACATGTAACGGCAAATATATGCAGAGACTCGGGGGAAGGTAGCATAGCCTATTACGTCGAGCTTGGCGGCAAGGCAGAGATACTTTTGCTCTCGCTCCCGATTTTGCGCGAGATCATCGATATGACACTCACCCTACTTGAAATGAGCTGACAAAAAATAAATAAAGGAAGAAAATGAAAAAAAACAAAGTAGTGATATTTGCGCTTGTGATCGTCGCAATTGTCTTTCTGGGCACACTGACCGTATCGGCAAATGAAGATGACGGAGAGATACTGCCCGACGAATACGGAGATTTCATCGGCTCGCTCGACGGTGAGATAACAGACCTTCTCCCCGACGGACTCATCTCGGATTCTGCGGACAGTGTAAATGGCGCGGCGGACGAGCTTTCGCGCCCGTCAAATATCCTCTCACTTCTCATAGAGAGCTTTGGCGAGGGGCTTACACGAGTCCTGCCTACACTTGCGCTGCTCCTTGGAATAGTGGTGCTCTCATCGATAGTAAGCACTGTTGCGGGGAGCACGAGTCTCTCTCGCACCGTGGAAATATGCATAAGGCTCTGCACCTTTTGCGCGATCATAGGAACGACTCTTCGGCACGTCGAGATCCTCACACAGTATTTTGATAGACTTTTCGGAGCGGTTGCGACGCTAATTCCGGTAGAGGCGGCACTGTTTGCCATGGGAGGAAACATAAATGCCGCGGTCAGCGGAAGTGCAACGCTTGGCGTGATACTGACGGTGTGCGAATTTTTCTGTACCCAAACGGCGATACCCGTGTTTTGCCTCAGCCTCTCGCTCTCAACACTTTCGGTGTTCGACGGCGCAGGGAGTATGGCAGGAGGAGCGGTCAGCGCGGCGATAAGAAGATGGTATATGATCGCACTGTCGTTTGTAATGATGATACTGACCGTCTCGCTCGGCTCGTCAACAATGCTTGCGGCAAAAGCGGACAACGTGGCAATGAGGGGAGCGAAATTCGCAGTGAGCAGCTTTATCCCTATCACAGGCGGAACGCTTTCGTCAACACTCGGAACGCTCGCATCGTCTGTCGAGTTGTTGCGCGGCTCGGTCGGAACGGTCGGAATATTCGTCCTGATCCTGATCCTTCTGCCCTGCATAATAGAGCTTGCACTGATGCGCGCGGTCTTCGGGATAGCGGGGTTTTGCGCGTCGTCTCTCGGGTGTGGGAGTGAGGCGAGACTTCTCGGCGAGCTCGATTCACTCTATGGCTACCTCGAAGGAGTTGCGGCATTGTCCGCCGCGACCTTTGTTATATCGTTCGCGATATTTTCGTCAATATCAACCCCGTTTTCATAAAAAGTGGTGAAAAATCCCTAAAAATCAAATTATGAAGTAACTATTCAGCCTGAATGTAAAATTGCAATTTGTCGAATAGCCTTCTCCAGCGGAGAAGGGGGACCACGAAGTGGTGGATGAGGAGGTCGCCCTTTTGTGGTTTTCACGTCTTTTGTGAGCCTTGTTTCGTTGCGGAAGA
>JBGUSX010000073.1:0-8283 GCA_045132775.1 Eubacteriales bacterium
GAGTGCAAAAACGGAAAAAGCAAGAAAGCACAAGGCATTCTCGATGAATGCCTTGTGCTTATTTCCTGCGTGTGAGTTTTTAATGTTTGTTTCTTTGTCTTTTATCCCTTGCGGTCTAACAGCTTTTTCGACAGTCTGAGGTCTGCGGTTTTCCGCAGACCTTTTTGCGTTAAAAATTGCTATTGACAAGACGGGGTTTTAGTGGTACAATTAAATAAATTCATATTGAGTTAACATTGTTAACTCGACAACATTTGATTGGAGTACAGCGTGAAAGTTACTTCCGACTTGCAGTGAAGTAATCTGTTTCACGCGCGAATTTTGCTCAAGCAAAATTCATTGATTACTATTTATGCCGCCTTGTGCGGCGGAATGGAGTTTTTCGTATGAAGGTAAAAAGCGGAGTAAGCTACAGCGAGGTCCTGAATAAACCGAAAAAGAAGGTCAGAAAGCCAAACCGCCCGAGCTTTTTGCTGGGTACGCTTATCAGAGTCGTTTCCTTGCCCGATCTCATTGCCACCAAATTCAAATTCGAAAAGATAGGTATGGAGAAGCTTGGACGGCGCGAGCCTTGCTTTATACTTATGAACCATTCGAGCTTTATCGACCTTAAGATAGCCAACCGCCTGCTGTATCCGAGAAAGTACAATATCGTTACGACCTCGGACGGATTTATCGGCAAGAATTGGCTGATGAGGCACATCGGATGTATTCCGACAAAGAAGTTTGTCGGTGACGTAACGCTTCTTAAGGATATGATGTATGCGGTCAAGAGGCATAATTCATCGATCCTAATGTACCCCGAGGCAAGCTACTCCTTTGACGGCACTGCTACACCTCTGCCAGACAGTCTTGGCAGATGTATCAAGATGATGGAGCTACCCGTGGTCGTGATCAAGACCGAGGGTGCGTTTACGCGCGATCCGCTTTACAACAATCTTCAGCTGCGTCGAGTCGAGGTCTCGGCTAAGATGGAATATCTGCTCTCGCCCGAAGAGATAAAGGCGATGAAGCCCTCCGAGATCAATGCGCTCTTAAAGGAGAGATTTACCTTTGACAACTTCCTTTGGCAAAAGGAAAACGGAGTCAAGATAGACGAGGAGTTCAGAGCCGATTCTCTCAACCGCGTGCTTTATAAGTGTCCGAACTGCAAAGCAGAGGGCGAGACCGAGGGAAAGGGAACCACATTGACCTGTCACGCGTGCGGCAAGGTATATGAGATGCTCACCGACGGCTCTATGAGGGCGACGGAGGGTGAGACTGAATTTTCTCATATTCCCGATTGGTATCGATGGGAGAGGGAATGTGTGCGCCGCGAGATAGAGGAGGGCACGTATTCGCTTGATATTGACGTAAAGATCTGCGCGATGGTCGACACCGATTGCATCTACGATATCGGTGACGGTCATCTGACGCACAACCGCGAGGGATTTCATCTTGTCGGTTGCCGCGGCGAGCTTGATTACGTACAGAAGCCGCTTGCGTCCTACAGTCTTTACGCTGACTATTATTGGTACAAGCTCGGTGACATTATTTGTATCGGAAACAACGATATTTTGTACTACTGTTTTCCAAAGGGCGACCGTGACGTTGTTGCAAAGACTCGTCTTGCCGCGGAGGAGATGTACAAGGTCATTCGAAGTGAAAAGAGAAGCAGACCTATTGAATAATAATTGAATATGAAAAAAGGTGCCTTGCGGCACCTTTTTGCGTTGTTTATTCGATTATTCCCATTGATTTCATCCAGTAAGCAACGTGGGATGCAAAGCCGTGGTTACAGCTTGCTGTCGTGCTGTCGTGCTCCCAGAGCGTTCCGGTCCTGTCTGCCATATATTCGAAATAACCCTTGATGTTATCGTAGAGCTCGTCGCGAAGACCGTATCTGTCGAGCAGGTCGAGGCGGAGGTAGTTTCCGATGAACGCGTTTGCAAAGTGTATCTCGGGGTATTTTCCCGTTTCTTTTCTGTCGTAGCCGAAGTCTTTTACCATCGTCTCCCAGAGCCACGGGTGGCTTTCGGGCGTTGCGCAGTCAAAGAAGAATGCGTAATACTGGCAGGTCTCGGTCCTCTCGCCCGAAAGGACGAGCTTGCCGTCGCGGCGCACTGCGTTGTCGCAATAGAATCCGCTCTCGGTCATTGCCATTGAGTTGATGGTATCGCGTATCTTCTGTGCCTTGGTCTTAAGCTCTTCGTCGCCGTAGAGCTCCGCAAGGCAATCGAGCATTTTGGCATATACCATATTCGATGCGAAGGATACGTCCTGGACGAGATTATTTGCCATTGACCACTCGACGAACACCCAGGACTTGAGGTTCTCAAGGAGTCCTATCTCGTTTTCAAAGCCCTTGAAATAGTTATAGAGCGCGTACATTCTTTCCTTTGCGTTCTCAACAAGCTCGCGGTCGCCGGTTCTCTCGAGGTATTCGTTAAGCTCCATTACGTACCACATCGCCCAGTTGGGAATAAAGAGTCCGTCGTGCTGATTGGAGGGGTAGCACATCGGGAGCATACCCTCGGGAACGTCGGTGAAGGGGTCAGCCATTACGAAGTTGGAGAGGAACTGCTTTTCGACCTCAGATCTGCCCGTGAGAGTCTTTTCAACACGAGATGTAAAGAAGCTGTCACAGAGCCATCCTGCGCGCTCACGCGAGGGGCAATCCATATATATGTCGGTCGTATTGTTTCTGAAAGTGAGTACTGCCGCGTCGTATATTTTCTTCATTACCTTGTCGTCGGAGACAAATTTCGTCTTTATCTCTGACTCGGGGAAGGCTACCTGGCGGAGCTTGAAGCCCTTTACGGTGAATTTTCCGCCCTTGGAGATGAGCTTCAGATAGCGCATAACGTAGGGCTCTGCGCTGATCACCTTGTAGCTGCCGCGCTTTGCGATGCAGGTAAATACGTTTGAGGGGTCTAGGCGGAATGGAGCGAGCTTTCCGTCAACGAGGATCTCGTCGAAGATGATGAAGAACTCACCGTCTTCCTCCACGTCAAGCTCGAACTCGAAGAGTCCGACGTGGTTTTTGCCCATATCAACGTCAACAAATGTGTCGGGTTCGAGTGTGATGGCATCGGATGTTCCGAGATATGCTTCGGGCTCGGAGAAGTCCATCATCCCGATCTCTTTGTTTGAGAAATACTCGAGCTCGTCGAGCCTGTAGCCCTTATAATCGTTGGTGCCGACAAGCGTTACCGCGCGGTTTGCGTAATAATTTTCCTTTTCGGAGTATGAAACAGAGCCCTGTCCCGTCACTGCCTCGGGGAAGAGTCTAGCGTACTCGCCGTAGGGGAGATCGTGGCAGATAAATCTCTTCTGTCCGACTGCCTCGGTCTTGATCTCCTCTCTCGTGCCGTATTCGAACGCGCCTGCGGAGAGCTTGTAGTTCTCGACGAAAAGACGCTGATATGAGTATCTGTGCACCTTTGTCATTCTCTCATCGAGGGAGTGAGCCGTGAGTGAGACGAGAGGGGAAGCGGTGTATGCCACTACCTCATCGCCCACGCTTATCTCTGCGCAGAGGAAGGAGGGCTGGTTTGCGTACTCGAAGTTAGGCACGTTATAGCCGAAAATACGTATCTCAACTGTGTTTTCGTCACGGGTGAGGTAGCTGTCAAGGCAATATTCGTCAACTCTGTAATATCCGTGTCCTGCTCTGGCGGGACCGAATGCGACGAGGTCTCCGTTTACGAGCACCAAAAACGCGGTCGAGCCTGCGATCGCGAGGCTGCAATCACTTGCGCGTCCGAGCTTTGAGACGAACACGAGAGAGCGGTTTATCGCGCTCTCGGTTCCCGTTTCCCATACGGGAATTGCTTTTTTGAAGGTGTAATTATTCAGTTTCATTTTATTGATCCTCCGAGGAGTTATTTTCTTCCTGTACATCTTCCGATATTTCGGAATATTTCTTTATTCCTTCCATTCTGCCTGTGTCGCGAAATCCGTCTATCTCGCCTCTCGTTATTGCACCAAATATGCGATATTTCAGTCCGCGGTTGTCCTTTTCAAGCGTGTGAAGGAGCTGCTTCATCTCCTCGCGCTGTGTGTTTTTGTCTGCGGGGCAGGGGGAGGTTATAACGGGCATGGGGTTCTTTTTCACGAACTCCTTTACGTCCTTTTCGGGCATATATATCATCGGGCGGATGAGCTTGATGCCGACTCTCGAGAGGTAGGTCACGGGGCTGAAGCATCCGAGTCTGCCCTCAAAGAAAAGGTTGAGCATAAAGGTCTCGACTACGTCGTCGTAATGGTGTCCGAGTGCTACCGAGGTACATCCGAGCTCCTTGGCGGCGGTATGGAGTGCGCCGCGGCGCATTTTTGCGCAGAGAGAGCAGGGATTTGCCTCTTTTCTCACGTCAAAGATTATCTTGGATATTTCGGTCGGAACTACGTGGTATGGAACGTCGAGCTCCTCGCAGAGTGCTCTTATAGGAGCGAAATCCATACCCTCGAAGCCCATATCGACGGTAATTGCGATGAGCTCGTATTTTTTTGGATAAAAGCGGCGGAGCGCCGCCATAGCGCAGAGCAGAGTCAGCGAGTCCTTACCCGCAGATACTCCGACCGCGATCTTGTCGCCCTCTTCTATCATGCCGTAGTCGTCTATCGCTCGGCGCGTGTAGCTGAGGACTCTTTTCATGTTTTCCATATTTTTTCCTTATTCTGTTTAGGTTTTGGCTTATTTGAAGCTCTCAAACGAGCAGGTTTCGTATATTTTTGCGGCATCTTGTGAGAGAACCGAATCTTTAGCGTCCTCACGGGACGAATGGAGGATGAGCGGGCGGCTCACGACAGAGCCCGATGCCGCGCCCTTGGTCGATTGAACGAGCACCATGGATGGCTCGCTTTGCATCGTTGCGCAGACGAATGTGATGCGCTTGGGCTCAAGTCTGTTGTCCCGAAGAGCGCAGAGAAGGTCGCAAAGACGGTCGGGGCGCCAGACTGTATAGAATTTTCCGCCGTGCTTCAAAAGTCGGTAGGCGCAGGCGCAAAAATCACGTATATCGCCGCAGACCTCGTGGCGCGCGATGAACTTTTCGTCGTGCTCGTTACGTTTGCCGCTATCGACCTTCATATATGGGGGATTTGCGGTGACGATATCTACCTCGCACCCTACGCGGCGAGAATTCATTTCTCTTACGTCGGCTTCTATCGGAATTATGATATCCTCATATCCGTTTTCCTTTGCGTTCTTTTCTATCAGAGAGACGAAATCCTTTTGTATCTCAACGGCGTAAATTTTGCGCGCTTTGCCTTTATTGGCGCACAGGAGGGGAATTATGCCTGTTCCGCTTCCAAGGTCGCAGAGCGTACTTTTTGCGCCTCCATGAACGAAAGCAGAAAGAAGGTAAGCGTCCGTCCCGAAGGTCAGACCGTTTACCCTTTGGTTGAGGATGAGATCCTCGTTTATTACCGTTTTCTTTTCTTGCTCTGTCATACCGTTATATTTCCTGTATTAAAATCCGCGAGGGCGGTTTTTTGCTATAAAAAACCGTCGGGAATAACGCTATAAACGATTCCCGACGGTTCTTTGTGGGTTATGTAACCCTATAATGAGGCTTGATTATGCCTGCTGGGGAGCGCCTACGGGGCAGGTTTCTGCGCAAGAACCGCAGTCGATGCAAGTGTCAGCGTCGATTACGTATACGCCGTCACCCTCAGAAATAGCCTCTACAGGACACTCAGCTGCACATGCGCCGCAGCCGATGCAATCTTCGTTAATCTTGAATGCCATGGTTATAGTACCTCCGTTTAATAATTGGTGTATTCATTTTATCACAAAACTTTATATATTTCAACAGGTTTTGCGAAAAAAAGTGAACAAATTTGACGAATTTTTTTGGACAATATAAATAAATATGCATCATTATGCATTTTTTGCTTATCAGTCGTTGTCCTTCTTTGAGGGACGGGAGATAAGCGTTACCTCGTCTCTCTTGAAGAGGACGGGTGCCATATCGGGCTTGTCGTTGAGCTTTACCTTGACTGTTGCCGCAAGGGGATTTGCTTCGGTTACAACTCCGACACCCTCGCGTGTTTTGACGGTGGAATCAACGGGGGGAGTCTTTTTTCCTTCCTCAACGTAAGTCGAATACTCGTACTGCAAGCAACACATAAGTCTGCCGCAGCAGCCCGAGATCTTGCCCGAGTTGAGAGAAAGATTTTGCTCCTTTGCCATCTTTATCGACACCTGCGCAAAGTCCGAGAGGAAGGTCGAGCAACAGAGTGCGCGACCGCAAGCACCAAGGCCTCCCATAAGCTTTGCCTCGTCGCGTATGCCTATCTGACGGAGCTCGATCCTTGTTCTGAAAATGCTCGCAAGATCCTTTACAAGCTCGCGGAAGTCAACTCTCGTCTCGCTTGTGAAGTAGAAGAGAAGCTTGGAATTGTCAAAGGAATATTGCGCCTCGATAAGCTTCATATTAAGCTCGTGCTTTGCGATGCGTTCAAGGCAGATCTTGAATGCCTCTTCTTCCTTGACCTTGTTCTGCTTATTTCTCTCGATATCCTCGTCGGTTGCGGCGCGGATAACGTTGCGGAGGGGAAGAACGAGTGAGGATTCCTTGACCTCGCGATCCGAGAATGCGACCTCGCCGAATTCAAGTCCGCGCGCGGTATCTACAATAGCGTATGCTCCGCTTTTGAGCTTTACCTCTCCCTTGTCAAAGAAATAGATCTTTCCGTTGGGCTTGAAGCGGACTCCCGCGACGTGTATCATCTTTACGTCTTCTTCATCCGAGATCTCTACCTTTACTGTGTTCTCGTCGGGATCAGTGCCGAAAAGTGTGCTCTCGGAGTCTTTTTCAAGAGCCTCAAGCACCGAGAGGTCGGGCTTTTCGCCTGCTTCCTCGGGGGCAGAGTCAACGTCAACTTCGTTCAGAATTTGCTCGTTATTCTTCTGCTGATCGCGGTTTTTATTATGGTTTCTTCTTCTGTTTCTTTTTCTGCGCCAATTGGCGTTCTTTTTATTTTGGGGATTTGAAGGATTATTCTGCTGATCCATATTTTACCAACCTTTTTGTTTATATAAGTCCTGATCTTTGCATCATGTTAAGGACTGTAAGTCTTACGTTTGAATTTGCCTCGAGCTCGGATACCGCATCGGATATCGCGTCGTAGAGTGAGATGAGCGATTTTGACGTAAACCGCGTTGCTATCTCCTGCGCCGATTCCTTATCGGTATAAAAGCATAGCGAGACGTTTTCGGATTTTTTGAGGAGTATGAGGTCTCTTATCGCGCACTCGACTGCGGTGAGGTATTTGATCACGCTTGCGCGCTTGATGCCGAGCGTTGAAACGATCTCCATAGTCTCTGTCCTGTTCGGGCTTGCGAGCAGGGAAATGACCGATTCGGCGATCCTTCTTTCCTCAAGCATTGCCTTGCGCTCTCTGCCGCCAAGCAGTGTGCGGGCGCGACCTATTCGTCCGTCTGATGCGTGTATGACGGTCTTGAATGTCTCGGGCTCTTCCTCGGCTAGTGTGCGTGCGCGCGAGTCATTTTTTAAAACGTAGTCCTCGACCTCGTCAAAGCCAAGCCTTGACATTCTCAGCGAGGGGGCGCGGCTCCTTACCGTTTCAAGCAGGGAATTTGCGCTTTCGCAGATAAGAAAGAATCTTACGTACTCGGGCGGCTCTTCGAGCGAGAGAAGAAATGAGTTTTGCGCTTGTACCGTCAGGCTTTCGGCATTTTCAATGATATATACCTTAACGCTGAGCTCTCCCGGGAAGGTCGCCATATCCTCCTTGATCTCGCGGATCTGGTCGACTCCGATCGTGACCTTATCGTCGATGAATCCGATCACCTTCACGTCGGGGGAGTTGTCGGAAAATATCTTCTGACAATACCTGCACCTGCCGCAAGGAACCTGTCCGTCCGAGGTGCAGGAAAGTGCCGCTGCTATGCTCTTTGCAAGCGTATGTCTGCCGACACCCTCGGGTCCCTCGATAATATATGCGTGTGAGACGGTGCCTTCGCATACGTCGCGGCTTATTCTGCTTTTGAGCGCATCGTTGCCGACGATATTATCAAAGCACACGTTCATATCGCACCTCCGGGTAAAAATCCTCTTTTACAATTATAACAAAGAAATACTTGTTTGTCAATAGATTATCTAAAAGAAGGTCACCCATACTTGAGGGTGACCGCAGCGTGTCGAGAAAGTCTCGACACGCTGGCAGAGGTCGAAAAAGGTAGGTAGATTTTTCGTTTTTGCATTCGTCGGCGTACAGGGGTACGCCAGAGTGCAAAAACGGAAAAAGCAAGAAAGCACAAGGCATTCTCGATGA
>JBGUSX010000074.1:0-43063 GCA_045132775.1 Eubacteriales bacterium
AAATGAAGACTACCGCAAGTCCGCCGAAGAGTGCGGGGAGGATCATATCAAATGCGGGAACGAGAACGGGGGACTCAAGCACGGGAGTCAGGGGAGCGATGCAGATAACACCGATAATAATAATGAGCGTTGTAACGATGCTGGAGACTGCGATCGAGATAGTCGAGATGACCTCGCCCTCCTCGTCCGAAGCCTTGACACCTGCACGCTCCATAGCGTCGATGGCGCAGGGAAGCTTGAGGTTTGAAATGTTACCCGTGATAAAGGAAAGGTAGGTTCCGCCCGCACCGAGCATGGGAACAAAAGTGAATATATCAACGATACCGACCGCCCAGTACATAGGCGCGGTTGCAATGACACCCTTGAGGAGAACCTCAAAGTTCGGCATCGTTCTGAACACAAGCGAGAGGACGAGGGGGAATGCGAGGAGCACGAGTCCGACGATTATTCCCCAGATGCGACCGTAATGATGGGCGCTTTCCATATATGTCATATTCTTTTTCATGCCGCACCTCCGAGCCAGTTTGTAAAGGGAATTGCAGATGCCATGCCGATAATAAGGCTCATCGGGAGAGCATAATCGGTAAGCCAGCGGATCTTGGTCTTATTCGCAATAGTTCCGCAGACCGCCATAACGACAGCGGAGGTCGCCATAACGCAAACGGGGATAAGTCCCGAGGTGTCACCCTTGACGATGAGTCCGACGTCGCAGAAAACGTATCCGAGGAAAGCGGAGATCATACCGAGGAACATTGCGTTATTGAAGATCTCGCCCCATTTTTTATCCTTCATACCAATGTTAGCCATTCCACTGTGTATCTTTTTGGTTAAAAAGGGAACGAACACGAGTCCTGCGGCAATTCCGACGGTCATTACCCACGCGATAGTGATAAAGATAGAGGGATCGGTGATAGTCGTGCCTGCGCCCATACCTGCCGCCTCAAGAGCGTTTCCCGCGGCGACGGTCTCATAGGTTATAGAACCGATGACAGACAGGCGAAGCCAGGGGAGTGCTACTCCCAGGCTCTTTGAGAGGGCAACTACACCGACGAGTACCGCAATAGCGGGTGCTATGGTGAAGACCGCTGACGATGAAATGGTTTTTTTGACTACGCTCTTTGAAATTCCGAGCTCCTTTGCACGCTTGCATGCGCGAACGAGGAAGAATACCGACTGACCGAGCACGATGGCGATTATTGCGCCGACGATCACGTACAGTATCGGGTGGTTTACGTTAAACTCCATTAAATATCCGCCCCCTTTTTGTTACCAAGCTTGCCGAAAAATTTGAATGTCATAGGCCAGAGAACGCCTCCGACAATGGCGATCATAAAGTATCTTATCAGTCTCGCCCAGGTATTCTCTGCCGCGGGCATAATTGCGTTCAAGGGGAGCTTGAGGAGCTCTTTGGTCGCAACGACTAAAACAAGACCGCCGACGATCTTGATGATCTGCACCCACCAGACCGCCTTTGTGTCGAATTTGGTCCACTTGAGATCAACTGTGTAAACGACAAGAAAACCGAGCGCGCAGCCCATAAGCGTAAAGCCGTTCTTTCTTGCACTAATGAGGTTGTGGACGTTGTCGACGTGGTAGACCTCCTCGGGGAATTGGTAGCACATGATAAACGTGAGGTAAGCCGCCATAATTACGGTGAGAGAGCAGAGAATGGTGTACATCATCTTAGGCGACTCGATCGCTTTCATAAAGAGAGGATATCCGACGAAAATGAGCACGAGGGCAATAGCCGTCGAGACGAGAACGTCGGCAGGGGTGTGAACTCCGAGGTACATTCTCGACAGAGGAACGAGAACGCAGAGGGCGATAGACACGACGCGAAGCCAGATCTGCTTGTTGGCGCGTGCGATCCCGCCGAAGAGTCCTACAGAGGTCTGCGTGTGACCGCTGGGGAATGAGTATCCCGTTGCCGCCTCTCGAGCCGACTCGACTATTGTGAAATTCGGATCCTTTACCCAAGGGCGCGGAACTCGGCAGACGATCTTCAGAAATTGATTGATCACAGTTCCGACAAAGCCGGTGCAAAGCAGGTAATAGCCCTGCGATTTTGAAAAGCACCAGAAAACGATAAGACCTATTGCCATAAAGACTGTCTCCTCGCCGCAAAGTGTGACTATCGAGAAGATAAAGTCAAGTACGGGATTCCTGATGCCCTCTAAAAAATAGAGAAATGACATAATTTGCTCCTTTTCTGTTGTAATATGGGAATATTATAGCACAAAGCAGGGACAAATGCAATTAAAAAGTCTTGATTTGATTGAAAAATATTAAGACGCGTGGCAAATGTGAACATTTTTTAAACATTAAAAAAAAGTGTTGACAAAGGGCATTGATTGTGATATAATACCAATGTTGCGAAAAAATGCACCTCTAGCTCAGCTGGTAGAGCAACTGACTCTTAATCAGTGGGTCCGGGGTTCGAGTCCCCGGAGGTGCACCATAAAAAAAATCCCCGACTGATGTCGGGGATATTTTTTATGGTCACACCTCCGGGGTAACGATGAAACCCGACTCTCGCCGACAGGCGAGAATTAGGTTCAGAGTCCCCGGACAGACAGTCTCCACCCACCCCGACCAATCGGTCGGGGTGATATTTTTTTGCGCATCCTCCGAGGTTTCGATGAAACCCGACTCTCGCCCTTGGGCGAGAATTAGGTTCAGAGTCCCCGGACAGACAGTCTCCACCCACCCCGACCAATCGGTCGGGGATAATTTTTATGGTCACACCTCCGGGGTAACGATGAAACCCGACTCTCAACCGCTTGCGGTTGAGAAGTAGGTTCGAGTCCCCGGAACAAATTTCTACACCACGCTGTCTAAGACAGCATATCACTAAATACTGTCAAAAAATGTGCACTTACTCTCCAGTGAAAGTGGCTGTTCAATAGAAAACCCCACCGCATCGATTTGATGCGGTGGGTCTCTGATTGTAATTCAAATTATTTCTTAATGATCTCGCCCTCAACGGATACAATCTCGTAGGTCTCGTTATAAACGCTGTGTACAGGCTTTTCGGTTACGATCTTGTGGTCATAAGTACAGTCGCCCTCGAAGGGAAGCTCAATAGTAAACGTCTCCTCTATCTTGGTCTCGGAGTGATCATCAAATATTACCGTAGCCTTAAACCTGACAACGACCTTGCAGCTCAAGTACTCAAAGCTCTGATTATAAGCGTCGATCTTGGTGTTGACCGTAAGATTTTTGGATTTCGAATTAGCGATCTTGTAGCTGTGCTCGCATTTGATCATCGCGTCCTCGTTAAACTCCATTCTCTCGCCGCGCTCCATAGCCTCCATATCCTCATTGAGCTTTTCTCCGCAGGAAACAAAGGATATGCAGCAGATAACAGCCAAAAGCAAGCCGAGCAATTTAATTGTTGATTTCATGTTTTTTGTCCTTTCATATATGTAATTAAGATAATTATATCACCTTCAAAAATATATTTCAATAGCATTTTAAAATTTTTTTGATTTTTGTTGAGTTTTTTGTCAAGGTGTGATATAATCAGCTCATTACACAAGGAGAAAAGCCATGTCTGAACAAAACAATTTCTCAAATAATGAAATTCAAAACAAGCGGAAATATCTTTTTCTGCGTCAGGTCGAGATGCTCGAGGGCTTTCTCAAAAACGGCGCAATAACCCGAGCGCAGTATGATTTCAGCTATTCGGGACTTGTCACAAAAATGAACGTGACAGACGAGGAGCTTTCCGAGTGGCTTGGGGAGCTTAACAGTGAAAAACAAGGAGAAAACAAATGAAAACAGAAGGAATACAGACTCCCGCACTTATTGTGGATGAAAAGATATACGACGACAATATCAACGCAATGAAGACCATGCTTGACGGCAAAAGCCTCAAGCTCCGCCCACATTACAAATCGCACAAATGCGCGGAGATAGCCCGTCAGCAGATTGCGGACGGCGCTATAGGTATGACATGCGCAAAGCTCGACGAGGCGATAGACCTCTGCGACAGCGGCATTGAGGATATTCTTATCGCAAATCAGATAGTTGACAAAAAGAAAATATCAAGGCTCGCATCCTTGGCGCTTGATTGCAGACTCACCGTCTGCGTTGACAGCGAGGAGAACGTGCGGGATATCAATACCGCCGCCTCGCTCGTCGGCTCAACGGTCCATTGCCTTATCGAATACGAGATAGGCATGGAGAGATGCGGAGTATCGACTAAGGAAGAAGTCGCGAAGCTTGCAGAGATAATTTCCTCCTGCTCTAATCTCGTTTTCAACGGAATACAGGCTTATGCGGGTCATATATCACACGAGATATCGCTTGACGAGAGGCGCGAGTTGACAGAGAAGAATGCCTTGAAGATAAAGGAATTGATCGCATATCTCGGAGAACGTGGAATAGAGGTAAAAACACTTTCGGGCGGAAGCACGGGAACCTCTCTTATCAAGGCGGATATGGGACTTTATACAGAGCTTCAAGCAGGTAGTTATCTGTTTATGGACTCGACCTACCGTGAGCTTGATCTCCCGTTTAAAAATTCGCTTTTTATACTCGCAACTGTGGTGAGCGTGAATGATCGGTTGGCGGTGATAGATGCAGGCGTAAAGTCATGCGGAATTGATCAGGGAATGCCGGAGTGCGTCGGGTTTTCCGTGTCGCACATCGTTGCGAGCGAGGAGCATTTGCAGCTTCACAACCCGTCCAAAAAATTCAAAATAGGTGACAAAGTCTTGCTTATCCCGGGACATTGCTGCTCGACGGTAAATCTTCACGAAAAGCTTTATTTCGTAAGGGATAATAAGGTTACACGCAGAGTTGCGGTTACAGCTCGCGGAGGATTTAGATAAATTGCAATTTATAGGTGTGTTACACGGCTTCAAGTTTTTGTTTGATTACGCTTTGCGATAGCCTTCTTCTCGGGGTAGCGTAGCGGCATCGCGGTAGTGAATGACAGTCCTGTGGACTGTCAGAACCGCGATGTGCCCGAGCCGCAGCGAGACAGGTGGCGGCTTGCCGACGGATGAGGGGTAAATTTTCTTTATGCTACAACCCCTCATCAGTCGCTCCGCGACAGCTTCTCCCCAGGGAGAAGCCTCACGCAAGGCGATCCCGAAAAGGAAATTTGTTGCCGTGAAGAAAAAACAAACAGTTCGACAAATCGAAATTTGAATTATAATAGCTACACGCAAAAACAGACTGACTCAACGAGTCAGTCTGTTTTTTTGCCGTCAGAACACGGGATATCCCGCTTTTTCGTGAGCTTCAACAAGCTCGTTGACCATCGCAACTATCTCGTCGGTCGAGAGCTCCGCGCCCGTGTGGGGATCCATCATAGCCGCCTGAATGAGAGTCTCGATGCTGCCCGTGTGAGCCGCTTCGATCGTGAGCATCTGGCAGTAGATATTCGAAGAGTTCATTGCCGCAAGCTGAAGGGGAAGAGCACCGACGTGAGTCGGGGTAATACCGTTTTTGTCAACAACGCAGGGAACCTCGACGCAGGCATCTGCGGGAAGATTTGAGATGCAGCCGTTGTTGATAACGTTACCGCCGATCATATACGGCACGCCTGTCACCATAGCCTCCATTATGTGAGAAGCATACTCGCGCGAGCGCGTGTGCTGAACCTCTCCGCCGTTCATAATGCTCTCTTTCTGAGCCGCCCAACCGTTTATCTGCGCTACGCAACGGCGGGGATATTCGTCAAGGGGGATGTTGAATTTCTCGATAAGGTCATCTCTGCCTTGCTTTATGTAGAAGGGATTGTACTCTGCGTTGTGCTCGCTCGATTCGGTGCAGTAGTAGCCGAGCTTATCGATATAGTCGTATCTGACCATGTCCCCGTGCTTCTCGGTGGCATTCTTTTGCTTTGCGCGAGCCTTGATCTCGGGATAGAGGTCGTTTCCGTCCTTGTCGCGAAGGTCAAGAAGCCAAGCCATGTGGTTGATTCCCGCTATCGTCTCATAACGTCCCTCAAGCTTGTCCTCCATGCCGAGAGCCTTGAGCAGTCTGTCAGAGCAGACCTGGACGCTGTGGCAGAGACCGACGGTCTTGACCTTGGTGTATCGCTGCATATAGCCCGTGATAATGCTCATCGGGTTCGTATAGTTGAGAAGCCAAGCGTCAGGGCATACCTCTTCGATGTCGGCGGCAAAGTCCTTCATGACCTTGATAGTCCTCATACCGCGCATAACTCCGCCTATTCCGAGCGTATCGGCTATAGTCTGACGGAGACCGTACTTTTTCGGTATTTCAAAGTCGATGATCGTGCAGGGATCGTACAGACCGACCTGGATCGCATTGATAACGAAATCCGCGCCTCTGAGAGCGTCCTTCCTCTCTTCAACTCCGAGATATTTTTCAACGGTGGCTCTGCCCTCGTTAATGGTGTTATTCATCGCGGTGATGAGAATGTAGGACTCCTCAAGTCTGTCCGCATCAATGTCGTAAAGTGCTATTTCAACGTCGTGGAAGGATTCGCAGAGCATCGTGTCTCCAAGCACGTTTTTGGAGAACACGGTGCTTCCCGCACCCATAAATGTGATCTTCATGCTTCTTTTTCCTTTCAAAGTAAAAAATTACAAGGGATAATATTGAATTATCACCTAATATTATATCACCTGTTTTTCAAAAAATCTATTGCATTATGTAACTTAAATGTGCTATAATACAATTAAAATATGTCGTTTTGTAACCTTGCAGAAAGGAGGAAAGCAAAAATGTACGAATGTATCGTTAAGAACCGCCATTTTCACGATCTTAACCCCATACTCTTCGGCGAGGAGGAGTGTGCCCCCGATCACAGCTTCGGACCGATGGCAAGAGACTACACGCTTATTCATTTCGTCACCAAAGGACACGGCTTTTATTTGGTTGACGGTGTCAAGCACCCGGTGGGACCCGGGGAGGCTTTCATAATCCGCCCTCACGTCATTACTACCTATTCTGCGGATCCAAAGGACCCTTGGAGCTATTGTTGGGTCGGCTTTGACGGCGAGCTTTCGGAGCACTTTTGGGAGCTCCCCCCCGTCGTGAAATATACGACCAATTGGGCGGAGAAGATAATCCGTCTGCCAAAGGATTGGTCGAAGCTCGAGTATCAAATCGCCGCAAAGCTCTTTTTGATGTATTCCGAATGGTTTGCCCAGAGAAAAGAGAAAAATGATTACGTAAGATCGATCAAGGACTACGTAAGTGCGAAATACATAGAGTCGGTCTCGGTAGAGGAAATTGCGGCACAGCTTAATCTCGACCGAAGATACGTTTCAAGATATTTTAAACAAAAGACGGGAAAAAGCGTGCAGGAATATATCATCTGGGTGCGAATAGAGAAAGCAAAGAAGCTGCTTGGGCAGGGAAGCTCTGTTGCCGAGGCGGCAAGGCTGTGCGGATATGACGACGTTTGCAATTTTTCAAAAATGTTCAAAAAGCGGACGGGAATAAGTCCGGGCAGATGGAAAAAGAGCCAAACCTCCGCATCAGAAGAAAAATAACCTCGGTGAGGACTCGAAATGCGTTGCAGAAGACCAAATTGCACGCAAACTATTGACTATACGTAAAAGGTGTGATATAATGTAATATGTATATTTGTGTGCGTTCAAGAAGGCCGTATAACAAATAATACATCTCACTATCGGAGGGAAGAAAAAATGAAAAAAATATACCTTTCGTCACCGACAATGCACGGGGAAGAGCTCAAATATATGCAAGAGGCCTATGAGACCAACTGGATGTCGACCGTGGGCGAAAACATAAATCAGGTCGAAAAGCAGATCGCAGAGAAGATCGGATGCAAAAATGCAGTTGCGCTTTCAAGCGGAACGGCGGCTTTGCACCTGGCAATGAAGCTCGCGGGAGTAAAGCCCGGAGATCACGTGTTCTGCACGGATATGACCTTTGCGGCAACGCTCAACTCGGTAGTATACGAGGGGGCAACTCCGATATTCATCGACACAGAATACGACACGTGGAATATGGATCCCGTGGCTCTTGAAAAAGCGTTCGAGCTCTATCCCGACACAAAGATCGTGGTTATCGTAAATCTTTACGGAACCCCTGCGAAGATCGACGAGCTCAAGGCAGTCTGCGACAGGCACGGTGCTACGGTCATAGAGGACGCGGCAGAATCCCTCGGCGCGACATACAAGGGCGTTCAGACGGGTAACTTCGGAAAATATAACGCAATATCCTTCAACGGAAATAAGATCATTACGGGTTCTTCGGGCGGAATGCTGCTCACAGATGATCTTGACGCAGCGAACAAGGCGCGCAAGTGGTCAACGCAGAGCAGAGAGAATGCGCCCTGGTATCAGCACGAGGAGGTAGGATACAACTACCGAATGAGTAACGTTATCGCAGGCGTTGTGCGCGGACAGATCCCGTATCTTGAGGAGCACATAGCGCAGAAAAAGGCGATATACGAGAGATACAAGGAGGCATTCAAGGACCTTCCCGTAACGATGAATCCTTACGACCCCGACGTGTGCGAGCCTAACTTCTGGCTCTCCTGCCTGCTTATTGACGAGAGCGCAATGTGCAAGCAGGTGAGAAGCGACAGCGAGGCTTGCTATGTAAAAGAGCCCGGCAAGACCTGCCCCACCGAAATACTTGAAAAGCTCGCGGCAAACAATGCAGAGGGCAGACCCATCTGGAAGCCTATGCACATGCAGCCCATGTACAGAATGAATCCGTTTATTACAAGAGAGGGCAACGGCAGAGCAAGGACAAACGCATATATCGCTGGCGGATGTGCGGATATAGGCGCGGATATCTTTAACAGAGGTCTCTGTCTCCCGAGTGACAACAAGATGACGGCAGAGGAGCAGGATATGGTCATCGCGACTGTCAGAAGCTGCTTTGAGTAAATTCCGCCCATAAAATCAAGTCAGAAGGAAAAAGAAAATGAGAAAATTTCAGCTTTTCATCAAACGAGCATTTGACCTCGTCGTATCAATAATTTTGCTTTTGGTGCTTATTGCGATCCCGGTTATGATCGTGGTGCCGATAGTTATCAAGCTCACGAGCAAGGGACCCGCTATTTTCACGCAGGAAAGAACTGGTAAGGACGGCAAGGTGTTCAAGATATATAAGTTCAGAACTATGCGTATTCCCGAGGACAGCCTTGACGAAAACGGCAATATGCTCGAGCCCAAAAAGAGAATAACCAAGGTAGGTGCGTTTTTGCGCAAGACGAGCATCGACGAGCTCGCACAGCTCTTCAATATCATAAACGGAACGATGAGCTTCGTAGGTCCCAGACCCACTCTTCCTTATCAGTCGGAGAGATATAACGAGACACAGAAAAAGCGCCACGATATGCGCCCGGGTATCACGGGATGGGCTCAGGTAAACGGAAGAAATGAGCTTACCTGGAGCGAAAAGCTTGAATATGACGTTGAGTACATAGAGAAGTTCAGCCTTTGGTTTGATATCAAGATCATGTTCAAGACCGTTGCCGTTGTCTTCAAGCAGGACGGTATTGCCTTTACAAAGGACGATGCGATAAACGCTAAGGCTCCCACACAGCCCGCAAATGCAGAAAGCGGCGAAAACACCGATACAGAAAAGGCGGAGAGCACCGAAGCATCGGAAAAATAACACTATTTGACAGGAGAGAAATATGAAAGCACTCGTTCTTTGCGGAGGAGTTCCGCAGATAGCGCTGATCAAAGAGTTAAAGAGCCGCGGTATTGAGACGATACTTGCGGATATGAACGAAAACGTGGGCGCAAGACCTTATGCGGATAAATTCTATAAGGTCTCGGTCCTTGATATAGAGGCTGTAAAGCAGGTGGCTATTGACGAGAAGGTCGATTTCCTCATAACCGTTTGCGCCGACCAGGTGCTCGAGGTCGTGGCTATCATTGCCGAGGAGCTCGGACTTCCGTGGTATATTGACGCGGAGACTGCAGAGAACGTTTCCAAGAAGTCTTTTATGAAAAAGATCTTTTGGGACAACGGCGTGCCTACGACAAAGTACGTTATTATGGACAAGCTTGACGAAGGGAAGATAGCTCATCTCTCTTATCCGATAATCGTAAAGCCCGTGGACGCTTACAGCTCAAGAGGTGTAAAGAAGGTCACGAATATCGAGGAGCTCCGCGAGGCTTTTGACGTAGCGGTGAATATCAGCCGCTCAAAGACGGCTATCGTCGAGGAATTCGCCGAGGGTGACGAGATAACCGTTGACGCGTACGTTGAAGATGGAAAGGCGCACGTTCTTTGCCTGTCGAACATCTACAAGATCGGCGAGGACGGAAAGTTTATCATCAACCGCTCGCGTATTCCCGCGGCAATATCGCAGGATATCGCCGACAAGATCGCGGATGCGGCACAGAGGATCGCGGATGCGTTCGGGCTTAAAAACAAT
Source organism: Eubacteriales bacterium (assembly GCA_045132775.1). Classification (GTDB taxonomy): domain Bacteria; phylum Bacillota; class Clostridia; order Oscillospirales; family CAG-272; genus SVTX01. Next base: position 10,355 of record JBGUSX010000074.1, read on the forward strand.
CCGCTTCTCATACAGCTCATAACTGACGGAGAGAAGATCAACGTCGTTGAGTTCTGCGCGAGGACTGGCGGAGGAATCAAGTTCCTTATGATCAAGAAGATCTCAGGCTTTGACGTTGTCAAGGCGGTGGTCGATCTTACCCTCGGCGAAAAGCCGCACGTGGGAGAGATCAAAAAAGCGGAAAATATTACGATAAACGAGTTTATATACTGTAATCCCGGAGAGCTTGACAGAGTCGAGGGCTTTGAGGAGCTCTTGAGCGAGGGAATTATTGCCGAGTATTCCGTCTTTAAGATGCCCGGCACAAAATTCGGTCAGATAAACAGCTCAGGAGACCGCGTTGCGTTCTACAGCATCGTTGCCGATACAGAGGAAGAAGTCAAGCGCAAGCACGCGATCGCCAACGAAAGAATCCGCGCTTACGACAAGGACGGACGCGATATTATAAGACACGATCTTATCGCAAAATATTCGAAATAACAGAAGCAGATCAAATTGCCCCAAGCGGCGAAATTGGAGTTTAATATGAACGTTTTATTCATTTCAATCAGCTCAATGCCCCATATAAGCAAGCACTCGATCTCTCTCGACCTCATTCACGAGTTTCAGAGAAACGGTCACGACGTTTACGTAGTGTGCGCGAGAGAGAAAAAGGAGAACGCAGAGACCGAGCTTTGCTGTGAGGCAGGCTGCAAGGTGTTGCGCGTTAAGATAGGCAACAACAAGAAGGCAAACATCATTGAAAAGGGAATAACTACCGTTCTTTTGCCGACCTACTACATCAAGGCAATAAAAAAATATTACTCTGACGTAAAGTTCGACCTCGTGCTTTATCCCACACCGCCCGTAACGCAGGTCAAGACGGTCAAATACATCAAAAAGCGCGACGGAGCAAAGAGCTATCTTCTGCTCAAGGATATTTTCCCGCAGAATGCCGTCGACATCGGAATGATGAGTAAGGGCGGAGTCAAGGGAATACTTTATAAGCACTTCCGTAAGCAAGAAAAGCAGCTTTATGCCGTCTCGGATAAGATCGGATGTATGTCGGACGCAAACGTCGAGTACGTGCTCAAGCACAACAGCGAGGTCAAGAGGGAGAAGATCGAGGTCTGTCCCAATGCGATCGAGATCACGGATATGAGTGTTACCGACGCGGAGCGCGAGGAGATAAGAAACAAATACGAAATTCCGCTTGACAAAAAGGTGTTCGTATACGGAGGCAACCTCGGCAGACCGCAGGGAATACCGTTCATTATCAACTGCCTGCGCGCAAATGAAAACAACAGCGAGGCTTATTTCCTTATAGTCGGCGACGGAACCGAGTACGGAAAGCTCGAGGCTTACGTGAATGAAAACAAGCCGCAAAACGTCAGACTGATGAAAAAGCTCCCGAAGGAAGATTACGACAAGATGGTCGCATCCTGCGACGTTGGAATGATCTTCCTCGATCATAGATTTACAATACCGAACTTCCCGTCAAGACTGCTCAGCTACATGCAGGCTGGAATCCCAACTCTTGCGTGCACAGACCCCAATACCGACGTCGGCAAGGTCATCGAGGGCGACGGATTCGGCTGGTGGTGCGAGAGCAACGATGTGAATGCGTTTACGAATTGTGTTAACCGCGCGACCGAGGAGCTTGAGGGTTGGCGCGCGAGCTTCAAGAAGGCGGCGTTTGAGAGTCTGCACGCTCGCTACGATATCGCCAATGCGTACGCAACGGTGATGAAAAGTATAAATAAGTAAAATCCCGGGAGGATATATGAAGATCTTATTGGTTGGATTTGCAAAGGTCAAATACATGCCATACGTCAATTTCTATCTTGACAGCATTGACAGAAAAAAGCATGAAGTGCACCTGATCTACTGGAACAGAGACCTCAAGGACGAGGATCTTTCGGCTTACGAGGGCATAACCATGCACGAATTCAGATGCTATCAGGAAGATAACGTCTCCAAGGGCTCTAAGATAGGGAGCTTTATAAAATACAGAAGATTCGTCAAGAACGTGCTCAAGAAAAATAAGATCGACCACGTCATCCTCCTTCATTCCATGCCCGCAGTACTGCTTTCGGGCACGTGGACAAAAAAATTCAAGGACAGATACTTCTTTGATTACCGCGATTCTACGTTTGAGAGATATTCCTTTTATCAGAAGATCATGTGGAAGCTTGTAAGAGGATCGCGCGCTACGTTTACAAGCAGTGACGGATTCCGCAAATTTTTCCCCGCGGATGCGCAGGATAAGGTGTTTACCACACACAATATTCTTACCGATTCGCTCTCGCACCGCGAGTACGAAAAAAGCAAGAGCGACAAGATAAGAATTGCCTTTTGGGGATTTATGCGCGGAGAGGCAGTCAACCGCGAGATAATAAAAAGGATCGCCGCAGACGACAGACTGGAGCTTCATTTCTACGGCAGAGAACAAAAGATCGCGCTGAACCTGAAGGCTTATGCCGCAGAGCTCGGAGCGAATAATATCGTATTCCACGGAGAGTATTCTCCCGAGGAGAGATATGAGTTTGTTAAAAACACAGATCTTATCCATAATATCTACAACACGGCAAATATGATGCTTGCTATGGGCAACAAATATTACGACGGACCTATCTTCTACATTCCCCAGCTTTGTATGAAGGGCTCGTTTATGGAAAGGTGCGCAAGCGATGCGGGAATCGGACTTTCCTGCGACCCGTTTTGCGACGGTTTCACGGATAGCATAGTAAATTATTATTCTGATTTGGATAGAGAAGAATTCAAGAAAAATTGTGACGCAGAGCTTGACCGTATCGTAAAGCAGTACAACGAAGCATCTGGATATCTGCGCGAGGCATTCAAATAATAAAGCATAAAATCAAGCAAAAAGAAAAAAAGGAGGGAGCACGGTGGAGAAGCTTTTATCCATACTTATCTATGTCGCAGTCGGCTTGGTATGTATTTTAGTGTCAAGAACGGCTGATAAAAACAAAAAAAGAGCATTCTGGATCATCGTTATCCTTCTGACTCTTCTTGCGGGCTTCCGTCACGAGAGCGTTGGAATCGACACCCCGCACTACGTTGAGCTGCTCTCACAGCTTCGCGACGGATTTAAAGATCATCTTAACAATATAGACGAAAAAGGCTTTTTGGCACTGTCGTACGTGATCGTGAATATCACGAAGGGATATACGTGGTTGCTCACCGTCTTTTCGTTCATCATCAACTTCTTTGTTATAAAGAGACTTTTTGACGAAAAAGATAACATATCTCTCCCATGGGCTATGTACATCTTTATGTGTCAGTATTATTTCATGACCTTCAACACTATCCGTCAGTGGATAGCGATCGCGATAATATTCTATTTTTCGAAATATGTCGGCAAAGGGCTTAAAGGGAATATGGGCTTTGTACTGGCAGTCGCAGTGGCAACGCTCTTCCACAAAACAGCACTTCTGGCGATCGCCCTTGTTATAGTGTACTACGTTTTCAGGAAAAGCAAGAGTCTTGGTGCCTCGTTTGCAAAGATGGGAATCGTTATCGTCGCTCCGGTTGCCGCAATAGTTCTTCTCGACTATATGCAGAAGCACTACGGCGCGATATACGCAGGCGTGCAAACCACCGGAGACGTCAGCATAGTGACCCTGGCAAGACTCGCCCTGCTCGGATTCCTTATGGTATTCAGCTTCTTTGACGAGCCATACTCGCTCCTCAACTTTGATCCGGACATCTCACTCGAAGAAAAAGCGCAGGCGAAACAGCACGTCCGCTTCAATTCCGCGATAATGCTTCTCGGTATTGCCTGCACGATGATGATATTCTTCTACAAATATGCAGACAGACTTGCGCTGTATTTTATGGTGTATGAGCTGATCGTTCTGCCGTATTACGTAAAGAACAGCAGAGTAAAAGGATTTGTCAAGGTGTTCGTTATCCTGCTTTTCGGTTATCTGAGATTTATGTCATTCAGAGCAAACGGATACGGAGAGATGCCGTATCTTCCGTTCTGGGCAAATATATAAACCAATATGACACTCCAAGAAGGACTCGCTAATATAAATACTGTCAAGTGGAGACTATTATGAATGATATCAAGGTTTCGGTTTTCTGTCTGGCGTACAATCACGGAAAGTACGTGGAGGAAACACTCAAGGGCTTTGTAAGCCAGAAAACGAACTTCAAATACGAGGTCATCATCCACGATGACGCATCGACCGACAACACCGCGGAGATCATAAGGCGGTATGAGGAAGAATATCCCGATGTAATCAAGGGAATATACCAGACAGAGAATAAATACTCAAAACACATAGGAATAACGAGCAACTTTATTTTACCCAAGGTTTCGGGACGTTACGTTGCTATGTGCGAGGGAGACGACTATTGGACAGACCCCTATAAGCTACAAAAGCAGGTCGATGCTCTCGACGCAAACGAGGATTGCTATATGTGCGTTCATAAGACCGAGGAGGTCTTTGCCAACGGAGAGAGCTCAGGGTCGGTTTTTCCGAAGACAAATATAGCTTCAGGCAAAATTCCTTCAAGAGAATTTCTAACGCTTTGCCGCGCGTACAGCTTCCATACAAGCTCGTATATGTTCCGCGCGGACGAGTGGAAAAAGTATATTCTTGATCCTCCCGAATATAAAAAGCTGTGTGACGTCGGCGACGAGCCGTACAAGCTTCATTTCGGACAGTTGGGTTGCGTGTATTACATCAGCGATTGCATGTCCGCGTACAGACGGGGCGTGGAGGGAAGCTGGTGCGACCGTAATGCAAAGGCTCTCGACCCCGCAAGGCTTGCAAAGCATCCCGTCGCGATGGTAAATTCGCTCAAGGCATTCGACAGAGCCACCGATAACAAATATCAGGATATCACAGCTCCGCGAATCGCATCGATGATGGTAAAGGCAGGACTTCTGACAAGATCGTCAAAGGAAATGCTAAAAAAAGAGAACCGTAAATATTTCAGTATACTCCCAACAAAGAAAAAAATTTCGGTCATTATTGCCGCCGCATTTCCGTCGCTCACGCTCGGAATGTACAAAAAAAGACTTAAAAAGCTTTACGGCAAGAAGGGCTATTAAGAATAAACTCTGCTTTACCGATCCGGTTAAAATCGGCAACAGAAAAAGTGTAGGATTGTTTTATGGCTAACGAAAAATCTATATCGAAAGGGCTCTTCTGGAAGCTGCTTGAACGCTTCGGTGTTCTGGGAATGCAGTTCGTGCTTCACGTTATCCTCGCAAGAGAGCTCGGCCCGGGTCCCTCCGGGGCACTGGCAATAATGCTGATTTTTACAAATCTGGCAAACGTATTCATTCAGCACGGGCTCAATACCGCCTTGATTCAGAACAAGGACGTAACAGAAGAGGATTATTCCTCGGTGTTTTGGGTATCCATAGGCGTGGAGGCAATACTGTACGCGGTCATATTCTTCACCGCACCGCTCATCGCAGCGTTTTATGAAATGCCCGACATAGTTGCCCCCCTCAGAGTGCTCGCACTCATGCTTTTCCCGGGAGCACTCAATTCGGTCCAGCTTGCCAAGGTGACCAAGGAAATGCAATTCCGCAAGGTGTTTGCAAGCAACCTTGCCGCGATCTTAATATCGGGCGGTGTCGGAATTGCGATCGCATACCTCGGCGGAGGACTTTGGGCACTCGTTGCACAGAATATGCTTTACGTATTTGTCGCGTGCATCGTAATGCGCTTCACCTCCAAGTTAAAATTGCACTTCAAGTGTAATTTTGCAAGAGTCAGGGTGCTGATAGGATTCGGCTGGAAGATACTCGTCTCGTCCTTGATAGACGTGCTTTATCAGGATCTGCGCAGCCTTGTTATCGGCTACAAATATGACGAAAACACCCTGGGCTTCTATACTAACGGAAAGAAGTTCCCTCAGTTTTTGATAAACGGAATAAACGGAGCAGTGCAGAGCGTAATGCTCCCTGCGCTCGCCTCCCATCAGGATCAGAGATCGAAGGTCAAGGAAATGATGCGCTCATCTATCACCTTGAGCTCGTATATCATATTTCCGCTTATGGCAGGACTTGCCTCGGTCGCAACGCCGCTCGTCAGTCTGCTTTTAACGGATACCTGGCTTCCTTGCGTTCCTTATATGCAGATATATTGCTTTACGTTCGCCTTTTATCCGATCCACACCTGTAATCTGCAGGCTATCAACGCAATGGGAAGAAGCGATATGTACCTGAAGCTTGAGATCGTGAAAAAGACGTACGGAATCATTGCGCTCGTAATTGCGGTGATCTTCTTTGATTCGCCTATTGCGATCGCAATGACTGGAATCATCACGGGACTTATCAGCTGCTTCGTCAACGCATCTCCCAACAAAAAGCTGGTCGGATATTCATATTTTGAGCAGATCAAGGATATTCTGCCGTCGCTTGTCTTGTCGGTAGTGATGCTTGTGTCAGTTCTCGGAGTCGGATATCTGCTCAATCTTCATCCGATATTCGAGCTGCTCATACAGGTCCCCACGGGAGTTGTGATATATTTCGGACTCTCGGCAATATTCAGGGTAAGACCATTTAAGATGCTCCTCAAAAACGCAAAAAACATACTGAAGAAAAAGCATACCAGAACAGAGGTAGAATTATGAAAAAACTGATGATACTCGGCGGCTCGAGATACGCACTCCCCGTTATAGATGCGGCTCACAAGCTTGGGCTGTACGTTATTACCTGCGATTATCTCCCCGACAATATCGCTCACAAATATTCGGATGAATACTGCAACGTCAGTATAATCGATATGGATGCGGTTCTCTCGGCGGCTCGCAAGCTTGAGATAGACGGAATAATGTCCTTTGCCTGCGACCCGGGTGTAGTTACTGCGGCATACGTTGCGGAAAAAATGGGTTTGCCGTCCTGCGGCTCTTACGAGTCGGTGTCTATCTTGCAGAATAAGGGAAAATTCAGAGATTTTCTTGCAGAACACGGATTTAACGTTCCCACCGCAAAGGGATATACGAGTATAGAGGACGCTCTGGCAGACGTGTCTCTCTTCCATTGGCCCGTTATCGTAAAGCCGACGGACAGCGCGGGAAGCAAGGGAGTTACAAGAGTTGACGACCCCCGTGACCTTGAAGAGAGCATCAAATACGCACTTTCATTCTCGCACTGCGACGAATTTATCATAGAGGACTTTTTGACAAAGGTAGGACATTCCTCGGACACCGACAGTTTCTCGGTCGACGGAGAGCTTAAGTTCGTGTCCTTCTCTAGTCAGAGATTTGACGAGAGCGCGGACAACCCCTACACGCCCGCGGCATACAGCTGGCCCTCTTCAATGACCGCGGAGCATCAGGAGGAGCTCAAGGGAGAGATACAGAGACTTCTTAAGCTCCTTGGAATGAGAACCTCAATTTATAACATAGAGACCAGAGAAGCGACCGACGGAAAAGCGTATATAATGGAGCTTTCCCCCAGAGGTGGCGGAAACAGACTCGCGGAGTGCCTCCGCTACGCAACGGGTGTGGATCTTATCACCAATGCAGTAAGAGCGGCGGTAGGAATGCCCACAGAGGACGTTGAGCAAAAGCCGTACAACGGATGCTGGGCAGAGGTAATACTCCACAGTGATAAAGTGGGTGAGTTTGATCACCTTTGGATCGCAGACGAAATAAAAAAGAACGTATTTGAAGAGGACCTCTGGATCGAGAGCGGTGCCCATGTCGCGGGATTCAGTGCCGCAAACGAAGCGATAGGAACTCTTGTGCTCAAATTCGACACAGAGGAAGAGCTTGAGAGAGTAATGGCTGACACAGGCAAATACGTTAAGGTCATTTTGAAATAAATAAAAAGGACATGTCTATGAAAGAAATAGGCGGATATTTCGGACTTGAGGAGTTTACCGGAAAGTCAATGTATTCGGATCTCGTCGGAGTAAACAGCGCAAGAAACGCGCTCGTGTATCTTCTCCGGGCAAAAAAGATCAAAAAGCTTTATGTCCCGTACTTCCTTTGCAATTCCGTCTCGGGTGTCTGCGAGCGAGAGGGCTTTGCTTACGAGTATTATAATATCGGAGAGAACCTTTTGCCGATATTTGACAGAAAGCTCGGAGAGGGCGAATATCTCTACGCGGTCAACTACTTCGGGCAGCTTGAAGACAGTGATATAGTCGCGCTCAAGGAAAGGTATGGAAACGTCATCATCGATAACGTTCAGGCATTCTTCCACAAGCCGATAAAGGACATTGACACGGTCTATTCCTGCAGAAAATTTTTCGGTGTTCCCGACGGAGGCTACGTCTCTACCGACGCAATACTCGACCCCGCACCTGTGCGCGACGTTTCAATGAACCGAATGACGCACGTGCTCGGAAGATTTGAGGGCGAGAGTGCTTCGGACTATTACAGAGATTTCAGACAGAACGACGATACTTTCGAAAAGTTAGAGCTTCGGCTTATGTCAAAGCTTACCGAAAATATTATGAACGCGGTGGATTATGACCGTGTGAAAAAAGCAAGGGAAGAGAATTTTTTGGTGCTCGACAACTTGCTTGGCGCAAAAAACAAGCTTAAACCGAGATTGCCCGAGGGACCTTACGCATACCCGTTCTACTGTGAAAACGGCATGGCGGTCAAAAGGGCACTTGCCGCAAAGAAGATATTTGTACCGACACTGTGGCCCGAGGTTGCAGAAACAGAACAGAAGCTTGAAGCAGATCTTGCAAAAAACATTCTTCCTCTGCCCTGTGACCAACGCTACACAAAAGAGGATATGGAAAGAATAGCAGAGGAGCTTTGCGCGCTCCTCGGATAATGAAAAAAACACGGAGGACTTACAATGTACTCAAAGCTTAAAGGAAAAAAATTGCTCGTCATCGGTTCGGATGCAAGCAACAATAACATTATTTCCGCCGCACACGAGATGGGTGTTTATACCATTGTGACCGATGGAATTGCGGACAGATCGAGAACCCCCGCAAAGAACATTTCGGATGAAGCGTGGGATATCGATTATTCGGATATAAAAACTCTGTCGGAAAAGTGCAGAGAGGCAGGAGTGAACGGAGTTTTCGCGGGATACAGTGAGTTCCGCGTTCTTGCGGCTTGCAGACTTGCAAACGCTCTGGGGCTTCCTTTCTACGCAAACGAGGAGCAGATAGATCTCACGAGAAACAAGAGAACCTTTAAGGATGAATGTCAGAAATACGGCATCCCCACTCCGCGCGACTATTGCTTTGCCTATCCTATGACCGACGAAGCGAAGGATAAGATAGAGTATCCCGTCATAGTCAAGCCCGCGGACTACGCAGGAAGAAAGGGAATATCGGTTTGCAACAACCGTGAGGAGCTCGACGTGGCAGTCGAATATGCGGCAAGCAAATCGCAGAGCAAGTGCGTTATCGTCGAGGATTATCTTGACGGACTTGAGTTTTCTTCGGTATATACCGTATCAAAGGGTGAGATCAGCCTTTCCTGCGTGAACGAAAAATATATAACCGACGACCAGGAGAGAAAATCCGGACTTTGCGAATTTCTCATCTCCCCTGCAAAGGCATATAAGAGATATCTTGAGGAGCTCGACGGAAAGATGAGAAGCTTCATCAAGGGGATCGGAGCCGAAAACGGCGCAGTGTTCTTCCAGGGAATGATCACCGAGAAAAAGATGTACATCTTCGAGATGGGCTACCGCATCAACGGAAACAATGACTTTGTTATCATTGAAAAATTCAATAACATCAACTATATGAAGATGATGATCGCGTATTCGCTCTGCGGCGATATGATCGACGATCTTTCAAAGGACAACCCCGAGTATCCGCAGGTCGCGTGCTCGTTCTTGCTGTACGCGCACGAGGGAAAGATCGGCAGACTCGAATACGAGGATGTATATAAGGATCCCAACGTAAAAGACGTCGAGGTCGATGCGTGGCTTGGCAAGGAGATCTCCGAGGATGGATCGACAGCACAAAAGGTGTTCCGCATAAAGCTTATCGCAGACACCGTAGAGGACGTAGCGAAAACGGTGAAATACATTCAGAGTGTTGTGGTAGTAGAGGATGAGAGCGGCAGAAATATGCTTTTCAAGCCCTTCAATGCCGATCTGCTGTTAAATTCCTGACTTGAAATTAAAATAAAAGAGGTTTATCATGGCAATTAACGTAACCCGTTCCTCAATGCCCGACTTTGAGGAATATTGCGAAGAGATAAAGGACCTGTGGGAGTCAAGATGGCTCACCAATATGGGTGCCAAGCACAATGAGCTCAAGGTAAAGCTTTGCGAGTATCTGAAGGTGCCCAACACCGAGCTTTTCGTAAACGGACATCTCGCGCTCTACTGTGCTCTCAAGGCACTCAATCTTGAGGGCGAGATCATCACAACACCCTTCACGTTTGCGTCAACCACGAACGCGATAGTTCAGGCGGGATGCACACCCGTGTATTGCGACGTTGCGGATGATTACACTATCGATGTCACAAAGATCGAGGAGCTTATAACCGATAAGACCTGTGCGATCTTGGGCGTTCACGTTTACGGTAATATTTGCGATGTGGAGGCAATAGACACTATTGCGAAGAAGCACGATCTCAAGGTCATCTACGACGCGGCACACGCGTTTGGAGTCGAGTATAAGGGCAGGGGAATATGCACGTACGGCGATATTTCAATGCTCTCATTCCACGCAACAAAGGTATTCCATACGATAGAGGGCGGCGCGCTCTGCTATAACGATGCAAGCCTCACAGCCGATATTGTCAAGGAAAGAGGCTTCGGACTTAACGGAGAGGACATAGACTGCTTTGGAACCAACGGCAAGATGAACGAGTTTCAGGCGGCAATGGGTCTTTGCAACTTAAAGCATATTGACGGAGAGATAGAGTCGCGAGGCGAGGCGTATGAGCGTTACGACGAAAGACTTAAGGGCGTCGACGGGCTCAGGCTTTTGCCTCTGCGAGAGGGTATAAAGCAGAATTTCGCCTACTATCCCGTGCTCTTTGATAAAGCTGTCTTTGGAAAGAGCCGCGACGAGATAGTTGCGCTCCTTGCGGAAAACGGAGTGGTCGCAAGAAAGTATTTCTATCCTCTCGTTTCCGCAAACAAGGCATTCGGCAAGGATCTGACGACCCTCACCCCCATAGCAAAGGCCTTTTCGGAAAACGTCCTCTGCCTGCCGATGTACGCGCATCTCGATCTGTCCGACGTGGACATGATCTGTGACATAATTCTTAAATAAGGAGTAAGACAAATGATAGGTATAATCTTAGCCGGCGGTAAGGGAACAAGACTTTACCCCATGACAAAGGTAGTTTCAAAGCAGCTTCTTCCCATATACGACAAGCCCCTTATCTATTACCCACTCTCGATGCTTCTTTTGGCAGGCATAAACGAGATACTTATCATCTCCACCCCCGACGACCTTCCGAATTACGAGAGACTTCTCGGCACGGGAGAAAAGATCGGCGTAAGGTTTTCATATAAGGTGCAGGACACCCCCCGCGGACTTGCAGACGCGTTCATTCTCGGCGAGGAATTTATCGGCGACGATAACGTATGCCTTATACTTGGCGACAATGTGTTCTACGGACAGGACATGAGCCGCGTGCTCTGGAACGCAAGAGACAGAAAAGTGGGAGCAACTATATTCGGCTATCCCGTAAAGGATGCAAGAGCGTTTGGCGTAGTAGAGTTTGACAAGAGCAAAAAGGTAATTTCGATTGAGGAAAAGCCCGAGCATCCGAAGTCAAATTACGCAGTGCCGGGTCTTTACTTCTACGATAACAGAGTTGTTGAGATCGCTAAAAACGTTAAGCCGAGCGCGCGCGGAGAGATCGAGATAACCGCAGTAAATAACGCTTATCTTGAAATGGGTGAGCTCCACGTTCAGCTTCTCGGTCGCGGAATGGCTTGGCTTGACACGGGGACACCCGAGGGAATGCTCAAGGCGAGCATGTACGTTGAGGCAGTACAGGAGAGACAGGGATTTTACATATCCTGCATCGAGGAGATCGCTTGGAGACGCGGATTTATCACCACAGAGCAGCTACTTAAGCTTGGCGAGGAATTGAAGATGACTGACTACGGTCAGTATCTCATCTCGCTCGCAAAAGAGGGTAAATAATCAAATAAATTCGATTTGCCGCTTATAGCGGCGGAATGGAGTAAATAATGTCAAAAACTATCATAGTTACAGGCGGAGCAGGCTTTATAGGCGCGAATTTCGTTTATCACATGCTCGATAAGCACCCCGATTACAAGATCGTGTGCGTTGACTGCCTCACTTATGCGGGAAACATGTCCACACTCGAGGAAGCGCTAAAAAACCCCAATTTTAAATTCTATAAGACAAACATTTGCGACAGACAGGGAATTTATGAGATCTTCGAGGCAGAAAAGCCCGATATCGTTGTAAATTTCGCGGCGGAGAGCCACGTTGACCGCTCTATCGAGAATCCCGAGGTCTTCTTGCAGACCAACATTCTCGGAACACAGGTAATGATGGATGCTTGCCGTAAGTACGGAATCGAGAGATATCACCAGGTGTCAACCGACGAGGTTTACGGTGACCTTCCTCTCGACCGTCCCGACCTCTTCTTTACCGAGGAGACTCCCATTCATACAAGCTCACCCTATTCAAGCTCAAAGGCAGGCGCAGACCTTTTAGTCCTCGCATATCACCGCACATTTGGACTTCCCGTGACGATCAGCCGTTGCTCAAACAACTACGGCCCCTATCACTTCCCGGAGAAGCTCATTCCGCTTATGATCGCAAACGCGCTCAACGACAAGCCCCTTCCCGTATACGGAAAGGGAGAGAACGTGCGCGACTGGCTCTACGTAGAGGATCACTGCAAGGCTATCGACCTTATAATCCATAACGGAAGAGTGGGCGAGGTGTATAACGTAGGCGGACATAACGAGATGGCAAATATCGATATCGTCAAGCTTATATGTAAGAAGCTTGGCAAGCCCGAGAGCCTCATTACCTACGTTGCGGACAGAAAGGGACACGATATGCGTTACGCGATCGATCCCACAAAGATTTATACCGAGCTCGGCTGGCTTCCCGAGACCAAATTCGCCGACGGAATAGATAAGACTATCGCGTGGTATCTCGATAACAAGGAGTGGTGGGAGACCATCATCTCGGGCGAGTATCAGAATTATTACGAAAAAATGTATAAAAACAGATAATAATTTACGAACGGATGGAAATAACATGAAAAATACAGTATATGAAGCATTTGAGCAAATATACAAAAAGCCCCCACAGGACATAGCATTTACTCCATACCGCATCTGTCCCATCGGCGCGCACAGCGACCACCAGCTCGGTCGCATTACGGGATTTGCCATTGATAAGGGCATTTATATCGCATACGGGCCGAAGGAAAACGGAATTATTGAAATACAGTCACTGCAGTTTCCAAAGCGCGCGCAGTGGCACGTGACGTCCACCCCCGCGGTGAAGCAGGAGGACTGGGCAGATCATTTGCGCGGAGCAACTATTGCGCTTGATAAAAGGCATCCTCTTCGCCGCGGTCTCTGCGCTGTTATTGGCGGAGAGCTCCCCATAGGCGGACTTTCATCCAGCGCGGCGGTGATCATAACTTTCCTGTCTGCGCTTGCAAACATGAACGGTATCGAGCTTGAGCCTGCCGAGCTTATCAACATAGCACTCGAAGCAGAGAATAAATACGTAGGAGTCGCTTGCGGAAAGCTCGATCAGAGCTGCGAGGTCTACTGTAAAAAGGATCATATGCTCTATATGGACTTTGTAGACGAAAGCTACGAGGTAATACCCGTAAATCCCGACATGAAGCCCTTTAAGATCGCGATATTCTTCTCCGGACTTGAAAGAAGTCTCGCGGGATCGGCATTCAATATGCGAGTTGACGAGTGCAGAAGCGCCGCTTATGCGCTCAAGGCTTTTGCAGGTCTCCCATATGGAAAGTTCAACGAAACCAATCTCCGCGACGTTCCGCGAGAGGTATTTGAAGAATATAAGGACAGACTTCCCGAAAGCTGGAGATGCAGAGCAGAGCATTGGTACACGGAATTTGATCGTGTAGGCAGGGCGGTTGAAGCATGGAAACGCGGAGATATTGAGGAATTCGGTAAAATTTCGTTTGAGAGCGGATATTCCTCGATTCACAGCTGGGAAACAGGCTCTCCGGAGCTTATAAAGCTCTACAATATAATGACTGAGACCGACGGAATATACGGCGGAAGATTCTCGGGAGCAGGCTTCAAGGGCTGCTGTATGGCACTCATCGACCCTGCAAAAGAGGATGCTATCGTAGAGAAGGTAACGAGAGAGTATCTCGCAGCTTTCCCGCATCTTGAGGGTAAATATTCTGTACACGTCTGCAATACCGCGGACGGCGTTAAACTCAACTGAAAGGCGGAATTTTTATATGAAATGTTTGATACTTGCCGCAGGATATGCAACGCGCCTCTATCCTCTGACAGAAAATTTCCCGAAACCGCTTTTAACGGTCGGAGAAAAGACAATACTTGATTGGCTTATCGACGACATAGACGGAGCGGGACTCGTAGACGAATACGTAGTTATATCCAACCATAAATTTGCTCACCATTTCGAGGATTGGGCAAAGAATAAGGCACAGAAGATAACCGTCGTTGATGACGGAACAAGCTCAAACGAGACAAGACTCGGAGCGGTAAGAGATATTCAGTTTGCGATCGACACCTTGTCCCTTGACGACGATATGCTCGTTATCGCAGGCGACAACGTGCTTGATTTCAGTCTGACAAAATTTATTGATTATGCAGAGGAGAAAAACACCTCCTGCATTATGCGATATTTTGAGGCAACCGAGAAAAAGCTGCAGAAATGCGGTGTTGTAAGTATAGACGAAAACGATCTCATCACAGATATGGAAGAAAAACCCGAGTGCCCCAAGTCGAACTGGTGCTGTCCGCCCTTCTACTACTACACTCGCGAGGATACAAAGCTGGTCAAGACTGGCATAGAGTCGGGATGCGGTGTTGACGCACCCGGAAGCTATATCGCCTGGCTCTGCACACAGACCAGGGTGCACGCTATGGAGATGCCCGGAAAGAGATATGATATAGGCAATCTTGAAAGCTACTCAAAGGTACAGGAGGAATATAAAGGTATATGCTGACACCAAACGTTGATTTAAAAAACAAGACCGTGCTCGTCACGGGTGCGGCGGGATTTATCGGAGCAAACCTCGTAACCGAGCTTTTCAATACCGTAGAGGGAATAAAGATCGTCGGAGTGGATAACATGAACGACTACTACGACGTGTCCATAAAGGAATACAGACTCAAAAAGATAGAAGAGCTCGCAAAAGATAAGGCAGACTCGGAGTGGCTGTTCGTAAAAGGAAATATTGCCGACAGAGTACTTATCGACAAGCTCTTTGAGGAGCACGGATTTTCCGTGGTCGTAAATCTTGCGGCTCAGGCAGGAGTGAGATACAGCATCACCAATCCCGACGTTTATATTGAGAGCAATATAATCGGATTTTATAACATTCTCGAGGCATGCAGACGTTACCCCGTCGAGCACCTCGTGTATGCAAGCTCAAGCTCGGTGTACGGCTCGAATAAAAAGATACCGTACAGCACCGACGACAAGGTCGATAATCCTGTTTCACTTTACGCGGCAACAAAAAAGAGCAACGAGCTTATGGCTCACGCGTATTCCAAGCTTTATAATATCCCCTCAACGGGACTTCGCTTCTTTACCGTGTACGGTCCCGCGGGAAGACCCGATATGGCTTATTTCGGCTTTACGAACAAGCTCATCAAGGGTCAGACTATAGAGATATTCAACTATGGAAACTGCAAGCGCGATTTCACCTACGTTGACGATATCGTAACGGGTGTCAAGCACGTGATGCAGAACGCACCCGAGAAGGCAGTGGGCGAGGACGGGCTTCCCGTGCCGCCTTACAGAGTATATAACATCGGAAACAACAGCCCGGAAAATCTGCTCGATTTTGTGCAGATACTCCAGGAGGAGCTTATAAGAGCCCGTGTTCTCCCCGAGGACTACGATTTTGAAGCTCATAAAAAGCTGGTTCCCATGCAGGCAGGTGACGTTCCCGTGACCTATGCGGACACCTCGGCGCTTGACAGAGATTTCGGCTTCAAGCCGTCAACGAGCTTGCGCGAGGGACTTCGCCGCTTTGCCGAGTGGTATCACGAATTTTATCAATAATCATCTTGAAAGGGCGTGCAAAAACACGTCCTTTCATGAGGCTGAAAGGGTAAAAATGAAAAGTAATCTTCACACACATTCCACCTTCTGTGACGGCAAGAACACCTGCGAGGAGATAGTCGTCGCGGCAATTGATAAAGGGTTTACGTCGATCGGTTTTTCAGGTCACGGATATACGGATTTTGACCTTCGCTACTGTATCAAGGACGTTGAGGGGTACAAAAACGAGGTAAAAAACCTAAAGGAAAAATACAAAGGCCAAATAGAAATATACCTCGGAGTTGAGGAGGATATGTACTGCCGGGCGAAGAGATCGGACTATGATTACGTGATCGGCTCCTCGCATTACTATGTCGTTGACGGAAAGTACTATCCGATAGATTCAAGCCCCGCGCATTTTCAAAAGTGCCTTGAGGTATTTAATTATGACGTGGAGCGTATGGCAGAGGACTATTTTAGTAAATTCTGCAGGTATATAAATGAGAGGAAGCCGGACATCGTCGGACATTTCGACCTCATCACAAAATTTGACGAGATGGGAGAGTCTCTTTTCCTCAAAAACGAAGGATACAACAAGATCGCCGAAAAATATATCGAGACGGTGGCAGATTCGGGATGCCTTTTCGAAGTGAACACAGGAGCAATATCGAGAGGATACAGAAGCAAGCCTTACCCCGCGGAAAATCTGCTGTATATCCTGAAAAAGCATAATGCTTGCCTCGTTCTTTCGTCTGACTCACACGCTATCGAAACGCTTGATTTCGGATTTGAAGAGGCAAAAGAGCCGCTTCGTGACGTAGGATTTACAAAAACGTATTATCTTTACGGCGGCAAATTTGTCGCAGAGGAGCTGTAACGTTTACGAAAGACGAGATTAAAAAACAATGCCGCTTTGTCAAATTCTATTGACAAAGCGGCTATAATATTGTAAAATTAATAAGAAAACAAAAATTTTCAAGCGAGGTAATTAGTATGGCAAACATTATGAATTCCAAAGCATTCTGTGTAGCGCGCAGAAAAGCCGAAGAAAAGGTAAAGGAGCTCAATCTTACCAAAAAGATAGGTCAGTTATCTCAGTTCGGAACTTCAATATACACAAATGAGGAAAAATATTTCGAGGATCACTTTGCAGAGGGAAAGATAGGCGCGTATCTTACAATAATAGGCGCAGAGAAGACAAACAAGGTGCAGAAGGATCTCGTCGAGGCCTCAAGGCTTCATATTCCCGCCCTCTTCGGAGACGACGTAATACACGGATTTCATACCACCTTTCCGACCCCCTTGGCGCAGTCTTGCTCCTGGAACCCCGAGGTCGTAAGACGCGGATGTGAGGTTGCGGCAAAGGAAGCGTACCGCTCGGGAATCAAGTGGACCTTTTCGCCTATGGTAGATATCGCACGTGACCCAAGATGGGGAAGAGTAGTCGAGGGCTACGGCGAGGATACCTATCTTTGCTCAAGAATGAGCGAGGCGGCAGTAAAGGGCTATCAGGGCGAAGGCGAGAAACTTGAAAAAGACCGCGTTTTCGCTTGCATGAAGCACTTTATCGGCTACGGCGCGGCTATCGGCGGACGCGACTACAACTCTGCGGAAATATCAGATCAGCACCTCCACGACGTCTATCTTCCTCCCTTCGCGGCAGGTTTGGAAGCAGGCGCGGCAACGGTTATGACCGCATTTGAGGACATCAACGGCACCCCCCGCGACCGCAAATAAATACATACTCAAGGATATACTTCGCGACGAGCTCGGATTCAAGGGAATGGTCGTAAGTGACGCGGGAGCTACGAGCGAGCTCACTCACCACGGCTTTGCAGAGAATGAGGACGATGCGGCTATCAAGGCATTCAACGCAGGATGCGATATGTCGATGCAGCTTATGGGCGACTACTATAACAAGGGACTCCCCGTGGGCATCAAAGAGGGAAGAGTTGACGAAAAGGACATAGACGAAGCGGTTATCAGAGTGCTCACTCTCAAGTACCTCTGCGGCATCATGGACGATCCCTACACCGACGAGAGCATAGACAACGAGGCGTTCTCGGACGAGCATATGAAGGCGACCTACGATGCGGCAGTCGAGTGTGCAGTACTTCTTGAAAACAACGGATCATTGCCCATAAAGAACGCAAAGAAAATCGCGCTCATCGGTGCACTTGCGGGAGACGAGGGCAAGAGAGAGCTTCTCGGTCCTTGGGCGGCACACATTGATATTGAAAAAACTGTTACAGTCGAAGAGGGCTTCCGCAAAGCACTTGGCGACAGCGCAGAGGTCGTATATTCGTACGGTTGCTCGGTCGCAGACGACGGAAGCGAAAATGACGACAATACGATAGCAGAGGCGGTCAAGGTCGCGCTTGAGTGCGACACCGTCGTATGCATTGTCGGCGAGACTGCGGGAAGATCCGGAGAGGCATCGAGCTATTCGAACATCCACCTTCCCGGAAACCAGGAGAAGCTTATCGATGCACTTGTCGCAACGGGCAAGAAGATAATCCTTCTCGTGTCCTCGGGCAGACCGGTAATTCTCACGAACTTCAACAAGAAGGTCAGCGCGCTTATGCAGGTATGGCAGATGGGTAGTATGGCAGGTCAGGCTATCGCCGACCTCGTGCTCGGAAAGGTCAATCCCTCGGGACACCTCACCCTCTCGCACCCGAGAAGCGAGGGACAGATCCCGATCTATTATAACCACTATAACACAGGCAGACCGCTTTATAAGACGGACCGCTGGAAGACCTGCTACCGCGACCTTGAGTCAAGCCCGCTCTATCCCTTCGGATACGGTCTTTCATACACGAACTTTGAATACAGCGACATAAATCTTTCCGCAACCGAAATGGCGCAGAACGGCGAGATAGAGGTCTCCCTCAATGTAAAGAACACGGGCGACTGTGACGGTGCGGCTGTCGTTCAGATGTACATCCGCGACCTTGTAGGCTGCAGAGTAAGACCTGTCAAGGAGCTCAAGGGCTTTAAGAAGGTATGGCTCAAGGCAGGAGAGGAAAAGGCAGTTACACTCCGTCTTCCCGCAAAGGAGCTCGCATTCCACGATTTCTATATGAACAAGATAGTCGAACCCGGAAAGTTCAAGCTCTGGATCGCCGAGAATGCAGTTGATAACAGATACGAATTCGATTTTGAGGTTAAATAAAAAGGGGGTACCCTATGAGGTACACGTGCTTTATTGAAAACAAAGAGCTCACAGTTCACGAGGCGCGCGTTTCGGCGATTCCCTATAACACCGTGTGGCCGGGTAAGCAAAGACCGCTTGATCAGACGGAGGAGGCGTATTTCGTTTCCTTTGATATATCGGAGAAAACCACACTGTGCGTTGATATCAAGGGCGCGAAGATAGAAAAATATGCCATCCGCCCCCTCCAATTCAACGTTCCGTGCAGGCAAGACGGCAACAGGCTTGTCATTGAAATTGAAAAGCCTATGAATTTCACCGTCGAGATAAACGGGTATCACAACGCACTGCACGTTTTTGCAAATCCGAAGGACGATTTCATTTCCGACGAAAATACACTGTATTTCGGACCGGGCGAGCACGATGTCGGACTCATTTTTCCAAAGGAAAACCAAACTGTTTATATCGCCGAGGGCGCAGTCGTTTACGGAAGTATATACATCTACAAGCAGGATAACGTTACGGTGCGCGGCAGAGGAATACTCGATTCTTCGCGTTTCAAGCGCGGCGACGAGTATAAGAGGGACGAAGAGCCTCGAAGCACGCTGAAGAAGCTTGGCATTACGGATTACGACACTACTCGTGCCTCTTGCTTTACGGCGTACGGGTGCAAAAATCTGAAGGTCGAGGGAGTTATCTTCCGCGACGCTCCCTGCTGGGCATTCACAACCAGAAACGGTTGCAGAAACGTTGAAATTGATAACATCAAGCTTATCGGTCAATGGCGGTACAATTCGGACGGAGTTGACCTCTGCACCACATACGGAGCGGTCCTCAAAAACAGCTTTATCCGCTCGTTTGACGACTGTATAGTCGTCCGCGCCCCCCAGCTTGACGGAGAGCGTGGCGAGAGCGGATGTGAGGATATAGAGATATACAACAACGTGCTTTGGTGCGATTGGGGAAAGAATCTTGAGCTATGGTGCGGAAAATATGACGCACACGTAAAAAATATCGTGTGGCGAGATAACTATCTCATTCATACCGCGCAGTATGCCATAAGCATCGACACCTGGTATGGCTCTGAAAATATCACCGTTGAAAACGTGAGCTACGAAAACATTTTCATTGATACCGACACCGAGCCGATGTATCCCGTATATCAGGATGATCTTAATGCACCCTACAGACCGCATATCACGGGGAAAAATCCCACCTCTGCGCTCTTTTTGGGAGCAATGAAGCTTGGGCGCGACACTGGAAATCAGAGCGTTGATCTTGATGCAGACACCTCGTCCTTCAAGATAAAATACAAAAACATCAGCTTCAAAAACGTATCCTGCACAAATAAAAAGACCCTTTTGCCAATAGAGATCAAGCAAAACGGAGTCACATTGGAAAAAATTACTTTTGAAGATTGCAATATCAAATAAGCAAAACGGGCGCACCGAAACGGTGCGCCCTAAATTTTATATTTTGTAATGTTAATTTTTGTTCTGCGCCAAAATCGCCCACCATGGCGAGGTGGGTTTGGATGCAGAAACCGTGATTTAGCTATCGTCGGCGTACAGGTGTACGCCAGAGAGCTAAAGCGCGGTTAAAAAGCCACATAAAATCGAAGAAATCCGCCGACAACGGCGGATTTCAACATTATATTTGTGAAATATCAAAGCCCAACAAGACTTTGCTTATTCATTCCTGTGGCTTTTGTTCTGCGCCAAAATCGCCCGCCATTATTCACCCATAACAACGATCTTGAGACCCTGCATGGAAATATTCATTTCCATAGCATCATTTATGTCAGCAAGAGCGTACTTGTGAGTGAGGAGCTCCTCAACGGGAAGTCCGTCCTTCTGAGCCTCCTTAAGAACGTCGCAAGCCTGCATCCAGTCCTTAGCCTGGTATGTCCAGGAACCGATAACTCTGATCTCCTTGTTGCAGATATCCTGGTGAGGATTGTAGGTCGTAGGACCGTTATCAACGAAGAATCCGAGCTCGCACATAGCGCCGCCGCGGCGAACGTACTTCCAGATAGTGCTTGCTGCCTTGGGCGAGCCTGTGCACTGGAATGCCATCTCAGCACCCTTGCCGGTGATCTCCATAACCTTGGCAATAGCGTCCTCGGTCATGAAGTTAACTGTGTAAGCCGCGCCGAGCTTCTTCGCCATCTGGAGTCTCTTCTCGTCGCCGTCAACAGCGATGATGTTGCGGACACCCATGGTGCGAACCATGGTGAGAAGGAGAAGACCGATAGGTCCGCATCCCTGAACGAGCACGTAGGAGCCCTGCTTGAAGTTAAAGATCTTCTTTGCCTGCTCAACAGCGTGAACGATAACAGCCGTCGGCTCTATGAGTGTACGGAGATCAACGTCCATGTCGCTTACGTTGAAGATAACGCCGCCTGCGTTAACCTTTATGTACTCACCGAACCAGCCGTTGAAGTTCTTGTAAGCTTCCTCACCGGGCATGAGACCGAAGATCTCTCCGCCGGGGCAGAGGTGGATGTTCTCGGGGTCGTTCTTGCAGGTGTCGCAAACGCCGCAGGGCTTAAGACCGGTAACGATCTTGTCACCGACAGCGAGGGGCTTGCCGTAGAAGTCGGTAGTAACGTTCTTACCGAGCTTAACAACGGTACCCGTACCCTCGTGACCGAGCTCAACGGGAATGTAGCCGAAGGGGTCGCCCTTGTACTCGTGAACGTCGGTTCCGCAGATACCTGTCTGCTCAACCTTAACGAGAACCTCATCGTCGCCGATCTCGGGAACGGGAAGCTCAAAGATCTCGATCTTTTTAGCTCCTGTAAGAACGGCAACTCTTGCCTTTTCGGGAATCTGATAATTTGCCATAGTTTTCTCTCCTTGTATTTTTATTATTTTGAACATTGCTATTTTTTTAACAATTTTCCAATTACATTATACCACACATAAACCGTCTAGTCAACACATTTTTTGCGACAAATGAATGTAAATCAAAAATGACACCACAGCATTGACTTTACAGACCGAATGTGATAAAATATCCATTGAACACTGTAAAAGGGAGGGGATAACGTGCTAAAAAAGCTCTGGTGTGAATATAAGACCTATTTCATTGCTTTCGTTGCAATAACCGCACTCGTGCTTACGATGTGGATATTCAATATCCCCTGTCCGATAAAGCATATCACGGGAATGTCCTGCGCGGGATGCGGAATGAGCAGGGCGATCCTCTCCGCGCTTTCCCTTGACTTTGCGGCGGCATTCGCATATCATCCGCTTTGGATAGTAGTCCTCCCCTCGATCGTCGCAATAGCGATCCTCGGAGCAAAGGGAAAGAGAAGAGCCGCAACGATAAGTCTTATCTGCCTTGCGGCGCTCTTTCTTGCCGTGTGGGTGGTAAGACTCATAGCAAATGATAGCGTTGTCGCATTCGACACGGAAAACAGTGTGATAAGCAAGTTGATAAATATTATATTTGGCAAATAAGCAACCTCGGAGAAAAAATGAAAATCAGTCTTTCGGATCATTTTAACGTAAATAAACTGCTCAGATTTACCCTACCGTCTATCATCATGATGATAGTATCATCTATATACGGTATAGTGGACGGCTTTTTCGTATCAAATTTCGTGGGTAAAACGCCGTTCACGTCGGTCAATTTCATAATGCCGTTTCTCATGGTACTCGGCACGGTCGGATTTATGTTCGGCACGGGAGGAAGCGCACTTGTCGCAAAGACCTTCGGAGAAGGGGATAGTGAGAGAGCGAAACGTATCTTCTCCTTATTGATATATGTCTCGATGATTCTCGGTGTGGTACTCGCCGTGCTCGGTATAACGCTTGTCCGCCCCGTAGCACACCTTCTCGGCGCGAGGGGCGAGATGCTTGAAAACTGCGTGATATATGCCCGTGTCGTCCTCCTGGGACTCCCCGCGTTCATTCTGCAGATGGAATTTCAAAGCTTCCTCGTCACAGCGGAAAGACCGAATCTCGGACTCTACGTAACCGTCGGTGCAGGGATAACCAATATGGTGCTCGACCTGCTCTTCGTAGGCGTATTGACCTGGGGACTGGTCGGCGCGGCGGCGGCAACGGCGATAAGCCAGGCGGTCGGCGGATTTTTGCCGCTTCTGTATTTTGCAAGGAAGAATTCAAGCATACTAAAGCTCGGAAAAACCAAATTCGACGGAAAAGCCTTGCTCAAAACATGCACAAACGGCTCGTCGGAGTTTATGAGCAATATCTCAATGTCGCTTGTCGGAATGCTGTATAACGCTCAGCTTCTGAGCTACGCGGGCGAGGACGGAGTCGCCGCGTACGGAGTTCTTATGTACGTCAGCATGATATTCTGCGGAGTGTTCATAGGATATTCAATAGGATCTGCGCCCGTAATAGGATTCCACTACGGCGCAGGAAATTACGGGGAATTAAAGGGACTGTTGAAGCGAAGCGTTGGAATAATCGCGGTATTCTCGGTCTTGATGGTGGGACTGTCGTTTTTGCTCTCCGCACCGCTATCAAGTCTGTTTGTTGGCTACGATAAAGATTTGTTTGAGCTGACAAAGCAAGGCTTCAATATCTTCTCGCTGTCATTCTTGTTTATGGGAATGGCGATCTTCGGCTCGGGATTTTTCACCGCACTTAACGACGGACTCACCTCCGCGGCGATATCATTTCTGCGGACGGTCGTATTTCAGGTCGCGGCAGTGCTTATCTTCCCACTGTTGTGGGGAATAGACGGCATCTGGTGGTCGATAGTCGCCGCAGAATTCGCCGCCGTAGCAGTGTTCGTGATCTTCCTGTTCGTCAAGAAGAAAAAATACCACTATATGTAAATAAATTGTAATTTAACGGTCTGTTTGAAATTTGCAAACGGCTTAAAATAACTTCACGTCTATAAACCAAACGGCATTTTAAGACCGTAGGGGACGGCGCCCTCGACGTCCCGCTAACAAACGACTATTAAACCCTTATGGCTAAAGAAGAAACAAATGCTTTAGATCGGGAGGAGCAAGCACCTCCCCTACGGTGTGTGAGTGACGTACGTTTAGTAGCCGTGGCGGTAATTTAAATCGTTTGTCCAATAGCAACACACCGACAAATCAAAATTTGAACGCAAAAAGACCGCGTCACCGCGGTCTTTTTGTATTATTCAGTTTTTCTTTCCGAGTGCCTCATCAAAGAAGTCACCGACCTCCTTGATATATCTCTCCTGCGCGGCGGGGAAAGCAAGTCCGTGTCCCGCGCCCTCGATATTGACAAGTCTCTTGTGCTCCGATGCGCAAGCGTTGTAGGATTCAACGCTCATCTCAAAGGGAACGAACTCATCACCGTCACCGTGAAGGAAAATAACAGGCAGGGAACATTTTTTCATAGCATCCTCGGGGGAGAGCTCCTCAAGATCGAAGCCGCCGTATATGCGAGCGCCGAGCTTTACAAATGGATAGCAAATGTCAGCCGGGAGATGCATCTCACGGATAACCTTTTTAATGATCTTCTTCGCGGAGGAATAACCGCAGTCGGCAAGTACGCCTACGACGTTCTCGTGCAGAGAGCGCGCGGTGGCAAGCAGGACGGTAGACGCGCCCATCGAAACACCGCCGATGAAAATATCAGCTTCGCCGTCAATATTCTCAACAATAAACTTGACCCAATCGGCACAGTCGCGGCTCTCGTTTATTCCAAAGGAAATGACCTTACCCTCGCTCCTACCGCTTCCGCGGTGGTCGACGAGAAGGGCATTGCGACCTAAAGCAAAGCAACGGAAAACGCCGCCCGAGAGGTCTCGCAGACTTTCGCCGCGGTATCCGTGCATAAGGAGCTCAACAGGCGCGCCCTTTTTCTGCTCGAAATAACGTCCGCGAAGCTTGAGTCCGTCAAAAGACGTTATCTCAACGTCACGGCAGGGAAGGTCGCGGAGCATCAGGCTCCAACGTGTGATGTCCTCTCGAAATTCCTCGTATATCTCACCCTCGGGCAATACGACCTCGCCAAGCTCAGTAGCCCTTTGTTTTTTTCTGTTTGAGTAAAAAGCAAGTCTGAAGCAGAAATAAGATGCCAGAAGCACCACAAGAATAAGCGCGGCAAGAATACCGCCGATAATTCCAAAAATCATCTTTATATCCTCTCATATTTCCTTATACGGATGATTTTATCACTTTTTTTCTTTATTTTCAATAATTTTATATCAAAACGCGCCAATGTTCTCTCTTTGTTCACAAATTTAATGTATAATCTACAAAGTTGTGTCGAAATATTACGAAAAACGAGGTATCCGACTTGAATATCGAGCCGAATTACAAAAACAAGAGGAAGTATAACACCGCACACTACCCCATCCGTCAGCCAATCTACCTGACAGGTCTTATCTGGCTGCTTTCCAAGATCTTGCTTGTGGGAAAGAAGAAAAAGATAGAAAAAAAGGGGATGGACGGAGTAAAGCCCCCGTATATACTCCTGTCCAACCATATGAGCTTTATTGACTTTGAGCTCGCCGCACTCGCAACGGGAAAGCACAGAGTCAATAATGTCGTGAACATAAACGGATTTTATATGCGCGCCTGGCTTATGGAGTGGATAGGTGCGATCTGCACTCGCAAATTCACGACCGACATACATCTCATCAAATCAATTCACAAGGTGCTCAAGCGCGGCGACGTGCTGTGTATGTACCCCGAGGCGAGATATTCGCAGGCGGGAATAACATCGTATATACCCGATTCGGTCGGAATGCTCGTCAAGCGTTGCGGAGTGCCCGTCGTGGCAATAGTCCACCACGGAAATCATCTTCATATGCCGGTCTGGGACGTAAGAAGAACGAGAAAGGTGCCGCTTTATACCACCGAGGAGCTGATTCTCACCGAGGAGGATATCAAGAGGATGTCCGCAGATGAGATAAACAAAAAGATATGCGAAGCCCTCACCTATGATGACTACGCATATCAGCGTGAAAACGAAATTCTGATAAAGGAAGATTTCAGAGCCGAAGGACTGCACAAGATACTATATCAGTGCCCCCATTGCAAGACAGAATCAAAGATGGCATCAAGGGGAGCGGAGATATTTTGCGAAGAGTGCGGTAAGCGCTGGACACTCGGTGAGGACGGGATAATTCGCGCAACCGAGGGGGACACAGAGTTTTCCTACGTACCCGATTGGTTCAATTGGGAGAGAGAACAGGTGAGAGAAGAAATCGAAAGAGGAGAATATTCTTTCTCAGACGAGGTGGACGTGTACGCGCTCCCGAGATGCTATAAGTATCACCCATTGGGCAATGCAACGCTGACACACGACGCAGAAAACGGCTTTATCCTCAAGGGCGAGTACAGAGGGGAAGAGTATTTCATTCAAAGAATGCCCTCGCAGAGCAACTCGCTCCACGTGGAGTACGACTTTCCACGCATCAAGCCCTACGACTGCGTGGATATCTCGACAGAGAACGACTCCTTCTATTGTTACCCTACAAAGCAGAACGTCATTACAAAGCTCACGTTCGCAACCGAGATAATATACGAAAAAAGTATAGAGGCATCGAGGTCTGCAAGAAAATCTCATTCGATATAAAAACAAATTGCAATTTATAGGTGTGTTTGAAAACTGCAAACGGTTTTAGATTTTCTCACGGCTATAAATCAAACGTCACTTTAAAACCGTAGGGGAGGGGCTTGCTCCTCCCGTTCCAAAGCATTTGTTTATTCTTTAGCCATAAGGGTTTTATAGTCGTTTGTTAGCGAGAGGAGCCGTGGGGTTTCCCGAAGTGAGCCTGCGAGCTTTGGGGGGTTCCGAGCTTGCCCCTCCCCTACGGACGCAAAGCGAACCCGAAAAGGAAATTTGTTGCCGTGAAGATAAACCAAACAGTTCGACAAATCAAAATTTGAAATAGAATAACCAAAAACCGTGGTGCAATAAGGAACAAAAGCTCCTTGTTGCACCACAACGTATTTATTATAACACACAAATAAGTGCCTTGTCAACACTTTTATGCGCACAATGCCCAATTTCTACGAAATAAACAAAAATTTCTTGTTAACTTTTTACAACTTGCCTATTGAAAAGACGAGAATCGTGTGCTATAATATAGTCAAGAAAGGAAGGTACGGTCCGATGGAAGTATAAAAAGAACCGCACGATCTGATCTTAGAAAAAAGGAAGGTACAGACCAATGAAATTCTGAACCGGGGCTTTAAGAGAGCATCGTCCGAATATGTGTGTGACGAGAGAAAGAAGAAATAATACAGACAAACGAACGAACAAACAAAATCACGGCGGTGTTACGCATTTATATAGATTAGTAAGATATAAATACAAACAACGAAGTTAATTTGAAATAATCGTTCGGACAAAGGTTCTCAAAAAAGCCAAAAAAATTCGCCTTTTGCAGCAGAGAAATACAGGGAAAACAAAACGGAGCTCACGTATGAGCATGGGATTTAGGTGTTTTAGGCGTTGTAGTGATGCGGGAGCAAGAGGTAGACAATAGAAAGAGAGGATAACAAAAGATGTTAGATATCAAGAACGAACAGAAGTGACCCTTGGTCGGGATGCGAGTAATAAACGCTTTCGATCAAGGGTCATTTCTGTTTTTGCTGTAAAAAATATCTGACGGCGGCTTATAGCCGTTTTTTTGTTTTCCTCTTGTCAAATGGGCGCATCCGTGCTATAATAAAACCGAAATGATAAAACTCAAAGGAGAAGATCATGGGAATAGTAGCACTCACCGCGCTCGGAGTCGGCGGAGCGACCGCCATAGGCGCGCTGATCGGATTTTTGTTTAAGAATCCGTCGCATAAATTCAACGATATGATACTGTCATTTGCGGCAGGAGTAATGCTCGCGGCGGCGGTGTCGGGACTTATATTGCCGTCACTGGAGTATGAAACGGGAGTCATCCCCTCGATAGTCATAACGGCGGTGGGAATATTCGTGGGAGCACTGGTGCTTAACCTTATAGACAAGCTCGTGCCTCACCTTCACAGAGTAACGGGCGCGGATACGGAGAACCATCCCGAAAAGACCGCAAGACTCAATAAGGTTCTGCTCTTCGTCATAGCGATAGGAATACACAATCTCCCCGAGGGAATTGCCGCGGGAGTTGGATTTGGAACGGGAGATACCGCGCAGGCGCTGACTATTGCGGGAGGAATCGCGCTCCAGAACATTCCCGAGGGAATGGTAATAATCGCGCCAATGCTCGCCGCAGGAATGAAAAAGGGAAGAACACTCGCTATCGCTCTGCTCACAGGAGTAATAGAGGTCATAGGAACCTTCATAGGATATTTTGCGGTATCGATCTCAACGGCGATCCTGCCCTTCGCGCTCGCATTCGCAGGCGGAACGATGCTCTACGTCATAAGCGACGAAATGATCCCCGAAACCCACCACGACGGAGCGAACGGAGCGACCTGGTCGCTCCTCCTCGGCTTCTGCGTAATGCTCGCAGTTGACTTCTTCTTGGGATAATAAGATACACAAATTGCAATTTAGCGGTCTGTTAAGCCTTCCCCAGCGGGGAAGGGGGACCGCGGTAGCGGTGGATGAGGAGGTCGCTTTTTCAAGGGGTTCACGTCCTCTGATTATCTTGTTTCGTTGCAAAAGAAACCTTGTGCCACAAGACAAAATCCACAATACACCCGCGGCGCGCGTCCTAATGGCGACCTCCTCATCCACCGCTTACGCGGTCCCCCTTCTCCGCTGGAGAAGGCTATTCGACAAATCAAAATTTGAAAAATACAGGTACAACTATGAAAATATACGACATATCACAAGAGCTTTTTTCCTCAACGCTCTTCCCGGGCGATCCCGCTCCCGAGGGCAAGAGGATAATGTCAATGGAGGAGGGAGACGCGTGCAACCTCTCAACGCTTTTTATGTGCGCGCACAACGGCACGCACACGGACGCACCGGCGCACTTCTTCATAGACGGAAGGACTATAGATCAAATTCCGATCGACATATTTGTCGGCGAGTGCTTCGTTGCAAGACACGAAGGGATAATTACCGCCGAGGATGCGGAAACAATAATGAAAAAAGCCGCTCTTGCCGCGGCAAAAGACAGAATACTGATCGCGGGCAAGGCAACAGTCTCCAACGAGGCTGCAGAGGTGTTCGCCGCTCATAAGATAAAGCTCATCGGGAACGAGAGCCAGACGGTCGGAGACGAAAACGCGCCCGCACGTGCACACGACATATTGCTTGGAGAAGGGATAGTGCTTCTCGAGGGACTCCGTCTTGACGGAATAGAGGAAGGAAAATATATTCTCTCCTCAGCACCGCTCAACCTCGCGGGCTTTGACGGCTCGCCCTGCCGCGCGGTACTCATATCAATATAAAAGAAGGTCCCAAAGAAAATAATGAATACAGAAATAAACGTAAGACCAAAAAGAAGAAAACTAAAAATAACGCTCGCCGTCACCGCGGTCATTCTTGCGGTGCTGGTAGCGGCGTGTGCCATATATCTCGGTGACTATTACAGAGCCGACGAGGACGCAATAGAGGCATTCGCACCGATGAACGAGGTGGAGTTTTCCACCCTTGCTGACGGAAGCATCGTGTTCACACCCGAAAACGCGATTGCGGGATTTATCTTCTATCCGGGCGGCAAGGTAGAAAATGATGCCTATAAGCCTCTTATGGCGGCACTCGCGTCACGGGGAGTGCTTTGCGTACTCACAGAAATGCCCTTCAATCTCGCGGTGTTCGATATAAACGCCGCAGACGGAATACAGGAGCAATATCCCGAAATTACAGATTGGTACATAGGCGGACACTCTCTTGGCGGCTCGATGGCGGCATCATATCTTGAAAAGCACGCAGGGGAGTATAAAGGGCTCGTCCTCCTCGGATCATATTCCACCGCAGACCTCTCAAAGAGCGATCTTGCCGTCCTCTGCATCCACGGAAGCGAGGATAAGGTCATGAATCGCGAAAAGCATGACGAGTATAAGAGCAACCTCCCCGATAGCACGATAGACTTTGATATAGAGGGCGGAAACCACGCAGGCTTCGGAATGTACGGAGAGCAAAAGGGCGACGGTGCGGCGACCATATCACAAAGGGAACAGATAAGAATAACAGCATATTCAATAATTGAAATCATCCTAAGAAACAAATAAAGGCAATCGGAGAGGGCAATGTACAAAATAGTTGAAAAAAAGATTTTGAATCCCACAGTGGTACAGCTTTTGGTAGAAGCACCGCTCGTGGCAAAAAAGGCGCGCCCCGGGCAGTTTATCATTCTGCGTGTCGATGAGGACGGAGAGAGAATCCCCCTCACAGTCGCGGGCACGGACAAGGAAAGAGGAACAGTCAAGATCATATATCAGATAGTAGGCTCAACGACCGAAAAGCTCTCGCACAAGGAAACGGGCGACTATATTCAGGACTTCGTCGGTCCCCTCGGAGCCGCAACGCACCTTGACGGACTCAAGAAGGTCTGTATAGTTGGAGGCGGTGTCGGATGTGCGATTGCTATGCCGATAGCGGAGGCTCTGCACGAAATGGGAGCAGAAGTAACGAGCATAATCGGATTTCGAAATAAAGACCTCCTCATCCTCGAGGACGACTTTAGAGCGTGCTCGAACACTTTGCGCGTTATGACCGACGACGGCTCGTACGGAGAGCAGGGAAACGTCACAAAGCCGCTTAAGGAAATGCTTGAAAATGGCGAAAGATTCGATATGATAATCACCATAGGTCCGCTTATAATGATGAAATTCGTGGTTGAAAGCGCAAGACCGTACGACATTCCGGTAACGGCATCGATGAACCCCATCATGATCGACGGAACGGGAATGTGCGGAGGATGCCGCCTCACGCTCAACGTAGACGGAAAGAAGGTCACGAGGTTCGCATGCGTTGACGGTCCCGACTTCAACGGCTACGAGATCGATTTTGACGAGGCGATGCAAAGAGGCAGAATGTACTCAAGCTTTGAGCGCCACAAGCACGAGGAGACCTGTAATCTTTTCAAAAAGGAGGTCGAGTGATATGGGAAAAGCAAATATGAGTCCTGCAAAGAATCAAATGCCCACGCAGGACGCAAAGGTACGCGCGCACAACTTCGACGAGGTCGCACTCGGATATACGGAGGAGCAGGCGATAGACGAGGCAAACCGTTGCCTCAACTGTAAAAATATGCCCTGCGTCTCGGGCTGTCCCGTAAGGATACATATCCCCGATTTCATCTCAAGGATCAAGGAAGGAGACTTCGAGGGAGCGTATCAAATCATATCTAAATCATCCTCACTTCCCGCCGTCTGCGGAAGAGTATGTCCGCAGGAGGTGCAGTGCGAATCCAAATGCGTAAGGGGGATCAAGGGCGAGAGTGTCGGGATCGGCAGGCTCGAGAGATTCGTCGCAGATTGGCATAATACCTTCGCTACAGAAGAGCCTATACGTCCCGAGAGCAACGGACATAAGGTCGCAATCGTGGGCTCTGGTCCTTCGGGACTCACCTGCGCGGGCGACCTTGCAAAGCAGGGCTTTGACGTAACGGTCTATGAGGCATTGCACACCGCAGGAGGAGTGCTCGTGTACGGGATCCCCGAATTTCGTCTGCCAAAGGCGATAGTGGCAAAAGAGGTAGATACACTCAAAAAGCTCGGTGTAAAGATCGAAACCAACGTAGTAATAGGCAAAACTCTGACCGTGGATGAGCTTTTCGATTCGGGATTTGAGGCAGTGTTCATCGGCTCGGGAGCGGGACTTCCGAACTTTATGGGTATCCCGGGAGAAGCCCTGTGCGGAGTATATTCGGCAAATGAATTTCTCACAAGAAGTAACTTGATGAAAGCCTACCTCAACAACCCCGAAACCCCGATAATGAAGGGCGGCAGAGTCGCGGTCGTAGGCGGCGGAAACGTCGCGATGGACGCGGCAAGAACGGCACTGAGGCTCGGAGCCGAAAAGGTGTATATCGTCTACCGCAGATCAATGGAGGAATTACCCGCAAGACGCGAGGAGGTCGAGCACGCAGAGGAGGAGGGAATAGAATTCCGTCTGCTCTGCAACCCCATAGAGATCCTCGGCTATAATAACCCCGACGACAAGCGAGATGCAAAAAACGGCTTCATCACGGGAATGAAGTGTATCAGAATGGAGCTTGGCGAGCCGGACGAGAGAGGCAGACGCCGCCCGATAGAGATAAAGGACAGCGAATTTGTCCTCGATGTCGATACCGTCATTATGTCGATAGGAACCTCACCGAATCCGCTTATCAAGTCCACGACCGAAGGACTCGAGGTGAACTCACGAGGCGGAATCGTGGTAAACGAGGATGGGCTCACGTCGCGTAGATCGGTCTACGCAGGCGGCGATGCCGTAACGGGAGCCGCAACAGTAATTTCCGCAATGGGAGCAGGCAAAACAGCCGCAAAAGCCATCGCAGAAGCACTCACAAATCAATAAACAACAAAGAAGGGGGGGGGGGGGGGGGGGG
>JBGUSX010000075.1:0-99760 GCA_045132775.1 Eubacteriales bacterium
TTTGTATTGTGGCACAAGGATTCCTTTGCAACGAAACAAGGTAATCAAAGGACGTGAAACCCTTGAAAAAGCGACCTCCTCATCCACCACTTCGTGGTCCCCCTTCCCCGCTGGGGAAGGCTTAACACACCGATAAATCAAAATTTGAAAGGGGTCGGAAATCCGACCCCTTTGTTGAACCAATTATCTTACTCTCTCGCCAAGAGGTGTATCCTCTGCCAAGAATACCACGCGTACGGTCTCCTCGCCCGATGCGAGTATCATTCCGTTCGACTCTATTCCGCAAAGCGTTGCGGGCTTGAGGTTTGCTACAACGATAATTTTCTTTCCGATAAGCTCCTCGGGCTGATACCACTTCGCAATTCCCGATACCACCTGTCTCTTTTCATATCCCAGGTCTATCTGCAATTTGAGAAGCTTCTTTGCCTTCGGTACCTTCTCGCACTCGATTATCTTCGCTGTGCGAAGCTCAACTCCCATAAAGTCCTCGATGCCTATAAGCGCGCATCCCTCAGGCTTTTCGGGTGCCTCCTCCGCCTTTGCAGCTGCCTCTGCAGCCGCTTTCTTTGCAGCCATTTCAGCTTCAAGCTCGGCGAGCATCTTCGCTTCGTCGATACGCGCGAACATTACGCGTGAATCTCCAACTGTATTTCCTGCCGTAAGCGAACCGAATTTTTCTACTGACCCTATTGAGTCATAGGTGTCCGCTATTGATGCTGATCTCTCCGCAGATATTCCGTTAAGCATATCGTCGTGTGTCAAGGATACACCTATGGTTGCAAGTATCTCTTCTGCCGTTGCGGGAACGAAGGGCTTGAGAAGCACTGCTCCCCAACGGATCGCCTCGAGAAGATTGTAGAGGACGGTTCCGAGTCTCTCTTTCTGACTCTCGTCCTTTGCAAGTGTCCAGGGTGTTGTCTCATCGATATACTTATTCGCTCTTGAGAGCATCTCGAAGATGCAATCGAGCGCGTCTGCGATACGGAATCCATCCATATTCGCAACCACTCCCTCATAAGCCTTTACGCATGCTGCCTTAAGCTCCTCGTCAAGTGCCTCGGGTGCTGTGGGTACCTGAACGACCTTATCAAAATACTTCTTCTGCATATCAAGTGTACGCTTGACAAGGTTTCCAAGGTTATTTACAAGGTCTGTGTTATATCTCTTGATAACCGTCTCGTACGTGATGCTTCCGTCACTTCCGAAGGGCATTTCGGAGAGAGCATAATATCTTACGCCGTCAATTCCGAAGCGTTCTGCAAGCTCGTCGGCATAAATAACGTTTCCGCGCGACTTTGACATCTTATCTGCGCCGAAGTTGAACCAGGGGTGTCCGAATATCTGCTTAGGTAACGGAATATCGAGTGCCATCAGGAAGATAGGCCAATAGATAGTATGGAAACGGAGGATATCCTTTCCTATTACGTGTACGTCCGCGGGCCAATACTTTTTAAACTTCTCGCTCTGCTCTTCAAAGCTCTTATCTGGGTCGTATCCGATCGCGGTGATATAGTTTGTGAGTGCATCGAGCCATACGTAAGTTACGTGACGGGGGTCAAAATCAACGGGAATTCCCCATGAGAACGAGGTGCGCGAAACGCACAGGTCCTGAAGTCCGCCCTCGACCTTGAGGAAGTTATTGACCATTTCCTTCTTTCTCGACTCGGGCTGGATGAACTCGGGGTTTGCGTCGATGTGCGCCATGAGTCTGTCCGCGTACTTGCTCATCTTGAAGAAATACGCCTCTTCCTCTGCCTTCTGCACGGGTCTGCCGCAGTCGGGGCACTTGCCTCCCTCTGCCTGTGTCTCGGTGAAGAAGGACTCGCAGGGGGTGCAATACCATCCCTCGTATTTTCCTTTATATATATCGCCCTTGTCGTAGAACTTCTTGAATATCTTTTTTACCGCCGCCTCGTGATAATCGTCTGTGGTGCGAATGAAATGATCGTAATTTACGTTCATCTTATCCCAGAGCTCGCGTATCTCGCCCGCTACGTTATCTACGTATGCCTTGGGGGTGATGCCTGTCTCTTTTGCAAGATCCTCGATCTTCTGTCCGTGCTCGTCTGTGCCAGTGCACATGAATACGTCGTATCCCATTTCTCTCTTGTAACGAGCCATTGCGTCGGTTGCTATTGCCTCGTAGGTGTTGCCGAAGTGGGGCTTCTTTGAAGCGTAGGCGATCGCCGTTGTGATGTAATACTTCTGTTTTTCTGCCATTTGTCTTTACCTTACATACTGCGAATGGGCAGTATGCCTTTCTTATATTTTCCTGCCTTGGAAGATGACTTCCTTGACATTATATTCCTTATCAAGCACGAGCATATTTGCTCTCTTGCCCGTGTCTATCGAGCCTATCTCATCATAAGCTCCTATCATTTTCGCGGGGGCTGCCGTTGCACAGAAGAGAGCCTCGGCAAAAGGTATCTTCGCAAAATCCGCGAGATTTTTTACTCCGTCGATGAGGGTGAGTGTGCTTCCCGCGATCGCGCCCTCGTGAGTTCTTGCACGTCCGTCCTTGACCGTGACGGGAAGTCCCGCGATGGAATACTCTCCGTCGGGCATACCCGTTGCCTCCATTGAGTCTGTGATGAGGACGATCCTTTCATTTTTTAACTTATATGCCATTCCGACCGCCTCGGGGCAGACGTGAAATCCGTCCGCGATAAGCTCGCAAAACACTCCATCTGTGAGTAGTCCCGCGCCTACCGCTCCTCCGTCTCTATGGTGGAAGGGCGACATTGCGTTATAGGTATGTGTCAGCGATACAGCTCCGCGCTCAAATGCCTTTTGTCCCTCGCCAAAGGTGGCATCCGAATGGGCAAGACCGAGGGTCGCTCCCTCTTTTATTGCCGCCTTTGTAAATTCTCCGCTCTCGTCAAGCTCAAGTGCGGCACTTACGTGTGCGTATCCCACTTTTTTCATTTTTCCGACAAGTGCTTTGATCTCTTCTGCATCGGGCTTTGCCAGAAGGTGTGCCGCGTGTGCTCCTCTTCTCTTTTCGTTGAGATATCTTCCCTCAAGGTGAACGCCGATAAACGCACTGTCGCCTCTGTTAGCGACTTCGGCTATTTTATAGATAGACTCCGAGAGATCGTCATAGGACGCAGATGCGAGAGTTGCCATTACAGAGGTTACTCCGCTTCTTATATACGACTCTGACATCTTGCGCATAAGGTCAACACCCGCGGTGTTGAAATCTCCCCCCGCACGTCCGTGCGTATGGACGTCTACAAGTCCCGGAACGAGATATTCTCCCTCAAGATCTACTGTCTCGTCGTATTCGCCAAAGGGGGCGGCGGAACCAAGATAGACTCCGCAGATCTCACCGTCACAGACTCCGACCGAGCCCGAAACAAAGCGTTTCTGATCGCTTACGTATATTTTTCCGTTTTTGTAGAGCGTACTCATGGGATCCTTCCTCCAATTTGGCAAATATATAGTTATTATAACAAATTTTCCCTTGAATTACAATAGATTTTTCAAAATTTCTCTTCATTTTCTTATATAGGGGCGTATTTATCACTAAAAAATAGGTGTCAGTAAATAAAAGTAATAATTTGTAAAAAAAGGTCGGAATGGATATTTTTAGGCGGTGTTTGTTAATTAAATGTCAGAAATGCTTGATATTTTTTTATCAGTGGCAATTTTTTATAAAACAAGTCAAAATTCGACGGTTTATTTTAGTGCAATTTTCACATACGCGTTTTAAAAAACTCTTGCAATTTAAAGAAAAATCTGTTATAATAATCGTGTGAAAGTCTGTCCCGATGAAAATCGGCTTTTTCCCGCCGGTCCGGATAGATTATAATATTGTTTTAAATTTATATTTATTTACCGTGATTTTCACGGTAGAAAGGAACACACAATGAAAATTCTTGTCATCAATGCAGGAAGCAGCTCACTGAAATATCAGCTTTTCGATATGTCAACAGGCGCTGTTCTTGCAAAGGGCTTGTGCGAGAAGATCGGTCTTACCGGTGCTATCACTCACAAGCGTCCCGGTAAGGAAGCTTACGAAGAGGACTACCCCATGCCCACTCACAACGAGGCTATCGCTCTCGTGCTCAAGCTCCTCACAGATCCCGAGCTCGGAGTTATCGAAAGCGTTGACGAGATCAGTGCGGTAGGTCACAGATTCGCTCACGGCGGCAAGCTCACAAAGTCCTGCTTCCTTGGCGAAGAAGAGATCAAGTACATCGAATCCATCATCCCGATCAACCCCCTCCACGGTCCTCCCGCACTCAAGGGTGTTGCGGCTTGTAAGGCGGTTCTCCCGAACAAGCCTCACGTCGGTGTATTCGATACGTCCTTCTACTCGGGCTTTGACAAGAAGTCCTACGTATATCCCCTCCCCTACGAGTGGTATGAGAAGTACGGCGTTCGCCGCTACGGCTTCCACGGTACATCCCACCGCTTCGTATCCGCAAAGGCTTGCGAGTTCCTCGGAATGAACTATGCGACAAGCAAGATAGTTTCCTGCCACATCGGTTCAGGCTCTTCTATCACCGCTATCGACTGCGGCCGTGCAGTTGACACCTCCATGGGCTTTACTCCTCAGGAGGGTCTCCCCATGGGTACTCGTTGCGGAACCATCGACCCCTCTATCGTTTCTTATGTTTGCGAGCAGAGCGGCATGAGTGTTGCCGAGGTCAATGATGCACTCAACAAGAAGTCCGGTCTTCTCGGTGTTTCGGGCGTTTCCAACGACGCACGTTACGTCTGGGAGGCTGCAGACGCAGGCAACGAGCGCGCTCAGCTTGCTATGGATCTTCTCGTTCACAATGCAAAGAAGATCATCGGCTCTTACGTAGCAGAGATGAACGGCGTTGATATCCTTATCTTCACCGCGGGTCTTGGCGAGAATGACAGACGTACGCGTCAGCTCATCGGTGAGAACATGGAATACCTCGGAATCAAGATGGATACAGAGGCTAATCTCAACGGTCCTCGCGGTGAGAACATCGTTATCAGTGCTCCCGACTCCAAGGTAAAGGTAGTCGTTATCCCCACTGACGAGGAGTACATGATCGCTTCCGACACGTACGATCTCGTAAAATAATCACGAAAATAAAAAATTTATATAATACTTGAAAGGAAACACGAAAATGGCACAGTCATCCTTTGAAATCAAAAAAGAAATCTGCGACATTGGTAAAAGAATTTACGACCACGGCTTCGTAGCGGCTAACGACGGTAACATCTCCGTTAAGGTTGGTCCTAACGAATTCTACTGCACTCCTACAGGCGTATCCAAGGGTTACATGACCCCCGATATGATCATTAAGGTAGACGGCAAGGGCAACAAGATCGACGGTAAGCTCAATCCCTCATCCGAGATCAAGATGCACATGAGAGTTTATCAGGACCGTCCCGACGTTAACGCTGTCGTTCACGCTCATCCCCCCGTTGCAACCGCTTTCACAGTTGCAGGCGTAGAGCTCGATCAGTACATCCTTCCCGAAGCGATCCTTACTATCGGTAACGTTCCCACATGTGATTACGGTATGCCCTCCACCATGGAGATCCCGGATTCGCTTATGCCCTACATTCAGAAGCACGACGCATTCCTTCTTAAGAACCACGGTGCTCTTACAGTAGGTAACACCCTTCTCCGTGCTTGCTTCACTATGGAAGAGGTTGAGTTCAACGCAAAGATCAATCTTTACGCTCGTCAGATCGGTGTTGGTAAGAACGCTAACATCGAGGAGATCTCCTGCCACGAGCTCGAGAGACTTATGGAGCTCCGCAAGAAGATGGGTCTTCCCGGAAAGCACCCCGGATGCAAGTCCTGCCCCAACAAGGGTACTCCTAACTGCAAATGCGCTGACGGTAAGTGCAGCTGCGGCGATCACGGTTCTTCCGACGACGCAGTAGTAGCAGAGATCACACGCAAGGTTCTCGCCGCTCTCGGAAGATAATTCGATCGCATCGAATTTCTGAGAAAGGAGATACAAAATGGCACTTAATTTAACAGAATCTCAGATAAATGCGATCGTTGCAAACGTCATTTCTGAGATGAAGAAGCCTGCCGCACCCGCGCAGGAAAAGAAGGCTTGGGACTCCACGCAGTACAATGGCCGTAAGCTCATCGGAGTTTACGACACTATGGAAGAGGCGATCGAGGTCGCAAACGCGGGTTACACCGCTGTTCGCTCGATGTCAGTCGCTCAGAGAGAGAAGATAATCACAGCCATCCGCAATCTCACAAGAGCCGAGGCACCCACTATGGCTGCTCTCGGTGTTGCCGAGACCAAGATGGGTCGAGTCGATCACAAAACTGCAAAGCACTTGCTTGTTGCCGACAAGACCCCCGGAACCGAGGACATCATCGAGGAGGCTAAGACAGGCGACAGCGGTCTTACCCTCACTGAGATGGCCCCCTTTGGTGTGGTCGGTGCTATCACTCCCTCAACCAACCCTTCGGAAACTGTCATTTGCAACAGTATCGGCATGATCGCCGCAGGTAACGGTGTTGTATTCAACCCCCACCCCGGTGCGATCGCAACCTCCAACTACGCAGTTGACCTTGTCAACCGTGCGGTATACAGCGCAGGAGGTCCCCGCGTGCTCGTTGCGAGCGTGGTAAAGCCCACTCTCGACACGGCAAGCGTTATGTACAAGCATCCCTCAATAAAGCTTCTCGTTTGCACGGGAGGCCCCGGAGTCGTTAAGGCTGTTCTCTCCTCCGGAAAGAAGGCTATCGGTGCGGGCGCGGGTAATCCCCCCGTTATCGTTGACGACACCGCCGACATAGATAAGGCTGCAAAGGACATCATCGACGGATGCACCTTTGACAACAACCTTCCCTGCATCGCTGAAAAAGAAGTTTTCGTCTTTGACAACGTCGCTGACAGACTTATCGCAGGCATGCAGAAAAACGGATGCATCAAACTCACACGCCAGCAGGCTGACGAGCTTGCAAAGGTCGTTCTTGTTGAAAAGACCGACAAGAGCGGCAAGGTAAAGAAGATAGTCAACCGCGATTGCGTAGGACGCGATTGCAAGGTCATCCTTGAAAAGATCGGAATCAAGGTAGGCGACGACATCCGTTGCGCAATCGCCGAGGTTCCCTTCGAGCACGACTTTATCCAGGAGGAGCTTATGATGCCCATCCTCGGTATCGTCAGAGTCAAGGATATAGACGAGGCTATCACTCTTGCGGTAAAGGCGGAGCACGGTAACCGTCACACCGCTCACATGCACTCCAA
Source organism: Eubacteriales bacterium (assembly GCA_045132775.1). Classification (GTDB taxonomy): domain Bacteria; phylum Bacillota; class Clostridia; order Oscillospirales; family CAG-272; genus SVTX01. The sequence goes on from JBGUSX010000075.1 coordinate 7,212, forward strand.
GAACATCGACAACCTCACCGCGTTCGCACGCGCCGTTGAGACCACGATCTTTGTCAAGAACGCTCCCTCTTATGCGGGAATCGGATTTGGCGGCGAGGGTCACACGACCTTTACAATCGCAGGTCCTACGGGTGAGGGTATCACAAGTGCGAGAAGCTTTACAAGAAAGCGCCGCTGCGTGATGGTCGACAGCTTCAGAATAATCTAAGAAAGGAAGACAGAAGAATGGATATTACAGCTTCCCAGATCGAAAGCATCGTTCGCTCCGTGATAAGCTCGATGGGCGGAACTGCTCCTCGTGCGCAGGGTCCTATCCCAACCACAGCTCACGTTGCAATGCTTACCGATACAAAGAAGATAGAAGTTAAAGAGCTTCCCATTCCCCCTCTCGGTGACGACGATATTCTCGTCAAGGTCGAGGGCGCGGGTATCTGCGGAACCGACGTTCACGAGTGGAAGTCCGATCCCTTCGGTCTCATTCCCGTTATTCTCGGTCACGAGGGCACGGGTGAGGTCGTTGCAATTGGAAAGAACGTAAAGGTCGACACCGCAGGAAAGCCTCTCAAGGTTGGCGACAAGATCGTTACAAGTGTTATCAGCTGTGGCGAGTGCTACGCTTGCCGCATGGTTCCCGGAAGGACCAACCTCTGTGACAACCAGGGAGTTTTCGGACTCATCGGTGACAAGAGAGGTGAGGCAGAGGGCAACAGAGTCAACGGCTGGTTCGCTGATTACATGGTGATCAAAGGCGGACTCGGTGCTACATATTTCCAGGTCAACGAGCTTGATCTTAAGCAGAGAATGATCCTCGAGCTTGCGTGCGTTTGCGTTCACGCGCTTGAAAGAGGTCAGAAAACAGGACTTCTCAACTTCGGCTCCAAGGTTCTCGTTCAGGGCTGCGGTCCCGTTGGTCTCGTTATGATCACAGTTCTCCGCGCTGCAGGTATCAACCACATCATCGCGGTTGACGGCAACGAGGACAGACTTAAGGTGGCTCAGAAGATGGGCGCAAAGACGACTATCTGCTTCCGCCGTCCCGACGAGGACACTCTCGACAAGAGAGTTGCCAAGGTCAAGGCGGTTGCTAACGGTGTCGGCGTTGACTTCGCTTATCAGTGCACGGGTGCTCCCGTAGCGGCTGCTGACATCTACAGCTACATCCGTCGCGGCGGCGGTATGTGCGAGATGGGCTTCTTCGTAAACAACGGAGAGTATCAGGTCAACCCTCACTTCGCTATGTGCAACAAGGAGATCGACATCGTAGGCTCTTGGGACTACTCCGCAGAGGACTACCCCAAGACCGTGGCATTCTTGAAGCAGTGCCGCGAGATGAACATTCCGATCGAGGATCTCATCACTCACTCCTTCCCCCTCGACAAGATGAACGAGGCTATGGAGACAAACGTTGCTCAGGCAGGTATCAAGATCTGCTACATCAACGAGAACTGACATGTCGGGGTGACCGAATATGGCAGCACTCGGTATGATAGAGGTCTACGGCTACACGACCTCGATAATAGTTGCGGACGTCGTTGCTAAAACGGCTGACGTAAAAGTCGTAGCCATTGATAAAAACAAGCCCGCAAATGCGGATGCTTGTCCCGTACCGCTCGTTATGGTAGTCAAGTTTATGGGTAATGCTGGCGCAGTTCAGTCTGCCATGGACGCAGGAATCAAGGAAGCAGAGAGACGCGGTCTCTACATAACCTCCAAGATGATCGCGGGACTTGACGACCAGGTGCAGTGGTTCGCAGACCTTACCGCAACGGGTAGGGATAAATTCAGAAACCTTGACAAATAAGTCGGGGAAATAAAAAAGTTTAAAAAATATTTGAAAATAAAAAGGAGAAAACAATCATGAATGAAGCACTCGGAATGGTAGAGACCAGAGGACTTGTAGCTGCAATCGAGGCAGCAGATGCTATGGTAAAGGCAGCAAACGTACAGCTTATCGGATCTGAGAAGATCGGTAGCGGACTCGTTTCCGTTATGGTTCGCGGCGACGTTGGAGCAGTTAAGGCCGCTGTTGAGGCAGGCGGCGCAGCTGCAGCTCGTCTTGGCGAGGTAGTTGCTACTCACGTTATCCCCAGACCTCACACCGACGTTAACAAGCTCCTCCCCACTCTCGGTTAATTTTTGCAAGACAAAAATTAACGTGATATTTGTCCTTCGGACAAGTGATATACTATGCTTTGCTGCGCAAAGCGTGATATGCGGCTATGCCGCGTGATATGTCGCTTTGCGACGTGATATGCGACAAAGTCGCGTGATATTTCGTTTGCAAGCAAACGAAGTGAAGGATAGCAAAGAAAAAATATTTCTTGTCCTAGGACATATCAATCTTTTTAGGAGACAAGGCTATGGAAAATGCAATTGCATTGCTTGAGGTTCAAGCTATGGTAACGGCTATCGTCGGTCTTGACGCTATGGTCAAGGCTGCTAACGTCAAGCTCATCCACGTTGAAAAGCGTCTGGGTGGCAGACTCGTTACGGTCGTCGTTGAAGGCTCAGTCTCGGCTGTCACTGCCGCACTTGAGGCGGGAGTCGAGGCCGCCAAAGCTGTCGGTCGTGTTGCGTGCGCGGAGGTTATTGCGCGTCCGCATGCCGACATAATGAGATTTATAAAAACTGATAAAGTTTGATCTCAAAATCGTAAAAAATCGGGTTTTCCCGTTAAAAATTAAAAAAATTTATCCAAAAAGGAGATTTTTACTATGAATGAAGCATTAGGAATGGTTGAGACCAGAGGTCTCGTAGCAGCGATCGAGGCAGCAGATGCTATGGTTAAGGCTGCAAACGTACAGCTTATCGGTTCCGAGAAGATCGGTAGCGGACTCGTATCCGTTATGGTTCGCGGCGACGTTGGCGCTGTTAAGGCTGCTGTTGAGGCAGGCGGAGCAGCTGCAGCTAACCTCGGTGAGGTTGTTGCAACTCACGTTATTCCCCGTCCTCACACCGACGTTAACAAGCTTCTCCCCACTCTCGGTTAATTTTTGCAAGACAAAAATTAACGTGATATTTGTCCTTCGGACAAGTGATATGTCGCCTTGCGACGTGATATGCGGCAGAGCCGCGTGATATGTCTCTTGCGTGCAAGAGACGTTGAGGATTGCGATGCAAGGCAGCAAGCGTCTGTGTGACAGATATCATCACATCGTTTCCTGCCCGATATTCGGGCAGGAAACGGGAGATTATTTTAATATGAAGATCTCCGAGGGATCGGTGCGCTTCATATTAAAATAATCGTACTTTAATCGAAAGGAAACAGAAAAATGAGCATTTCAAATATTGAGATCGAAGCTATCGTTAAAAAAATAGTTTCCGAAATGAATTCCGGCTCGCAAGGTACCTCTGCACCTGCAAAGACCGGCTACGAGATCCCCGTTGGAATTTCAAACAGGCATATACATCTCTCTCAAGAGCATCTTGAGATACTTTTCGGCAAGGGCTACAATCTGACACACTTCAAGGATCTTTCTCAGCCCGGTCAGTACGCTTGCAAGGAGACCTTGACCATCGTCGGTCCTTCCATGCGCTCCATCGAGGGCGTTCGCGTGCTCGGTCCTCTCCGTCGCGCAAGCCAGGTTGAGATATCAGTCACCGATTCCTACGTCCTCAAGGTAAAGCCCCCCGTTCGTGAGTCGGGCAAGCTCCAGGGCTCAGCTCCCATCACCATCATCGGTCCCAAGGGTATCGTTCAGCTCAGCGAGGGCTGTATAATTGCTAACCGTCACATTCACATGTCCCCCGACGATGCCGCTCATTTCGGTGTCAAGGACGGAGACTACATTGACGTTGATGCTACCACCGGCACCAAGCGCACCCGTTGGTTCGACGTTCAGGTTCGCGTTCACAAGGATTTCCGCCTTGAGATGCACGTTGACACCGACGACGCAAACGCTGTAGGCTTCAAAAACGGTTCGACCGTTGTTCCCGTCAAATAATTTGTTGAGGTAAAGAAGATGTTAAGAGGAAAAGTTATTGGTAATATAGTATCGACGAACAAGCTTGACAAGCTGGTAGGATTCAAGTTCCTTGAAATACAGCTCATCGAGAACACAAAGCTCACAGACAAGTACATCGTTGCAGTTGATCGCACCGTAAGCGCGGGAATCGGCGAAGAGGTACTCATCACAACGGGAAGCGGCGCAAGAATGGCTCTCTGCGACGAGAGCTGCCCCATCGACGCTGTTGTTGTCGGAGTTGTAGACAAAAATCAATAATTGATTGTAAAATAAATTATCCGTTTAGTTAATAACAAGATTATTTCAAAAATCTGTAAGCACAAGCCGTTTTTACGGCGAAAGGCAGGCAAATGTCAAAGATAGATATTAAGGCTCTCATGCAGAATGCCGGCATTGTGGGTGCGGGCGGCGCAGGCTTTCCCTCCTACGCAAAGCTATCGGATGCGGCAGACCTTCTCTGCGTTAACTGCTCCGAGTGCGAGCCTTTGATGTACACCGACTTCATCCTCAACCGTGAGGAAATGGAGAAGATCGTCAAGGGTGCCGAGCTTATCATGGCAGCTACTAACATTAAACACACCTACCTATCCATAAAGGTCCACCGTGCAGAAGCGCTCGGGTACGAGGACGGACAGGTGCTTGGCGAAAACGTTTCGATCAAGTATCTTCCCAGTGTCTATCCCATCGGTGACGAGATAGGTCTTATATATGAGAGCACGGGCAGGCTCATCAAGGCGGGTAATCTCCCCATCACCGCGGGAGTTATCGTTATGAATGCCGAGACCGTTTACAACGTGTATGAGGCGGTCGAGGCCGGCAGACCCGTGACTGAAAAATGGATCACCGTTGCAGGTGATATTCCCGAAAAGTTTGTTTTGAAGGTTCCGATCGGCATGAGAGTGTCCGAGATCTTCAAAAAGCTCGGAGTGGTCGTTGACAAGGATCACGTGATAATCGAGGGCGGTCCCTCTATGGGAAGCATATCGAGCCCCGACCGCGCGGTGATCAGAAAGACGACAAAATCCGTACTCGTTCTTCCCAAGACGACCAGATGCGTTGAAAACAAGCAGACGAATATTGACGACATGCTACGCCGTGCCGCATCCGCTTGCTGTGGATGCACGCGCTGCACGGAGATGTGTCCTCGCTATCAGCTCGGTTATCCTCTTGAGCCCCACAAGCTCATCCGTGCCGCTCTCAACAGTGCCGCGACCGATTATCCCGAGCTCATCGCGACCGCATCGCTCTGCTGCTCCTGCGGAGTCTGCGCGGAGGTCTGCTGTCAGGATATCTCCCCGAAGGACGTTATTTTGAGCCTCAAGGGAATTCTTGCAAAGAACAAGATAAAATTCGTGGCAGACAAGGATTATCCCGTCAATTCCGACCGTCCTTACCGTATGATCCAGTCGGGCAAGTGGAAGGACATGCTCGGAGTTCTCAAGTTTGACGCGATCCCCACGTATATCCCGAAGAAAATGGCGGCGGAGAGAGTTGAGATACTCACCTCCCAGCACATCGGTGCTCCTTCGGTTCCTGCCGTTAAGGTCGGAGACGAGGTCAAGGAGGGCGATCTTATCGCTACGGCAGGTGCAGGGCTCTCTGTTCCCCAGTACGCATCCATTTCGGGTAAGGTAATCTCGTGCGATCCCACAAAGATCGTTATCGAGGCATAATACATAAAGAAAGGTATTGTACATCAGTATGTATCAGGCAGTTGGTGTAATTGAACTTAAAAGTATATCCAAGGGCATAGAGGCGACCGACGCCGCGCTCAAGAGTGCAGGCGTTACCCTCATTTCTGCTCGCGCGGCTTGCCCCGGAAAGTTTGAGATGATCCTTACGGGTACTATCTCGAACGTTACGAGTGCGGTCGAGCACGTCAAGAGCCGCTTTGACGACAAGCTTGTTGACGTTTCCATTATGGGACGCATCGACGAGCAGGTCATCACAGCTCTTTTCGGCACCGTTCTTTCGGAAAAGAAAGGAAGTCTCGGTGTTATCGAGACCTTCTCCGCCGCTTCTATCATCAAGGCGGCTGATATCGCGGTCAAGACCGCAAAGGTCGAGATCTTTGAGCTCCGCGCTTCTCGCGGTATGGGCGGCAAGGGTATCTGCCTTATCACAGGCGAGGTCGGTGACGTTACCGCCGCAGTTGAGGCAGGAAGTCAGCACGCAAAGGATCAGGGTGTTTTCTGCAACAGCGCAGTTATTCCCGCCCCCCACGAATTACTTTGGAGTCAGATATAAGACATTTAAGGTAATGTAATGAAATCCGCCCTCGTAAACATATTGCGCGAGGCACATAAGACAAATTTCATTTCCTACAAAGGAGATATTTTAATGAGTCAAATTAAATTTGTAATTGAAAAAAGCCCGAGAATTCAGAGGCTTATAGATCATTTATATGCAAAAATGCCCGAGATCGAGGCTGACCGCGCCGAGCTCATAACCGAGAGCTACAAGGCGACGGAGGGTCTGCCGATCATCAGGCGCCGTTCGGCTGCATTTAAGCACATTATGGAGAATATTCCGATAGTCATTCGCCCCGAGGAGCTTATCGTGGGTAGTAACTCGATAGCGCCCAGAGGATGCCAGACCTTCCCCGAGTATTCTTTTGAGTGGCTTGAAAAGGAATACGACACCGTTGCTACGCGTGAGGCTGACCCCTTCTACATCTCTCCCGAGACGGTTGAGAGACTTAAGAAGGTCTATCCTTACTGGAAGGGCAAGACGGTCAGCGACCTTGCGGCTGAGAGTATGGACAAGAAGGTGCTTGACGTATTCCTCAATCACGGCATTTTCACCGTTGGAAACTATTTCTATAACGGAATCGGACACATCAACGTTGATTACGCGAAGGTGTTAAATTCCGGTCTTGAGGGCGTTATGGCAGAGTGCCGCGAGGCTCTCTCTAAGCTTTACATAGGTAGCGGAGATTACTTAAGGCGCAAGGCTTTCCTTGAGTCTGCGATCGAGAGCTGTGAGGCTGTAATCACTTATGCAAAGAGATACAGTGCACTTGCAAAGAAGGAAGCCGATGCTTGCACCGACTCTGTCCGTCGCGCAGAGCTTATCCGCATCAGCGAGACCTGCGCTCACGTTCCCGCAAAGCCTGCTCGCTCCTTCTACGAGGCTTGCCAGGCATTCTGGTTCATTCAGCAGCTCCTTCAGTGTGAGTCGAGCGGACACTCGATCTCGCCCGGACGCTTTGACCAGTACATGTACCCCTTCTTCAAAAAAGACATTGACAGCGGACGCGAGACTATCACATCCGCGCAGGAATATATCGATTGCATCTGGGTCAAGCTCAACGATCTCAACAAGGTTCGCGATGCGGCTTCTGCCGAGGGATTCGCAGGCTACGGACTCTTCCAGAACCTCATCGTAGGCGGTCAGAACGAGGACGGTGTTGACGTTACAAACGAGCTCTCCTACATGTGCATGGAGGCGACGGTTCACGTTCGTCTTCCCCAGCCTTCCCTCTCCATCCGCGTATGGAACAAGACTCCCCACGATCTGCTTATCAAGGCGGCGGCGGTCACCCGTGAGGGCTTGGGCGTTCCCGCATTCTATAACGACGAGGTCATCATTCCCTCGATCATGTCGAGAGGTCTTACTCTTCAAGATGCGCGCGACTACTGCATAATCGGTTGCGTTGAGCCCCAGAAGGGTGCTAGGACTGACGGCTGGCACGACGCGGCATTCTTCAATATGTGCCGTCCGCTCGAGCTCGTATTCTCAAACGGATACGACAAGGGCGAGCTTATCGGACTTCAGACCGGTGACGTTGAGAAGATGACCACGTTCGAGGAGTTCTTCGAGGCTTACAAGGCTCAACAGCTCAATATGATAGAGATGATGGTTCACGCTGACAACGCGGTCGACTACGCGCACAGCGTTCGCTGTCCTCTCCCCTTCCAGTCCTGCCTTTGCAACGACTGTATCGAGCGCGGAATCTCGCTCCAGGAAGGCGGCGCGCACTATAACTTCACAGGTCCTCAGGGCTTCGGTATAGCAAACATGACCGATGCGCTCCTCGCTATGAAGACACTCGTATTCGAGGAAAAGAAGGTCTCTATGGCGGAGATGAAGCAGGCACTTGCCGACAACTTCGGTAAGGGTCTTATCCCAAAGAAGGCTCTTGAGCTCACGACCGAGGTTGCGCGTCAGCTTGATGCTAACGGTGTACAGGTAAACGAGGATATGATCCGCGCGATCTATCAGAACATCACGACCGCCGAGAGCATTCCCGCAGACAAAAAGGCGAGATATCAGGAGATCCTTGATATGATCGCCGCTCTTCCCAAGTACGGCAACGACATTCCCGAGGTCGACGCATTCGCGCGTGAGGTCGGAAATACATACACAAAGCCCTTTGAAAACTTCACAAACAACCGCGGCGGTATGTTCCAGGCGGGTCTCTACCCCGTTTCCGCTAACGTTCCGCTCGGATACCAGACGGGTGCTACTCCCGACGGCAGACTTGCATTTACTCCCATCGCGGACGGTGTAGGCCCCGCTTCGGGCAGAGACGTCAAGGGTCCGACCGCAACGGCTAACTCCGTCGCGCGTCTCGACCACGGTATCGCCTCCAACGGTACTCTCTTCAACCAGAAATTCCATCCTTCAGCGCTTGCAGGTATGGGTGGACTCGAAAAATTCGTCGCCTACCTCCGCGGTTACTTTGATCAGAAGGGTATGCACGTTCAGTACAACGTAGTCTCCAAGGAGACCCTTCTCGACGCGCAGAAGAACCCCGAAAAATACAAGACTCTCGTAGTCCGCGTTGCAGGCTACAGTGCTCTCTTTACCACCCTCTCCCGTTCGCTCCAGGACGACATCATCAACCGTACCGAGCAGTCGGGACTGTGAGAGGGGATGCGAGGGGATGCGTTTGGGGAACAAGTATGCATCGTGAAACAAAACTTAATCAAAATCAATTTGATGCATACGGCTCCTTGCCGTGCAAGGAGTCCGAGTCTTTATATGGAACTCGTCCCCACACCCTCAAAACCCCAAACAATATTTTATACAAGTTAAGACGGTTTATTGGTTTATACCGTGAAGCACGTGCATAGCTCTCGGGCTATCGTGTTGCCAGTACCTCTTAAATTGATTATTAAGGAAGGAGATTGTTATGAATCAGAATATTTATGATCAGACGGGACGAATATTCGACATACAGAGATATTCTCTTCATGACGGTCCCGGAATCAGAACTATAGTATTTTTGAAGGGCTGCTACCTTCGTTGTAAATGGTGCTGCAACCCCGAGTCGCAGGAATATGCGATCCAGGAGATGTTCCGCGCAGGCAAGAAAGAGATCATGGGTCGCGACGTTACCGTCGGCGAGCTTATGGATGAGATATCCAAGGACAGAATCTATTACTCGCGCAGCGGAGGCGGAATAACTCTTTCGGGTGGTGAGTGTATGGCTCAACCCGACTTTTCCGAGGCTCTTTTGCGCGCCTGCCACGATTACGGCTTCAACACCGCGATCGAGACGACGGCATTTGCCAGCCACGACGTAGTAGCGAGACTTCTTCCCCACGTTGACCATTTCCTTATGGACATCAAGCACATGGATTCAAAGAAGCACGAGGAATTCACGGGCAAGCCCAACGAACAGATACTCAAGAACGCGAGATTTATCGCGGAAAACGCGCGTGATCTTATAATCCGCGTTCCCACCGTACCGACCTTCAACGCGACTCCCGATGAAATTTCGGCGATCGCGAGATTTGCTTCAAGTCTGCCCGGTGTCAAGGAGCTTCATCTGCTTCCCTATCACCGTCTCGGTCAGGACAAGTACACGGGGCTCGGTCGCAAATACCTTATGGACGGCATTGAGCCGCCGACGAATGAGCTCATGGCTGATCTTTTAAAGGTCGCAAAGAGAGCCGCTCCCAATCTGCACGTGCAGATCGGAGGATAAGTATATGAAAAAGTTTTTTATTATACTATTGACTGCGCTCGTGTTGCTGTTTTCCCTCGTTTCGTGTGATACGGGCAAGCAGAATGAAACCGAAAGCGAGACTGTCAAGGCTATCGACCCAAAGGAAGTATGCGGCTTCTATTGCCGTATGAATGACAACGGGTATGATTCCTTTTCAATTACTTTGTATGAGGACGGAACCTACACATACTATGAAACTATGGTCAGCAGTCATATCGGACACGGCACGTATACGCTTGACAAAAATCTGATCACGTTAACGGATAATCAGATACCCACGTTGAGCGGTACGTCTCAATATACGTTCAAGTTTGAATACCGTGACGGCAAGCTGTTCTTCCTTGCCACAGAGTCTGACCAGTTTATGTACGTCGATCTTCCCGACGGTGCAAAGTTTGAGCGCGTCGAGGACGAAAAGACAAAAGAAGAATAATACCCACTATGGAGATCAAAAATGTCAAATTCATTTGAATTTCAAGATAAAATGCGAATAGTACAGGAGCTGGTGCCCGGTCGTCAGATCACTCTGGCGCACATCATCGCCAACCCCGACCCTACGCTCTATCAGAAGCTCGGACTTGACCCCAAGCTCGACTATGAGAAGGCAGCTATCGGTGTTCTCACCGTCAGCCCCGCCGAGACCGCGGTCATTACCGCCGATATCGCGCTCAAATCCTCGGGCGCGGATCTCGGATTCGTTGACCGTTTCTCCGGCACCCTTATTATAACGGGCAAGGTCGCAGAGGTCGAGGCTTCGTTTACGGCTATTACCGAGTATTTCAGAAACACCCTAAAATTCACAGTGTGTGAAATGACCAGAACCTGATGAAAAAGCTCATTTTGATGGGTAGAGTTGCCGCGGGCAAGACTACGCTCACGCAAGCCCTCAAGGGTGAGCAGCTCCACTACTGCAAGACGCAGTACATAAATTATATGGATACGATAATAGACACGCCCGGCGAGTATACCGAGGTGCATACCTTGGCGGCGGCTCTGGCGGTCTATTCCTACGAGGCGGACGTTATAGGACTTGTGGTAAGCGCGAACGAGCCCTTCTGCGTTTTTCCGCCAAACTGCACGCACCACGTCAACCGCGACGTTATCGGTATCATTTCGGGCATCGACAAGGAAGATGCCAATATTCCGCTTGCGGAGCGTTGGCTTCTTAACTGCGGAGTCGAAAAGGACAAGCTTTTCTACGTAAGCTCCTATACACGCGAGGGACTTGATACAATAATCGATTACCTAAATAAATAATTATGACCGTTTCGTTTTCTTGAGGGCGACCTCCACAGCCTATGCAAACGGTCCCCCTTCCCCTCGGGGAAGGCGAAAGGGGAAAATATGTCAACAACCAAAACTATCTGCTTTGCCAACAATAAGGGCGGCAGCGGAAAATCCACTACCTGCGCGAATATCGGATATTCGCTCTCCACGCTCGGAAAGCGTGTGCTTCTTATCGACGCGGATATGCAGATGAATCTTACTCTGCAGTTCTTCGATGACGAGACCTCGCTTGAAATGGCAAAGAGCGGCAAGAATATTTACACCGGTGTAGTTGAACAGAAGGATCTGACCGATTTTGTCGTAAGCACGAATTACGATGGGCTTGACATCATTCCGTCCTCGACGCTTATGAGCGGAATTGAGTTCCAGCTTTTCACTAAGTGGCAAAGAGAGTTCATTCTCCGTCAGGGGCTTAAGTCGATCAAGGAATCGGAAAAATACGACTACATACTCATCGACGCGCCTCCGACTCTTGGTTGTTGGGTAATGAACATTATGTGTGCCTCCGACTTTCTCGTAATTCCTGTTGAGGCTTCGCCCTGGGGACTTTTCGGACTTGCAAACATGTTTGAATTCTACGAGCAGGTCAAGCTCATATCCCCTGCGCTCGAGCTTATGGGCATTGCCATTACAAAGGCGAGCGAGCGCAAAAATTACTTCAAACAGACCGTCGAGACGCTCTCGTCTCTCGATAACGTAAGGCTTTTCGATACGATAATCCGCATTGACGCGAACGTTGAATGGTCACAGGATAACAGCCAGCCCGTAATGGTCTACAAGAGATCAAGCCGTGCGGCACAAGAATATATGGAAATGGCAAAGGAGATCGAAAAATATGCCGATAGGTAAGGATAGCATCACTAAAAGAGTTGCAAAGCAGGCAGAGCCTGAAAAAACAACAGAAAAGAACATAGCCCCCGAGCTTGTAGCTACAAGTGCTGCCGCTCCCAAGGCTACCGCAAAGAAAGCTTCTTCCACAGCGGCAAAGAAGCCTGCGACTTCCACCGCGAAAAAGCCTGCGGCAAAGAAGCCGACACCAAAAACGGAGACCGTGACTGTAAAGCTCACGCCTCCCACCGAAGCTCCTTCAACACCTTTGGTTGACACTGCGGTGCTTGCGAACGTCTCGCCCGAGACTGTTGCCGCCGTTACGGGTCACAAGGAAAACAGCGGATTTGAGAAGGTCCAGGTCGGTGAAAAAATGCCGGTACATTTACTTTGAGTTAAAGTTAATAGTAAAACGGAGAGATCGTAAAAATCTCTCCGTTTTTTGATGTATAAATTGCAGTTTAGCGAACAGCTTTCTCCAGCGGAGAACAACTCGGGCGAGCCCTCGTAGCACCTTTTGCAAGCAAAACGCGCTTTACGGGGGATCACCGAAGGTGGTGGATGAGGAGGTCGCCATAGGTGTGTACTTCACGGGAATACTATGGATTTTGTCTTGTGGCATAAGGATTCTTTCGCATCGAAACGATGCCCTTGAAAGATGTGAAAACCACAATAGGGCGACCTCCTCATCCACCGCTTGCGCGGTCCCCCTTCCCCGCTGGGGAAGGCTTAACAGACCGATAAATCAAAATTTGAAGTATTAAATCTTCTCGTATTTTGTGACCTTTGCGCACGGGTCAATCTCTATCTCCTCGCTGTACTGCACGAGGTCGATCTCGCAATCGGCTCCTATTGCAACTACTCTTCCAACTACTCTGGGAGATTTAACGCTCTCTATTGCAACCACGTCACCCTCGACAAGCTCATCCACTAAGACCGTGCCTCCGTTTCCTACAAGCTTCTTTAGGAGCGGAAGGCGCGATATTCGCTCTCCCTTTCGGTCGTTGCTTATCATTATCTCTCCGCCGCCAATTGATCCTATCCTGCTCGTTATATTAAATCCGTCGAGTCTGATCGTGATTTTTTCTGCGTTAAGGAGTCCCGCACAGTTTATTCTACCCGAAACTCGTATCTCCTCTGCCTCGCCTTCGCCTCCGATATCCACGCTGCCGGAGCAAGAAAGAAGTGAGCATTTGACACTTCCGCCTATTTTCGCAGATCCCGATATCTTGATGCTTCCCTTTGCCTTTACGTCTTCGTCAATTCGAGCAGAGCCGCTGACCGAAAGATTATCTGCTGCGATGCTCTTTTCAAAATGAGCCGATCCCGATACACCAACGTTCTCGCTGCATTCAAGGTCTCCGACGCTCCTCATTGATCCAGAGCAAGAAACCCCTATGCAACGCACGTTGCCGTTTATTCTTCCACTTCCGCTTATTGATATCTTTTCGTTGTATTCTCCTGCGGCTACTTGTCCGCTTCCCGAAATATTCATAATTCTTTACTCCTTATTCTTCAATGCTTTTTTTATATACGTGATAATATCAGTCTTATTTCCGTGTCTGTCAACTATCTCTATTGATCTTACGTCGCACAGCCGAAAGCTTTTTTCCCCGAACACCGTGTTCAGAATGATAAATTCATTCTTTTCTTCCTCGCTTGATATCTCGCGCGCGAGCTCGTCAAGAAGGACATCCTCCTTTTTGAGCAGGATCATCTCAACTCTCTCGCATACAAGCTTTTCGGGGAAAAAGGTCTCCTGTCCCGTGACGGTCGACTTTTTGATGAACCATTCGTCAGGAATAAGCCCCTTTCTCTTCCATCTGTACAACGCACCGTAGGAAATTCCGTATCTCTCCAAAAGCTCTTTTTTGGAGATCAGATTGTCGTTCCCCATTTTGCACCTCCTCTGCGTAACATTGTTACGGTGATATTATATCATAACATTGTTACGCTGTCAAGGGTCACTAGAAAATTTTTATAACATTTTCCGTTTTTTATTGACATAACTTGATTTTCGTGATATAATTTTATTAACAGTTGAACAATTGTTCAAGTATAATGAATAAGGAGCATATAATATGTTACACGAGCATGATTCTATTCCGCTCTGCACCGCTCACGAAACTCACCACGATGTCATAGACAAGATCGAATTGCCCGACGACGAGCACTTTTTCGATCTCGCCGAGTTCTTCTCGGTCATGGGCGACAGCACCCGAATAAAGATCTTATACCTTCTCTTTGAGGGTGAGATGTGCGTTTGCGACATCTCCGAAAAGCTCTCTATGAGCATGTCGGCAATTTCTCACCAGCTCCGCGTACTCAAAAACGCTCACCTGGTAAAATTCCGCAAAAACGGCAAGTCGGTCCTCTATTCGCTTGACGACGAGCACGTAAAAATAATAATAAACATGGCAAATCAACACATAAACGAAATTTTTGGAGGCAGATCATGAAAAAGATCTATTCACTTGAAGAGCTCGACTGCGCAAACTGCGCGGCAAAAATGGAAGCCGCTATCAACAAGATAGACGGTGTTATTGAGGCTAAGGTCAGCTTTATGACACAAAAGCTCACTATCGAGGCTGACGAAAAGGACTTTGACAAGATACTTAAGGCGGCTCAAAAGGCGATCAAGAAGATAGAGCCCGACTGCCGCATAGTAATGTGAAATGAAAAGAAAAGAAAAAAAGCAGCTGATACGGATAATCGTATCAGTTCTGTTGCTTGCAATCGTTGTTGCCATCGAAAAGATCTTGGGCTTTCCCTTTGTTATTTCCCTTTTCGGATTCGATCTGTTTCCTCTTCTCTGCTACCTTGCCCCGTATATTCCCGTTGGGTACGCGGTACTTTACAAGGCGGCAAGAAATATTGCGCACGGTCAGGTCTTTGACGAAAATTTCCTTATGTCAATAGCAACGGTCGGCGCATTCGCAACGGGAGAATACGCAGAAGCCGTATTCGTTATGCTCTTTTATCAGGTCGGCGAGCTCTTTGAGCATATTGCCGTGGGAAAGAGCCGCAATTCGATAAAAAGCCTGGTCTCGATACGCGCGGACACGGCATTTATTGAAAATGAGCATGGAGAGCTTTGCGAGGTAGAATGTGAGGAGATCGGAGTCGGCGACGTTATTGTCGTAAAGCCGGGCGGAAAGATCCCTCTTGACGGAATTATTGTTGAAGGTAAAAGCTCGATCAACACCGTGGCTCTCACGGGTGAATCGCTGCCCCGCGAGGTAACGGTTGGAGACGAGGCTCTCAGCGGTTGTGTAAACGAGGGCGGAATACTCAAAATAAGAGTAACAAAGCTATTCTCCGAGTCGACTGTTTCAAGAATACTCGCGCTTGTCGAGAGCTCCGCAGAAAACAAATCGCAAAGCGAGAATTTTATCACCCGATTTGCACGCATATACACACCCACGGTAGTTATCGGCGCTTTACTCCTTGCCGTGATCCCTCCGATCTTTACGGGCATTTCAGACCCGTCCGTGTGGCGCGAATGGGTCATGAGAGCTATGACATTCTTGGTCATTTCCTGCCCTTGCGCACTCGTCATCTCGGTTCCTCTTTCATATTTCGGCGGTATCGGGTCAGCTTCGTCGCGCGGAATCCTTATAAAAGGCTCAAACTATCTTGACGCGCTCTCGCGGTGCGACACGGTGGTATTTGATAAGACGGGAACCTTGACCGAAGGTGTTTTTAAGGTCACCGAGGTAGTATGCGAGGATGGAGAGGACGAAAATGCTCTTCTTTCTCTCGCGTGTGCGGCTGAAAAATACTCAACTCACCCGATTTCCGAGGCTATACGCAAATACTGTGATGCGAAAGAAATTGAGCCTCACAGAGACCTTGACAGCATTGAAGAGCTTTCGGGACTTGGGGTGAGGGCATCGTTCTTTGGCAAGGTCTTGCTTGTCGGAAACGAGAGACTTATGCGTGAAAACGGCATAGACGTCCCCCCCGTTGATCACTGCTCGGTCGTATTCGTCGCGCTTGGCGGCAGACTTTCGGGATACATCACCGTTGCCGATACACCCAAGGAGAACGCACGCGGATCGATAGAAAAACTGCGCTCGGTCGGTATCAAGCGCGCTGTTATGCTCTCGGGAGACAAAAAAAGCGAGGCTCAAAGAGTTGCCTCCTCCCTCTCACTCGACGCTTTTTATGCAGAGCTTCTCCCCTCGGACAAGGTATCCTCTCTTGAATCGATAATCGGTGAATCTGACGGTCTTGTCGCATACGTTGGCGACGGCATCAACGACGCGCCCGTATTAGCGCGCGCAGATATTGGAATCGCGATGGGTGCGCTTGGCTCGGATGCCGCCATCGAGGCAGCTGATATCGTCCTTATGGACGACAAGCTTGACAAAATATGCGACACCATTCTGCTCTCACGCAGAACTCGCCGCATAGTTGTGCAGAACATCGTATTTGCGCTCGGTGTAAAGGCTTTGGCTCTCATCCTCGGAGCGCTCGGTCTTGTCGGTCTCGGTGTGGCAATTTTTGCCGACGTCGGTGTGGCTGTACTCGCGATACTGAATTCTATGAGAAATTTAAGAAAATAAAAAAGATAATCCTCACCGAGCGGTGAGGATTATTTTACTTATCTATGGTTACTATGTAACAACCCGTGTTGTCGGGGGAAATTATGCAGGACTCAAAATTATTTGGAAGGGTAAGAGCTTCTCCAACGGTTTGTCTTGACACAAGATATCCGTCGATCTCGTACCATTCGCCTATCTCAAGACTCTCGATATACTCCTCAAGCGTTGTATGGTTGCGATAGATCGCGTCCGAGTGCGGATGCCCTACGTATCTTATATGCCACGGCTCAAATCTGATGCCCGTAACGTCCTCGGCATAGGAGGGATAGCGGATGATAAATCCGTATTCGTGCGCGTGGGAATTGACAAATCTTCCCGACGGAGACTTTACAAATCCGTCTCCTGCGTAATATGCCACGTAAACGTCGAGCGCGAGTCCCGTCTGGTGCTCACTTGCCCCCGGAACCGTTGCGGTCAGCGGATCCTCCAGGTAAAGTGCTTCCTGCTCCTCTTTTGTCCTCAGATCGCTTGAAACGTAGAGCTTTTTGCCCGTTTTCTCTCTGACTGCCTCCGAGAGCTTTGCGTACGCCTCAAGCATACATCTGCTCATATACACGGTCGTATCCTTGTATTCAAGCACGTCCGGGACAAAATCCTCTGCGAGCATATACTCTGTGTTGACGAGCATAAGGCTTTGGTCGAAGCTGACACGTTCATCCGATCTCAGTTCGTCAAGGCTGTATTCGCAAAATCCGTTCACATCCGCCTTTTCTATAGTCAGCGGTGTTCTGAAAAAGCCTTTTGTTTCGGAAAAAACGTAGATGTGATGGTAATTTGCCGCAATCACGCTGACGGTTGCTGTAAGCAGCACCAGCGCGACCGAAATGATTATTATTACTTTTATTTTCTTTTTCATTTTTTAATTTGGCAGAAGTGCGTCGTTGCCCTCTGCAATTTCTATTTCCTCACAAGACACGGGTGTGAGTCTTGTGCATCCCGCGAAAGCATCCTTGCCTATCCTTCTGACTCCTCCAAGCTCGACGGTGACAAGAGATGAGCAGGAACAGAAGGTTGAGGGTTTCAGCTCTGTGAGAGTTTTTGGAAGGCTTACGGATCTTAACGATCTGCAACCGAAAAACGCTTGCATTCCAAGGTATTCGAGAGCATTTCCAAGCTCGACCGCGACGAGATTGTCGCATCCGAAGAACGCATCGTCGGATACTGTTTTTACAGAAGTCATATCTATTTTGCCAAGCGAACGGCAGGCATAAAATGCTCTTATACCAATGCTTTCAAGAGACTTTGGAAGTATTATCTCTGTTATGTATTTACACGACGAGAACATTCTGTCGGGGACTGTTTTACTTTCCTCGGCTATCTCTACGATTCGAAGTGACCCAGGAACAAAGTCCGCGTTATATTCGGGCTTCTCCGCACCGAAAATTCTGCCCAAGAAGTCGTTTTCCTGTGTCGTGAGCTTAACGTTATTTAGCGCGGTACAACCGAACAGTGCGCCTCTTCCGACCTTTTCTGCGGTCGAAATATCTATACCGTACATTGCTCTGCAATATGCAAAGGCATATTCGCCTATTTCCTTAACTCCACCTCCAAGCGAGAGATAGACAAGATCAAGGCACTCGTAAAATGCCGTGTCCCCTATGCTCTCCACACTATCGGGCAAGATAACTGCCGAGAGGGTCTTACATCCGAGAAAGGCATCGGCAGATATCGTGCTCGTTCCTTCTCCGAGGATAAGCATATCGAGGCTCGGGGGAACCTTGACCGCGTTTTCATCAGGTGCTGTTGCGCCGAACAATCTACCAAGAAAATTCTCCTTCTGCTCACCAAGGCGCGGAATACGCAACGTAGCCAGAGAATCACATCCGACAAGCAATCCGTCGGCGATATATTCAATTGAATCGGGGATATAAAGCGCTCTTATGTTTTTGCCCGAAAACGCGCCTGCCTCGATGTGCGTGACGGCAATACCGCCGATCTCGCCTGGCACGACGACGATATTATCCTCGCCAACGTATTCCTTTATCGTTACACCCTCACAGCTCGTGTCAAAAACGAAGCTATCTGGTGATGCGGGAGAATTTGCCTTAAAGGCGAGTTCGGAATTCTCTTTATATTCCGCGTATCTTTTATACAATTCGCTCTTTTCTCCGCTGTTTAAGGCAGGCTCGAACGTCTCCTGTAACTCTGGCTCTTTGGTGCTTTCATCCTCGCCCGATGCATCCGAGCATCCGATGAATGACACGCACAAAAAGGAACAAAGAAGCAGAGAAAGAAGCGAAATCAGCTTAATCTTCATTCTCGCAAAGCTCCTTCTTCTCGCTTGACGCTCTTACAAGGTGATAAGACAGAAGAATGATGAAAGGAACGACCTGGGCGACAAACCACGGCGCGCATATCTCAAACGCGGTCTTGACCTCTTCCTCGGTATCGGGCGCGGGAAGATTCCATCCCGGGCTTGAAAGCAGCATAGCGCACATTAGCACTATATACGTAAATGCAAACGTTATGCCGACAACTATTGCCTTATCATACTGTGTTCTGACAGGCACGTAGGACGAACGGGGGTATGCGACAGTAATAACCACAGCCAAAAGAATGACGGGAGGCAGGAGCGATGCGTATTTTACAAACCACGCAGTACTCTCCATCTTTCCCTTTTCCTCAAATTCTGCAAGTGCATCGGGAACTATTCCCTTGTACATTGCAAGCATTACTCCCATAAGTATGCAACAAGCTATGCATAGAATAACTATTTTGCTTATCTGTCCGTATCTCTGCTTCTCGCCTACGTTGCTTGGATTTTTATTTGCCATTTTCCTTTTCCATTCCTTATATTTGTTTGTGGACGCTCTTGTACTCGTCGTAATAACGGTAATACGGGCATCCCTTCGTGTTTCCTCCGAGAAAATCGATCATCTCATCCTCGTCGAGCGAAATTGAGCAGACGTACTCTCCCCAATCCTCGTCGTAATCGTAAAATTCACAGCTCTCGCAGTTCCTCGCCGCATATTTCGGCGCGGGAGCTGAGCTTTTCTTTTTTTCGTCCATTTTTATCCTCAAAGATTATCCTTGTCAAACGCTTCGGGAAGAAGGCTTGACAGTGTGTATGTCTTTATATCTTTACCATCATAGAGCAACACCTCAAAGTCTGCTTTGCAGAACTCCGCCATCACCTGTCGGCAGATTCCGCAGGGGGCGCAATAGGAGCTTATCTCCTCCCCCCTCTTCGCACCGACGATCGCCATGGCGGTGAAATCCCGTCTGTCCTGCATGAGCGAGGTGAAAAATGCCGTTCTCTCGGCACAGTTTGTCGCGCCGTACGAGGAATTTTCAACATTTGCGCCCAATACGATCTCTCCGTCAGCGCAAAGGAGCGCCGCGCCTACGCAAAAATGCGAATAGGGTGAATACGCCTTATGTCTTGCCTCGCAAGCGAGATCGACAAGCCTTTTTTTATCGTAAGTCATATTTTTCTCCGTTCAGTTTATTTGTTTGAGCCTTCCACGAAATATGCCGCTTCCGTGTCGGCACAGTTTAAGAAGAAGGCAAGCGGAAACATCTCCATAGCCTTTCCGACGTTTCCGGGGTTATCCTTATCCGCGGAAAAGCCCATGTGGTAGCGGATGGCAAAAGCCTCGTCGCGAGTAAGCCTCATATATCCCGAAACGATATACACGCTCTTTTCTCCGTGTCCGTAAGGAAGATTGTCCTCGACCGTATAGAAAGGAACCGACTCCCATTTTCCCATTTCGTTCTTCACGTTTCGAAAGCTTACATTATAGAAATTGATCTTGCAAACGTCATGCAGAAGTGCGGCGATCGCAATGCTCTCCTCACTGTACTCTATTCCGTACTGCTCCTTGACTCTCGGGCGGCTCATTATATCGCACAGGCAGTCGTAAACGTTCAGGCTATGCTCAAGCAGTCCCCCCTCGTAATTGCCGTGGTATCTTGTCGATGCGGGAGCGGTAAAAAAGTCGCTTCCCTCGGAGCAAAGATATGCTAAAAGCTTATCCGCGCCCTCCCTTTTTATTTTTGTCTTGTAAATATCTATAAATCTTTCTCTGTTGGTCATAGTTTTCCCCTTCATTTAAACATATCTATACGATTATATTCTACCAAATAGACATGCTTTTGTCAAGAGATTTTTTAGTATCCTCTCTTGCCGAAGAAAAGCCGCCAGATAAGCTTTCGGATAAGCTCCGCAGGAAAGACGAGGAGCGCCATGGCTGCGGTGGTGACAAGCTCACAGAGAGTCAGCGGAGTCGTTCTCAACACAGCTCCTCCAAGATAAACGAATGCCACCTGAACGGCAAGCACCGCGCTCATTATCAAAATAAACGCTTTGTTTTTGGCAATACCGGCAAAAAGATTCAGTCGGTCGGTCCTTGCGTTGAAGCAATTAAACACAGAGGCAAAGATGAAAAGCGCGAAAAAACCCGTGAGCAGACAAATATTCCCCTCGCTCATTCTGAATATGCTCGTTATCTGCGGAACCTTCAAAAACGCGATACACAGCGCGACCGTCGCCGCCCCCCCGAGCAGGATCTCATTTATCATATATCCGCAAAGGATGCTCTCGTCGCGCCTCTTCGGTTTTTCCTCCATATAAGACGCAAGCGGAGCCTCGCCCGCAAATGCGAGTCCTCCCAGGGTGTCCATAATTATGTTTATCCAGAGCATCTGCACGACGGTAACGGGTGCCTCAAAGCCTAAAAACGGACAGATGATCGAGACACCGACCGCGGACAGATTCATTGTCAGCTGAAGAGAGATGAATTTTCGTATGCTCTTAAAGACCGTTCTGCCGTACAGCACTGCCTTTGCGATCGAGGAAAGGTCATTGTCGATTATGATGATATCTCCCGCATCCTTTGCTACCTGCGTTCCGCTTCCCATCGAAAATCCAACGTCCGCGCGCTTCAGCGCAGGTGCGTCATTTATTCCGTCACCCGTCATTCCGACGACGAGATCAAGCTCCTGCGATATCCGCACGAGTCTGCTTTTGTCATTCGGGAGAGCCCTTGCCACAACACAAAGCCGAGGCAATATCGCCTTGAGCTCGGCATCCGAACGTAGTGCCAGCTCCTCTCCCGTCATCACTACGTCGCGCTCGCGCCTCATTATTCCGCATTCGCGCGCGATCGCGGCGGCGGTGTCGCGGTTATCTCCCGTTATCATCACCACCCCAACACCTGCGCGCGTAAGTCTCTCCACCGACTCTCTTGCCGTCGCTCTTACCCTGTCCTCAAGATACGCAAGGCAGATAAGCGTAAGTCCGTCAAGAGATCCGGCACTTCTGCAGGACGAAAGACCGCCCCCGTCACCCTCGGCTATCGCGATAACTCTTTTGCCTCTCAAGGTCAGATTTTCGCATATCTCCGCGCATTTTTTACGCGAAACAGGTCTTACATCTCCGTCTTGTGATATATATCCGCTCACAAGCGGCAATATCTTTTCGGGTGCACCCTTGACAAGCAGCTTCTTTTTGCCGTCTGTACTGACTAATGCGGAGGAATATTTCCTTGCGCTGTCAAATTCAAGCTTGTCTAGGCAAAAAAAGGCAGGGGCGTTTCTTGCCGTCTCCATTGCCGAAAGCATAAGAGCTCTGTCGGTAGAGTTTCCGCCGAGCGCGTCGCGCTTTCCCGACGTGTTTCTTCCCGAAAGGCTTGACGTGTTGGCATAAGCGCCGAGAACAAAGCTCTCATACGCGCCCTTGTGCTTTTTCAGGCTCTTCACATCCGACACCGAGGTTCCATCACCGAGGTATATTCCGCCGACAGACAGCTTTCCCTCGGTCAGAGTTCCCGTTTTGTCGGTAAAAAGTATATTCATGCTCCCTGCCGCCTCGATCCCCACAGGCTTGCGCACAAGTACGTTATCCTTCACCATTCGCTTGATGTTTGATGAAAGGACGACAGCGATCATCATCGGAAGTCCCTCCGGGACGGCTACAACGATGACTGTCAGCGCAAGCGTTAGCGCGTGATAGAGGTGCGAGAAAAGGAATGACAGACTTGTCAGCTTATATTTGATTATCTCGGTATCGAACGCACTGTCTATAACGAAAATGTTGAACAGATACGCAAATGCCACCGCCGCGGCAAGCACGTACCCGAGCACGCTTATTTGTTTTGCCAGCTTTTCAAGTCTGATCTTCAAGGGGCTTGAGCGCGTGTCGGTCTGTATCTCCTGTGAGATGCCTCCGAGCATTGTTGAGTCTCCCACTCGGCTGACCGATATCAGTCCGCTCCCCGAGATCACCGTGCATCCGCGCAGACAATAATATGACGAGGACGGGGTGGCATCAGTCTTGTCCGTCTGCGTTCGCGCACGCTTTTTTACCTCCTTGCTCTCCCCCGTCATACTCGATTGGTCAGTGGTAAGAGCCCCCGAGATAAGCTCTCCGTCAGCAGATATCTGCTCCCCGGCTCCGACGGTCAGTATATCTCCCACAACTACGTCTCCCACGGCTATCTCGCGTACCTCTCCCTCTCTTATCACGCGGCACAAGGTCTGCCCACCCTCGCGGCAGAGTCGCTCGAAAGCCGCCTGCGAGCCGTGCTCCGAGATAGTCGAAATGAAGGTCGCAAGCAGGATCGAAATGGCGATCCCCGCACTCTCCACCCAGTTTGCGTTCTTGAACATAAATATCACGTTGATTATCAGAGCACCTATCAGTATTCGCACCACAGGGTCCCCGAGGTTTTCGAAAAAGCGGCGCATAAAGCTCTTTTTCTTTGCGCTTGACATTATATTTCTGCCATATTTTCTTCGCGACTCGATGACCTCGCTCTCACAAAGTCCCCTCGGGGTTTGCGTAAGAGCGGTTTTTTCCTTCTTCTCCGTTACTGTAATAATAATCACTCCCTTTAGGTTTGTCCTAAAGAAATATATGATTTGCAAGCCTATAAATACAACCGCAAACAAAAAAATCTCCCCGATGATCGAGGAGATTTTCGAATTATTTTAATATCTGTCAACCAAAGACTGATAGTCTCTCGGCTTTGCGATGCACTTGTACGCAGGACGGATTATCTTGTTGGAGGTGCAATATTCCTCCATTCTGTGAGCGCACCAACCCGCAACACGCGCGATTGCAAAGAGAGGTGTGTACATCTCTGTAGGAATATCAAGCATACGGTAAACAAGACCGGAGTATAGGTCGACGTTTGCGCACATATCCTTGTCAATTCCCTTGTATGCTCTGAAGAGCTGAGGTGTGATGCTTTCTATCTTCTCAAGAAGTTCAAAATCGTCTCCGTAGCCCTTCTCAAAAGCGAGCTTCTTTGCGTAGGTCTTGAGCATCTCTGCACGCGGATCGCTCTTGGTGTAGATCGCGTGTCCCATGCCGTAGATGAGTCCCGAGCCGTCGTTTGCCTCGCCGTTGAGTATCTTTAAGAGGAATGCGGCTACCTCTTCATCGTCCTTGATGTTCTGCACGTTTTCTTTGATGCAATCGAACATCTCCTGCACCTTTATGTTCGCGCCACCGTGACGGGGCCCTTTGAGCGCACCTATCGCAGCACTTATCGCGCTGTAGGTATCGGTTCCCGAGCTTGAAAGCACACGGCAGGTAAACGTGGAGCAGTTTCCTCCTCCGTGCTCTGCGTGTACAGCAAGGCAGAGGTCAAGAAGCCTCGCCTCCTCCTTGGTATAGCTCTTGTCGGGACGGAGCACTCGCAGGAAATTCTCCGCAGTAGTAAGGTTATCCTTGGGGTTGTGGATGTTCAGGCTCTTATCGTAAAACGCATTCTGATATACCGCGTAAGACTGCGCCGCGATAACGGGCAGACGTGCGATTATCTCCATGCTCTGATGGAGCATATTCTCAAGGCTCGTATCATCGGGATCGTCGTCGTACGCGTAAAGCGCCAGGGTCGCGGATGCCATTTTATTCATTATTGAGCGTGATGGCGCCTTCATAATGATATCCTCGGTAAATCTGGGCGGAAGTCTTCTGTATGCGGCGAGCAGATCGTTAAAATCCGCAAGCTCCTGCTCAGTCGGAAGATGTCCGAAGAAAAGCAGGAACGCACATTCCTCAAATCCGAATCTGTCCTCTTTTACAAAATTATTTACCAGAGTTGCTATCTCGTATCCGCGATACTCGAGTCTTCCCGTGTCGGGACATTTGTCACCCTCACTCATAATGTAACCGTGAACGTTTCCTATTCTCGTTACACCCGCGGTAACACCCGAGCCGTCCGCTTCACGCAAGCCTCGCTTTACTCTGTAATTCTCAAAAGCCTGCTTGGGTATGACGTACGCGCTCCTCGCGTCGTCCAGCATGCTTTGAAATTCCTTCTCTATATCCTCATCGTGATCTGTCTGATGATTTTTCGAATACAGCTGCACAGTATGCCTCCTTCCCCGTGAACATCATTGTTTTGCTGATTTTGGGAATTTTACTGAAATAATGCTTTATTATAACGCTTTTGCCTTGTATTTGCAATTAACAAATTGTAAACTTTCAATTTTTAATACGTTTATGTATATGAACGCCAAAAATCTGCAAGTTTTCAATCAATTCAATTCAAAACGTTGTATTTAACTTCTGTCAACAGTTGTGACGGTGAAAAACATCTCGTTATACTCATGTATTTTTTGTTCTATTTCATTTTGTATCTCTCGGTCGCTCATCTGAACCTCAAACGGCGCGTTGATATCGAAAATGAGATTTGTATGCGTGACTCCGCGAACAAAACGGAAATCGTGGATGTCGAGCCTTTCGTCTATCTCCTTGATAAGTCCGCGAACGACCGTCCGCATTGCGCTGACCTCCGCATCGTTCGTGACTATCGGGTCCATGTGAATGTTTGACTGTATCCCGAGCTCTTTGTTGAGTCTGCGCTCGATCATATCTATCATATCGTGAGACTCGAAAATGTCCTTTGAGCCGTCGACCTCAATGTGAAGATTTGCGACGAATTTGCCCGGT
Source organism: Eubacteriales bacterium (assembly GCA_045132775.1). Taxonomy (GTDB): domain Bacteria; phylum Bacillota; class Clostridia; order Oscillospirales; family CAG-272; genus SVTX01. The sequence continues at coordinate 32,757 of JBGUSX010000075.1, forward strand.
CCGTAGCTGTGCACGACCATATCGTGTATTCCAAGCGCCTCGGGAAACTCCGAAACGATGCGTTTTATTCCTTCAACGACCTCCTCTGACGGTGCCTCTCCGAGAATTGAATTTTTCGTATCGTTAAGTATCTTGATACCCGCGACAAAAATTACTATCGCAACCGCTACACCCATATATCCGTCCGCATCGAAGCCCGTAAACCTGAAGATAAGCATTGCAACGAGAACTGCGGCGGTCGCTATCGCATCCGACAGTGAATCTGCAGCGGTCGCTTTCATGACCGACGAGCCTATCTTATCCGCGAGCTTTCTGTTAAATAAACAGAGCCAGAGCTTGACTATGACCGACACTCCGAGAACTATTATCATAAGCCAGGAAAACTCGGTCACGATCTCGGGATCGAAGATCTTTTCCACCGAGTCCGAAAGTATATTCCAGCCCACGAGCATTATGAAAAACGATACTATCATACTCGCGACGTATTCGATCCTCGCGTGTCCGAACGGGTGGTCTCGATCGGCGGGCTTTGCCGCCATCTTAAAGCTGATAAAGGATATTATCTGCGAGCCCGCGTCGGAGAGATTGTTTATTCCGTCCGCCATAAGCGATATCGCGCCGAATATTGCGCCGACAAGACACTTTCCTGCCGCCAATATCAAATTCAAAATTATTCCGACAACGCTTCCAAGCGTGCCGTATGCCCTTCTCACCTCGGGCGATCTTGTATTATCTCTGTCCTTTACGAACATTCTCAGCAAAAGCTCTGTCAAATAAAACACCTCACAAAATTCTCAGCAAATTGATTTCTTCATGCTTTGTCCTGCAAAGAATATCACTCGCGCCATGCGCGAATATCACTGCCTTGGCAATATCACTTGCGCTACGCGTAAATATCACTGCGATAACCTTATCAAAGGTTATCGCCATCTCCCCAGTATTTGCGGTCGAGGCTTCTGAACTGTATAGCCTCCGCAATATGTCCTGCGTTGATTATCTCACTGTGGTCAAGGTCTGCAATAGTCCGCGCCACACGCATTATGCGGTCGTATCCTCGCGCGGAAAGTCCCATAGAGTCGTACGCAAGATGCAAAAGCTCCATAGCGTCATCGTCCGCCTTACAGTATTTGCGTATTCCCGCACTGTCAAGGGACGCATTGTTAAGATAATGGTCTCCCTTCATCCTCTCGCGCGCAAATTCTCTTGCCGCGATGACTCTTGCTCTTATCGTCTCGCTTCTCTCGGCATTTTCACTGTCGTCCGCGAGCTCGTAATAGCTCAGTGACGGGAGCTCTATCTGTATATCGATCCTGTCAAGCATAGGTCCGCTTATGCGCGAAATATATCTCTTTACGTCAATGGGCTTGCAGGTGCACGGACGGGTGGGATGACCGAAATATCCGCATCTGCAGGGGTTCATCGCACCGACAAGCATAAAATTACATGGGAAGGTCACGCGTCCGCTTGCACGCGTGATAGTCACCTTTCTGTCCTCCAAGGGCTGACGGAGCGCATCGGTCACCTGCTTTGGAAACTCAGGGAGCTCATCAAGGAAAAGCACTCCGTTGTCGGCAAGAGAGACCTCGCCGGGCATAGGGTTCACTCCGCCGCCTACAAGGCTCACCGCGCTCATCGTGTGATGAGGCGAACGGAAGGGGCGCGACGAGATAAGAGACACACCGTCGGGCAGTGTTCCCGAAACAGAATGTATCTTAGTCGTCTCTATCGCCTCGGGGAAAGATAAGGGCGGCAGAATGGTGGGAAGTCTTTTTGCAAGCATTGATTTACCCGTACCGGGAGGTCCGATGAGAAGGATATTGTGTCCGCCCGTTGCGGCGATCTCCATAGCTCTTTTCGCCTGCGCCTGACCCTTTACGTCCGAAAAATCTATTCCGTAATTTGCCGCAACCGAGAAAAATTCGTCTCTGTCGTACTCGACTGGAGACAGCGTCTCTGTCCCGTTTATATGGGCGACGAGCGACTTCATATTCCTTACCGAATATACCGTTATTCCCTCGACCGCCGCCGCTTCGCGCGCGTTTTCCTCGGGAGCGTAGAACTCCTCAAAGCCGGCATCACGTGCCGCAACGCACATTGAAAGCACTCCGCGAACACCGCGAAGCTCACCCGAAAGAGAAAGCTCTCCGACAAAGCATTTTTTGGACAGATCAAGGTCGCTCTTGATTATTCCCGCGCACTTCATGATCCCGAGAAGGATAGCAACGTCATAAGCCGAGCCCTCCTTCTTTCTGTCGGCAGGAGCCAGATTGAGCATAAGCGATATCTCGGGAAAACGGTAGCCCGAGTTTGTGCAAGCGGCTCTGACACGCTCCTTCGCCTCCTTAACGGCGGCATCGGGCAAGCCGACAAGCTCAAAATTCGGCAGCTTTGGCTGACTGTCAGCCTCTACCGTTACTATGTATCCGTCTATTCCAAGTATTCCTGCGCAATAAACCAATGAAAGCATTATTTTCTCCTCTGCCGAAGCGCTGTATGAATATATCTATAAAATTATATCACACTTAAAGAAAAAATGCAATAATAAACGCTTATTTTCTGTTAATTCAACGCTTTTGCGCCTTGTAAATAAAATATTTACAAAAGAATGACGTCAAAGTCTTTGCGAGGGTATTGACATTTATCGGAATTTGAGGTATAATCACAATGTATACTTTTGTAAACGCACCTATTTTGGAGGTTATAAAATGAAAAAGATCACACTTGTCCTTCTCTCCGCGCTTCTTGCACTCTCCCTTTGCGCGTGTGTTGCCGAAGAGGAAGATCCCAGTAACATTGACGATTACGCCGCTCCCGATTTCACTCACAGGATCGATACCGGAGTGCTTGAGTTCGAAGAGGGTCACGCAGAGTCCGCAGTTATCAACGGATACACGGGCAAATCCACTCCCCACAAGGTAGTCATTCCCGCAGAGGTTGGCGAGCGTGAGGTAAGCGGAATCGGTGAGGGCGCATTCTATCACCTCTCCACCGTTCAGGCTGTTGAGCTCCCCGCAACCGTTACATTCATCGGCAAGAACGCTTTTGCCGGATGTACGTCTCTTGAAACTATCGTAATTCCTGCGGCTGTTACGTATATCGATGCTTATGCGTTTGCAAAGTGCACCTCTCTTAAGAGCGTTGTGTTCCTTGGAACTGCGGTAGAGTCCATCGGTGACTTCGCATTCATCGGCTGTACCGCACTCGAGACCATCGTTCTCCCCGAAGGACTTGAGTCTATCGGAAAGGAAGCGTTCTCGGGCTGTGAGTCGATCAAGGCTATAAAGACCCCCTCCACTCTTAAGAGCATCGACAATCTTGCATTCTACAAGTGCCCCGGTCTTGACGCAGACGGCGCGCTCGAGCTCTCCGCTTCTATTGAGAAGATCGGCGAGTTTGCGTTCAGCGGAATCAACAAGAAGTACATAAAGGCTCCCGAGGGCTCTTATGCCGCTGATTACGTCTCCAAAATGGCAGACGAAGAGGAAACAGAGAAATAATTTCCCATAAACAATATATTCGGCAGATCCGAAATCGGATCTGCCGAATTTTTTTATTCAGTTACTTCGTATTCGTCCTCGATGAGCTCGGTCTCCATCTCATCCGGCTGTACACTTGGGGCTTCGGTGTAGTATTCATCGGGCAGGTCTGCGCTCTGCTCATCATTGGGAACCCACGTAGGCCATTCATAATCGTATTCTCCACCGTGAGAATTCTCCGTCCTTATCTCTTCCTCTTTAGGATCATAAGTATCCCAACACTCCTTTTTCTCGTCCCATCCAAAACAAGAGCCGTTCACGTAATACGTAGTACAGCTTGTGCGCACCATCCCGATGATAGCATTGGTGCATTCTGTACCGACGAAATAGTAGTATTTGTCAAAACGGATATGTCCGCTGTTATAAACCGTTATATAGCAGGCATTTCCCGTGAGATTATTGATACAAACAAAAGTCATTCCCTCATCGGCAAGCTTTGTGATATCTTCAACAACAACCGCATCGCCGTCTGCACGGTACAGCATTTCCGCAACTGACATTCTACTCTCCCGATCAAGCAGAAGGATATCGGGAGACCAGTCGTTAAATTTCGTTTCCCAATAATCAATTTCCTCGTGAAAATCGATCTGTCCCATAAGCTTATTCTCTTCGAGCACCTCGTTGAAGGTAGGATAATGAGCAAGACTGTCAAACACTATCTTATGCCATTTCCACTGCATTTCGTTCCAGATATATCCTTGAGGCTCGCCCTCGTATATTATCACATCAATGATACTACGAGCAACCTCCCCGCTTATTTCAAACAGCCAATCTCCGATCTCACTCACGGAAAAACAAACGTAGCCGCTGTCAAAAACGAGAAACCATCCTGAATTAAGAGAGGAGCTATAGCAGTATATACGCACATTTTCGCTGCTGTTTGCCTCGATCTCTGTAAGCTTTGCTCCGCCCTCAATATCTACCGCGCGACTCTCACTTGAGAAGATCAGATCGAGCACTTTATCCTGCAGCTCGCTGTAAATATCAAAGTGCCTGCAATAATCCTCCTCCGTTTGCTTGAAATACTGTGCTCTTTCGCCGCAATCAAAAGCATACTTGTCGAAAAGCTGCTCCTTTATTTGAGACATAGTGTTGAATTGATAATCCTTTGAGCTCATAAAATAATACCTGCTGCAATCCACGTACAAGTCAAGTCTTTCGTCCACCTTAACTATACGGTAACAAAGATAGATTTCTCCGTCAGCTCCTATGACCTCATTTACCTCCGCCTCCAACTCATAAACTATGTCGGAGTTGTAATACTCATATTGACGATTTATAGTTATGGTTGCGATATTTTTACCCACAATATTACTTTGGCAACGGATATCGGAAAAATTATAGCTCGCAAACGATTCATCGTCTGTAAACGAAGTGTATCCAAAATAGGGTTCCTCTTCTATCGGTCCACCGGTAATGCCCTCCGTTGGTTCTTCTATCGGTGCACCCGTGGGGGACAGTGTAGCACTCTCGGTAGGCGACTCGATCGGTGCTCCCGTGGGGCACAGTGTAGGGCTACCCGTTACCGCTCCCGTCGGCTCCTCTTCAATGAACGTCGATTGCTCGGTCGGAGATTCTACAGGGGGGTCTGTCAGCACGGCAGAAGGCAACTTCTCTGTGGGTTCATCCATAGGTACCATCGTAGGCTCCTCGGTCGGAGCATCCGTCGGTTCACCCGTAGGCGCATTATTACCGACGTCCTCGCTCTCTTCGGTTCCGATCATACCTGTTTCCGTGGTCTCAATGTCGGGATATACGATCTTATTTATCACGGGTGCCGCCACCATAGCACCGCAAAGTATCAAAGTACAGCAGGCGGCAATGGCGATGACCTTCACGTGTAAATTCTGCGGTCTTTTCTTGCGCCTTTTTATGCTGAAATCGGGCGCGGCATCCTCTATCATACCGTCGTCAATATCGCCCAGCATATCCAAAAGGTCTCTGTTTTTCATACCGTTACCCCCTCTCTTTCAAGCCTCTTTTTAAGATCCTTGCGTAGTCTTGTAAGTATCATTTTGATCTTTCCCTCGCTGACCCCCATATCCTCGGCGATCTCACTGATCGGGCTCATATACCAGTATCTGCGAATGAATATTCTCCTTTTTTCCTGTGGAAGAGAGCGCAGAAAAGAATCGATCACCTTTCGTATCTGTTCGCCGTCCTCGTATTTTTCGTCGTAGGACGGTATGCATCCCTCAAGCTCGTCAAGTACAGCGTCAAGCTGCCCTCCGCCGCGCTTTTGTGCATTATTGTACTCAAGGCGGTTGATCGACAGTCCTCGAACGATCTTAGCAAGAAAATTCTTCAGCGAAGGCGGATCCTTCGGCGGTATGGAATTCCAGGTCTTGAGATACGTATCGTTGACTATCTCCTCACTATCCTGACTGTTCCGCAATATCTCATACGAGACGTTTCGGCAATATCTGCCGTAAACGCGGTCAGTCTCTTCAATGGCTCGCTCCGAACGATCAAAGTACAATCTGATTATTTCAGCGTCTGTCATGTCTATCTCCCTTCAGCCGCTTTTGGCGGCGAAATAGTTTTGTTGAGTCCATTCACTCATATATACAGAAAAAAACGGTAAAAGTAACGGATTTTAGAAAATTTTTTGTCCTTTAATATAATTATACCATTTTATGCCTTGTTGTCAAGAAACTCCGCAATACACAAAAAAAGAACAGGTCTCCCTGTTCTTTTTCATAATTTATTGTTCGTTATTCGTTTGTTCGTCCTGCATTCTGTGCTCGATAGCAACGACAATCGCCATCTCTGCGGCAAGTATGGAGTCAGACGAGAGCGTGCATCCGGCGGCTCTTACGTGTCCTCCGCCTCCGTAATGCGCGCATATCTCCGAGACGTCAAAATCACAGGAGGAGCGCATCGAAACACGGAATTTGTTTTCCTCGGTCTGCTGCTTTATCACAGCCGCGACCTCGACTCCCTTTACGCATCTTGCAACGTCGATAAGCGTCTCAAGGTTTTCATCCGTCGCACCGTACTGCGCCTTAAGGTCATACGGAAAGGTTATCACCGCAATGCGTCCGCCCGAGTAGAAGTTCATTCTCTCAAAGCCCGCATGCTCGACCTGCATCTGCTTTAGTGTCTTGATTCCGAAAAGACGGTGATTGATATCCGATCCGTCAACTCCCGCCTCAATAAGTCTTGCGGCAAGGATATGCGTTGAGGGGACGACGTTATTATATCTGAAGCACCCCGTGTCAGAGCTCACCGCGGTATAGATAAGCTCGCACACACGCATCGGCATTTCTGCTCCAACTTTTTCAAAAACAAGATCAAGGATCGAGCAAAGCACCTCTCCGCAGGATGACGCGCCTGCCAAGACGAAATTATCAGCGTAAGGTGCTCCCTTGCCGTGATGGTCGATCATAATATCTATCTTATCTTTATACACCTCGTAAAGCGAGCCGAGCTGAGACGGCGAGGCAGTATCAACGCTGACAATAAGATCAGGCTCAAGATCCTCGGGGATATTTTCCATCAATACGCTGTCCTGCGAATCCTCACTTGCGAACAAAAGTCTCTCGGGAACCTCACACGCGGAGATACACCATGCCCTCTTCCCAAGCGACACGAGCGCGTGACGAAGCGCAAAAGCAGAGCCTATCGCATCTCCGTCGGGATTGATATGAAAAAGAACAAGTACGCTTCTGGCAGAGAGCAGTCTGTCCGCCACGTCGTTTTGACTCAACGACACAAAGCTTTGCGTATTATCAAGCATTATCCTCTCCACCGTCCTCGTCGGGATCGGTTATCGTGATCCCCTCAAGTATCTTTGATATCTTCGCGCCGTACTCGATAGAGCCATCCTCGATAAAGGTGAGCTCGGGAGTGATGCGGAGATTCATTCTCTTTGCTATCTGTCCGCGGATAAAGCCCGCACTGGACGCAAGTCCCTTTTTGACCTCCTTTTTATCTCCCATAAGCGCGGAATAATATATCTTCGCGTATTTGAGATCGGGTGTCACCTCTGCCGCGGTAACGCTGATAAACGCGCCCGAGACTCTGGGGTCCTTTACGTCACGGAGGATCATTGATACCTCCTTTTGCATTTCGTCATTTATTCTTCCCTGTCTGTATTTTGCCATTTTTCCTCCAAGCCGCGCGTGCGGCGTTTTAATTTCTTTCGTCAGTCTTTATTTCCAGAATTCGAGCATCTGTAAATCGCTAATCTTCTCTTTGACACCTGCAAGTCCTTCGTCTGCATAACTCGGTGCCATCGAGCACACGGTCCTGCCGTCGCGCGAGCTTATCTCGCAGATCATATCGCCCTCGCAAAGCAGATCGCGTAGAATTTTCTCACCCGTCCACGCATTCTCACCGCCCTCATAAGCGAGAGATATTGACACAAAATCCTCTTTCAGCGATATCAGAGCATAGAGCTTTCTGCCGGTCGAATACTTCCTTGCAGCCATTGCCATAGCTACCGCTGTGAAAAGACACGCGTTTGAATGAAGCAAGACTGCTTCCCCATCAAAGCAGAGATCATCTCTCATTGAGGTACATTCTATCGGCAGGCACACGAGCTCTGCGATCGCGCGAAGCATATTTGCCAACCTGCATGTCACGTCTTCTTCCGCATCTGCAGCTTCGGTGAGATTGAAAAACGTCGCAACAGATCTCGATACGGCTGTCTCTTTTTCGGGATCGTGATCCATCAATTCATATTGATCTATAAGTCTTTGTGCCGACGGTGATATCATTCGCTCTCTTCCGCTATACGTTTTCCCGAGTGAGCGGCACGGTCTCGGTATCTCCATAGCGATACCCACGGGTATCTCGCGCGACGAGAAATTATCGACCAGTGCGCAATGATCTTCTCCGCCCCGACTACACACCACTACGCGAGGAATCTTATTATCGGAGAAGTCGGTCTGGTTCAAAAACGTCATCTCGTCTCTGTCTATCCCCAAATACCTGAAGATATTTTCGCCCTCCGCACTTTCAGCGGTGCGCGTTCTCTGCGCGATAATTTTCCCGAGACTCTCGGCTGAAAGTGAAAACAAATAAAGATCGTCTATTATCTCTCTCAACCGTCCGTCTCCCTTACATTCTTTATCGCAACACTCTGTCGCGCCTTTTTCTATTATAAACTAAAAATACTGTTTTGTCAAGTCGGTCAAGGCTTCATCGGATAAACTATTGAGCGACAAAATATAATTTTCTTCGCGGTGCGCGTCAAGGCGCGACCACCTTCCCCGTCTGCCTATCTCGATAAGTCTCCCGACCTGCCGAAATCCGAACGCTCGCGGCGGCAGATGCGTTACAAGATCGTCAATATTGCGTATTACGAAAAAATCCTGCCAGCGTTCATTCTCCCGCGGCGCGTGCCCGTATATCACCCTCGGGCAACCGAATCCATAGCCCTGAGCCCTACCTCGAAGATCCCGCCTGTGATACCACACGTACTCATGGCACAAAAGAGCCAATGCCGCGCCGTGACTGTAACCCACCGTAATGATGTTTTCAAAATTCAGATCGAGCAACGCGCCCTCAATGTACGGTAAGATAGAATTCCATACGCGCAAAAATCCCCCGTGGCAGAGAAAATCATCTTGGGACACGGGATAAGCCGAGCTTCCCCCTCCGCTCTCTCCTCTTGCGTGCGATACCGCGGCAAAATCAAGATTATTGTACCAATCCACCGCTCCGTTGCTCTTCTCAAAGAAAACGTACAGCGTGCCTCCGACTCGGTAAAGCGCAAAGCTGCCCTCGTCCTCCACGGTTATGTATTCTGCGCCAAGGCACGCGCGAAAGAGCCTTAAAAGATAGTTTTCGTTCATTTTTTGCCCCCAATTAACAGTGTCTTTATCAATATATGCCGACTCCTGCAAGGAAAACACAAAAATCCGGACAAATTCGCTTTTTTTGTTGACGAGTGACGAAAAAAGTGGTAGAATAGAAGCGTAAAATTTTAATATTTTGGGAGGACAAAATGAAGATCTTAAGACCCATTGCGCTCCTTATCGCATGTCTCACGCTTTTCAGCTTTGCAGCGTGCGATACGGCAAACAACGAAAAAGAACCGACGGAAAACCCCACCTCTGCTCCCACCTCAGCTCCGACAGAAGAGCCGACCCAGGCAGAGAGCGAAAAGAACGACGAGTATCAGACCATCACTGTTGCTAAGGCTCTCGAGCTCTGCGGCGAACAGCCCGGAAACGCTACGACCGAAAGATACTACATCCGCGCGACCGTAAAGACAGTCTCCAACCCCCAGTACGGCGAGATGACTGTCTACGACGAGACGGGCGAGATCTACGTCTACGGAACCTACAGCGCAGACGGCTCCAAGAAGTTCTCGGAGCTCGATGAGGTTCCGCAAAAGGGCGACGAGGTCCTTCTTCATTGCGTCCTCCAGAACTATAACGGAACAAAAGAAGTCCAGAACGCAAGACTCATTGAGTTCAAGTCAAATCAGGGCAGCTTTGACGTGTCCGACTACAAGAGCGCAACCGTTGCAGAGGCAAGAGCGGCGAAGACGGGCGATAAGCTCCTTGTCAGCGGAATCGTTGCACGCATAACCTACGCAAACGGAATGAAGCCGAGCGGATTCATCCTTGTTGACGGCGCAGACTCGATCTACGTCTACGACAGAGACGCGGCAGGCAGCGTTAAGATCGGCAACAAGGTCGAGGTGGCAGGCTCCAAGACGTATTGGATCCTTGAAACCGAGGCAACTCACGCCGCAACCTTCGGATACAAGGGCTGTAATCAGCTTGAAGAGGTAACTCTCGTCTCTAACGACAAGGGCGAGCACGAGTGGATCAGCTCCGCGATCCCCACGGCGACCGTAAAGGAAATTATGGACACCCCCGTTTCCGAGGATATCACGACTCAGATATACAAGACCACAGCTCTTGTAAAGAAGGCACCCGGCAACGGCTTTACAAACTACTACATCGACGACCTCGACGAGAAGACAGGCTCCTATGCGTACACCCAGTGCAACGGAAGCGACTTCTCCTGGCTCGACGAGTTTGACGGCAAGATCTGTACGGTTTACCTCGCAGTTCTCAACGCGAAGTCCACAAATTCGGGTTGCGTTTACCGTTTCCTTCCCGTTTCCGTCTATGACGAGCAATTTAAGTTTGATCTTGACAATACCGCACAATTTGTTGCAAAATATCACGGTGTCACTCAGTTTGATAAGCTCTACACAGGCGACCCAGAGCTTAAGCTTATAAGCACCGTATCCTCATCTCTTCTCGGATTTGATGGCGCAACTCTTACCTATTCTTCAAGTGACGATAACGTAGTTCATTTTGTCACAACCGAGGCTATTCCCGAGGAGACCGTCATGCATTGCCGCAACAGCGGTACCGCAACCGTAACAGTGACCGCAAGCTACAACGGCAAGACTCACTCCGAGACTGTCGAGGTCAGCGTTTCCATATCCGCAGATATCCCCTCCGTATCGGTCGGTGACGCTATCTCCGCCGCAGTCGGAACAGAGCTCACCGTCAAGGGCATCGTAGGTCCTTCCCTTGTAAATCAGAACGGATTTTACCTCATTGACGAGAACGGTGTTATCGCGGTATGCATGAATAAGGAAGAGCTCGCAAAGGTACAGCTCGGGCAGGAGATCATTCTCAAGGGCACGAGAGCCGTAAGACTCAAGGACGGCTCTGGCGACTTCGGTCAGGCAAATCTCGACGCTTGCGAGATCCTCGTAAATAACTACGGCTCACACGATTATTCCACCGCAAGCTTCATCGAAAATATGACCCTGGCAGACGTTTACGGTCTCAGCGCAAAGGAGGATCACGGTACCGAGGTCTACGTGGTAACGGCAACCGTTAAGGTCGTTGATGCACAGTACTACTCCAACATCTACCTTGTAGACGGTGACACCGAGCTCCTTCTCTACTGCTCGAGCTCAACTCAGTACAGCTGGCTCAAGGCATACGCAGGACAATCCGTCACAGTCGAGCTCGCTCCGTGTAACTGGAACAGTAAGGGCAGCTACCGCGGATGCGTCCTCGCAGTCAGAAATGCCGACGGAAGTAAGGTATGCAACGAGCTGAATTTCAACAAATAAAAACGTAACCATTCAGCCGGAATGTAAAATTGCGATTTAACGAATAGCCTTCTCCAGCGGAGAAGGGGGACCACGAAGTGGTGGATGAGGAGGTCGCCCTTAGAATGTGCGTCACGGGTGTATCGTGGATTTTTTCTTGTGGCACAAGGATTCCTTTGCAACGAAACAAGGTAATCAGAGGACGTTAAGCCCTTGAAAAAGCGACCTCCTCATCCACCACTTCGTGGTCCCCCTTCCCCGCTGGGGAAGGCTTAACACACCGATAAATCAAAATTTGAAACGTTGTATAGAAAAACTGACTGAACCTCTTAGGTTCAGTCAGTTTTTGTTTTATCCTTTATACCAAGGCAGATAATCCTTATTCTGCTCAAGCATTTCGTTGACCATTTCCTGAATCTCGTCGAGCGAAAGAACGGCCGAGGTCAGCGGATCGAACGCGCATGCCCAGAAGACCTTTCTCGCGTCTCCCTCAAGTGCCGCCTGCACCGCCAGCTCCTCACAACGAGCCGTTGTATTGATAAGCACTGCGAGCTGCTCGGGAAGCTTTCCGACCGCGATAGCCTCAAGACCGCCCCTGCTCGCAACAACGGGTACCTCCACGCAACAGCCATCGGGGAGGTTGTCGATGAGGTTGTAATTTCTGACGTTTCCGTTAAACTTGAACATCGTGTTATCTCCAAACACTGCGTTGAAGATATACGCCGCATACTCGTTTCCGCGGTTGAGGTCTATCTCCTCATCGGGCTTGTCGAGATATGCCTTTATGTCATCTCTCCAGTTGTCCTTACGGCTGAGATAATGATCAAGAATGTATCTGTGGTGACCGGGGTTCCAGTTGGTTCCGTCGGTGCAGTATTTCTCGATAAGATCCTTGCGTTTTCTGTACCACGCAACGTACTCCGAGTTGTGTCCGCTGCTCTCGGTTACGTAATAACCGAGGTGCTTATACAGATCGTTTCTTACCTGCTCCTTATTCATTATCTCGGGGTCTTCAAGTGCCTTATCGATCAAGGGATACATATCCTGTCCGTTCCACTTGAGGTCAAGATAGAACGCCTGGTGGTTGACTCCCGAACAGGTATACGTTACCTCCTCAAGAGGTGCGCCTACCCACTCGGCAAGCATATTGGCGGTTCCCTGCACGCTGTGGCAAAGACCGGTTATGTGAAGATTCGGATACTTTTCCTGCATTGCGCGGCAGAGCATTGCCATGGGGTTTGTGTAGTTTAAGAAAATTGCGTTCGGGCAGTATTTTTCGATATCCGCGCAGATATCAAGCATTACGGGAATTGTTCTGAGTGCGCGGAAGATACCCGAGGGGCCTCTTGTGTCTCCGATATTGATATCTATTCCGTATTTTTCGGGAATGAGAATATCATGCTTCCAGACCTCAACGTCACCTGCAAGAATAGTGCAAAGCACTCCGTCAGCATCCCTGAGTGCCTCGACTCTGTCTGTTGTTGCCGTAACCTTTGCGGGATAATTTCCTGCGCGAACTATCTTCTCGCATGCCTGCTTTATGTAGTCGAGTCTTTCGGGATCGATGTCCATAAGTGCGATCTCGCAATCCGCGAACGCGGGGAAAGTGAGGAGGTCACGCACAAGGGTTCTTGTAAATCCAAAGCTTCCGCCGCCTATAAATGCAAACTTTTTCATTTTTATCTCCTTTTCGTCCGACACAGTCGGATTATTTACAGCTCAATTATATCGCTTTTCTTTTCGCGTGTATTTACAAATTTGTCATTTTATGTTGAATTATCGTAAATTTATTTACTGATAAATCGGTTGATAAGAAGTACAGCCTGATATTTTTTTATCTCCAATGACTTTCCGTCAAAGTCGATCTCTTCCATCATATGATCCTCGTCAATAAGGTAAGCCCTCATCCCTTCAAGATCACACTCGACTGTCTCGTCCTCCTTTGTGTTGACGAGAACTATTCCCTTCTTTCCGCCGTCATCCGATGCCGCCGCGAGACAGACGGTATTTCCGTCGCAGAAGCACTCGACCTCATTGCCCATCGCGTAAAGCTCTCCTATCGCCTTAAAAGGATAGTAGGTGCAAAGCGGCTTGTAGGTCAAAGGGTTGAAGAGTCCTCCATAGACCGACTGACCGATCCTCGCATCGTAATAATTCATCATATAGCACTTTGTGCCGTGCATTCTTATCATCATCTCGCAAGCGGTCGCCGCGGCATAGGAGCTTCCGCGGAGATCGACGGTTGACGCATTGTTCCACTCGTTTACGTGTATCTCTACGTCTCCGTAACCCTTTTCCTCAAGGTGCTTTTCGATGAATTTTTCCATTACAACGGTGTTTGACACTCCCGCGTAGCTGTGCCAGGAGAAGAAGTCGAGCGGACAGTTATGCGCCTTGATATACTCGAAAAATCCGAGGAAGAATGCCATAAAATTCTCGTTTCTGTATTCGGGAATAGGCTCTGTGTTTGCGGGCATATTGATGCCGTAGAGCGTAGGGTCATTGAGTATTCCGTAAAGTCCGCTTGACGCGTATCCTCCGACCTTGATACTGTCTCCAAAGCAAGACTTGAGATGCTTGGAGGCAATGTCGTAAAGCTCGTAATACTGCTCCTTAGTGCCTACCCACATCGGGTTTTCCTCGGGGCGCGGCATATTGTCGCACTCGTTCCAGATCTCCCAATACTCGATATCATACTCAAATCCGTCAGCCCAACCCTCGCGGTAGTGGCGGATGATATGCTCGCATATCCTTGCCCATTTATGAAAGTCTGCAGGAGGTATGATCCTGTAAGGCTTTATTTTGACCGTGTTCTCTATCGTGACTCCAAGGCGGTAATACGGCTTGCATCCGCTCTCCATAAGCTTGGTGACAAGAATATCCGTGAAGGTGAAATCGTACGACGCAGGATCATTCTCGTCTGCGTCAAAATCCCTGAAAACGTTAGGCACGTCGACGTAGACCATGCCGCCATACGCTCCTCCCATATCGTGCAGACGTGCGTAGGGAATATGCGCTTCGGTCAGATAATGCAGATACTGTCCGCCAACTCCCATCCACGGGGGCTGTCCGACAGCGTGCACGGGCTTTATTTCGCCTTTTACTTTATTGAAATCGACCTTCAAGGTGCTCATAGCGTCTCTCCTTTTTTGAAATGCTTTCTTAACTGAATTATAACATACCGATATTGATTTTTCAACAATTTCAGCCCTTTTTTATTTATTTTTCAACTTTTCTTATTTTTAATTAAAATCGTTGACTTTGCCTCTCCGCTTTGGTATAATTAAAGTATCATTTCAGACAGGAAACGTTTTTTATGGAGTGCTTGGTCAGATTGCAAAAAAGACCGAAATTTATCGACTTGATCGAGAAGTTTCAGCTCTCGGGGGCTTATCCCGTCTTTTTTGCTATACTTTGCACCGTATCGGGACTTGGGAACAAGTACGTTTATCTTCCTATTATATCTATCCTCGGACTCTCGATCTTGTTTTCGGTTCTGTTCGTCCGCGACACAAAGGTGTTCATTACCCCGATTTTTATGATCTATTATGCGCTTGGGACAGATACGCTAAAAGCATTTATGGACTCAAACGGCGAGGTTCTCGCAGCATTTGACACGGACGGTTTTGTTGGAATATGTATTCTAGCCGCAATAATCGCTATTCCCGTTTTTCTGCGGTTCATTCTTGACGGTTCGTTTGCATACGCCGTCAAAAATCGAGGCATAACGTTTTGGGGAATCGTCGCATTGAATATTGCAATCTTCCTCGGCGGCGCGTTTTCAAAGCACTGGTCTCCCATAAATCTCGCATACGCATTGACTTTGGTAGCGGGGCTTGACGTTTTTTACCTCATTCTTTCATCCATTGTAAGAAAGGCAGACGGCAACATCATACCATACGCTTGCAAAATTCTTGTTCTGACTTGTCTCATGATTGCCGCACAAGCCATTCTTCTCGCCCTTCGGCTTCATCTTGACGGGATGCTCATTCGCGTTGATCAGTGGACGGGTAGGTGGATCCTTCAGAGAGAGTATCTCTCCAGATCCTGGGGCATCTCAACTATAATCTGTGCTTCCTGTTCCGTCGGCATTCCTGCCGCAATGTATATGGCAAGAAACGAGAGATTTCCCTTGTTTTACTATGTTTCGGCGCTTATAATGTGGGGAGTATCTATTCTTGTAAACACAAGATCCGCTATGATCGTCGGCGGTGTTTTCCTTCTTGCAGGAATTATTATCATATCGTTTTCTGGCAAAAACAAAAAGTGCAATCTGATATTCTCCGCAACGCTTCTCGTTTTGCTTATTTCGGGATCGATACTCGCATACCGGGAAATGACGGAGACCCTGACGCTCGATAAGCTGTTCTTCAACCTATACAAATTTTTGCGTTTCGACAGCGTTAATGACCGAATAACGATCTTTGACGTGGGACTCAGAGATTATCTCAGCGCGCCGATATTCGGAGTTGGTTGGGATAAGGGGGCTTTGTCGCTGGATCTGCAGGCAAACAACTTTTATAGCAATATGTACCACTGTATCGTTATTCAAATGGGTGCAAGTGCGGGCAGTATCGGCTTGCTGGCACTTATCCTTCACACAAAGGACTACTTCCGCATCGCGTTCAAGAATCCGCGCACGGACAGGTTTTTACTGCTTTTCATCCCCGCCTCCGTTTTGCTAATGTCGCTGGTTGACAACTTTATTTTCTATCTCAATCTTCAAATTTTCTACGTTGCGTTTCTCTGCATTGCTGAAAAGCATTTGGAGCTTACGCAGAAAAAATAAAAATGACAGAGATTTTTTCATCCTCTGTCATTTTTTGTTTCCAATCCAAGCTCACACATAAACTCTCCGATTGCGTTTATATCCTCGTCGGTGACATTGTTCAAGGTCTCGATCTCCTTTATCACCTTAACGGTCTTTTCTCCGGTGATGAGCTTGAGCCACCGTCTCATCTGACAAAACGGTGTGAGCCATTTGTGTTTCTGCAATATGGGATAAATGTTTTTCAGCTCTGAATAAGGGTAAAAAAGCCGTCCCCAGATATACTTGAATTTACTCTTTCCACCACTTTGATGTATGGCGATCCTGTTCTCTTCGGATCCGTATATTCCACAGTTGAGTACAAACTCCTCAAGCCTTTTTCCCGTCTCGGATAACGTCACCGATCCGCTCATCCAATATTCCGAAAGCTCGTCGCAAAGAGAAGCGAATTTCACAAGTGAACAACTGCTCAAAAGCTCCTCCCTCGCTTTTCTGTCTCTCTGCATATTTTGATTTATCAGCCAAAGATCAATAAAGGGTCTTATGCCCGATCCAGCATACTCAACGTGCTTTGCAAGATGCGATATGTGATAAAGGTAGAACATCTCTCCATTAAGCTCGTATTCATGTTTTTTGCCGCGCACCACGGTTGCATATTCCCAGACTTTTTCAAGTGTCTCTCGGGCAGAATTTGCTCTTTCGTCGTCTATAAGTGTAAAGTGAAGCTCCACGTGCACACCGCCCTCTGAATGAAGCGAATGATCATGGGTTCCTTCCACACCCTTCGTATACGCAAGCTCTCGGATGAGAAGATCCTCGGCACGCGCGTGATCCTCCGCTCTCACCAAAACGTCAATATCACTGCTCGTACGCATCCAGCCCTCAGGATAGAGTCCTCTGATGACGGATCCCTTTAGCATAATGAAATCGATGCCGCCGTCCTCGAAGATCTCTCGCATTCTCGCGATCTCGTACTCCATGCCCTCGCACCTGTACATTGCAAGATACTGCTGCTTTTGGAACTTTGCAAAGGTCTCGTCCTCGGGAGAAATCAGTCCTTGCTTCTCAAGTGCAAATCCGATAAGATGCGCCATATCGTTGCGCTTTGATATCTCGTATATCGCTGAAAGATTTGCTTTCAGAATCTCCGCACTCTCGCGACTAAGCTCTCTCTCCGCATCAAACACGGTGCGCAAAAGCTCAAACATCGCATTTGTTACTTTAAGATCGATCATATTTCCCCCTTTCCCAAAAACAAATAATTTCAGGGAACCCTTGAAGGTTCCCCGAATTATTCCTTCAGATTTTCAGTCTTTTATTCTACCGGCTCAAAAAAGGTATCCGGCTTGTTCGGATCAAAGCACTCGTTCGCCCACATCACTGTGACAAGGTCCTCTGTTTCCGAAAGGTTGATAATATTATGCGTGTATCCCGGGAGCATGTGTATCGCCTCGATCTTCTCTCCCGAGACCTCAAAATTGATTACCTCATCAGAGCCGATCTTGCGCTCCTGTATAAGTCCGTGTCCCGAAACGACTATAAAGAACTCCCACTTTGTGTTATGCCAATGCTGTCCCTTTGTAATGCCCGGCTTTGAAATGTTGACCGAGAACTGACCGCATTTTTCTGTGCGCAAAAGCTCTGTAAACGAGCCGCGCGCGTCCACGTTCATCTTAAGCGGAAAAGATACCTTTTCCTTCGGTAAATATGAAAGATAGGTACTATAAAGCTTCTTTGCAAAGCTGTTATAGGGTATTTCGGGCATTGTGAGCGTCGCAGGCTGGTCGCGGAAGCTTTCAAGCAGAGACACGATTTCACCGAGCGTCACCTTGTGCGTTATAGGTGCGGCGCAATATTTCCCACCGTCGCAAAGCACGGTGTTGATTCCGTCAAACTCACAACGGTGCTCTTTTCCCTCAAGTGCCGCCATCATCTCGTCAACGAGATCGTCGATATAAAGCAGTTCAAGCTGAACCGAAGGGTCGTTCACCGTGATGGGCAGATCGTTTGCGATATTGTTGCAGAAGGTTGCGACCGCGCTATTATAGTTCGGTCTGCACCACTTACCAAAGAGATTCGGGAAGCGGTAGACAAGCACCCTCGCGCCCGTCTCTTCTCCGTATGCAAAAACAAGCTCCTCGCCCGCCTTTTTGGAGCGGCCGTAGTCAGAATCGTATCTGCCTATGCAGGTTGCCTGTATCGAGCTTGACACCATTACGGGACATTTGTTGTTGTATTTTTTGAGTGTTTCAAGTAGAGTGGATGCAAATCCGAAATTCCCCTGCATAAACTCCTCGGGATTCTGCGGACGGTTCACGCCTGCAAGATTGAACACAAAATTAGCCTTCTCGCATGCTTCTTCAAGCAACGATGCAGGAGAATTGATATCATATTCGTATATCTCTTCAATGGCAAGCGCAGGATGTGTCCTATCCTTGCCTTCCTTTATATTATTAAGTGCCGCGCAGAGATTCTTACCGACAAATCCTGCTGCTCCTGTTACAAGTATCCTCATCAGAACTTTCTCCAAACCATTTTGTTGACTACACCAACGTAGGACTGAATGATCTTAACTACCTTCGTGGACACGTTCTGCTCGACGTAGTCGGGCACGGGGATTCCGTAGTCGCCGTTTCTGTTCATCTCGACCGCGGTATCGACAGACTGCAAAAGTCCGGTCTCGTCGATTCCCGAGAGGATAAAGCAAGCCTTATCAAGTGCCTCGGGACGCTCGGTTGACGTACGGATGCAGATCGCCGGGAAGGGCTTGCCTATCGAGGTAAAGAAGCTAGACTCCTCCGGGAGCGTTCCGCTGTCCGAAACCACTGCAAACGCGTTCATCTGCAAGCAGTTATAATCGTGGAATCCGAGGGGCTCGTGCTGAATCACCCTCTTGTCAAGCTTAAATCCACTCGACGCAAGACGGTTACGGCTTCTCGGGTGGCAGGAATAGAGTATCGGCATATCGTACTTCTCTGCCATCTTGTTTATTGCTGTAAACAGACTTGTAAAGTTCTTCTCCGTGTCGATATTCTCCTCTCTGTGAGCAGAAAGAAGAATATATTTGCCCTTCTCAAGACCGAGACGAGCGTGTATATCCGACGCTTCTATCTCCTCAAGGTTGTTTGCAAGAACTTCCGCCATAGGCGATCCTGTTACATAGGTTCTCTCCTTGGGAAGTCCACAATCGGCGAGATAGCGGCGGGCGTGCTCGGAATATGCAAGGTTGACGTCCGAAATGATGTCAACTATGCGGCGGTTTGTCTCCTCGGGGAGACACTCGTCCTTGCATCTGTTACCCGCTTCCATGTGGAATATCGGAATGTGAAGTCTCTTTGCTCCGATTACCGACAAGCACGAGTTCGTGTCGCCAAGAACGAGCACTGCGTCGGGTTTTATCTCGACCATGAGCTTGTACGATTTCGCGATAATATTTCCGCAGGTCTCGCCAAGGTCCGCGCCGACCGCGTCGAGATACACCTCGGGATCGGCAAGCTTGAGGTCCTTGAAAAATACCCCGTTGAGATTGTAATCGTAGTTTTGACCCGTGTGGGCGAGAATAGTATCAAAATACGTGCGGCACTTGTTGATTACTGCCGCAAGACGAATGATCTCGGGACGTGTGCCGACGATGATGAGCAGCTTTAATTTGCCGTTTTCCTGCCATTTTACGTTTTCAAACATAGCTTTTCCCTCTTTACTGTTTTGCAAGCTCGTCCTGTATATACTGAAGCGATGCGATCTTCTCCTTGGTCTGCTCAACCGTGAGGAGCTTTGTATTATTGGAATTGAACTCGGTCAGGGGGTTTCTGTCCTTATCTCCGCTATTGAAGTATTTATCATAGTTAAGTCCGCGCTTGTCGCAGGGCACGCGGTAGAAGTTGCCCATATCGATAGCATTTGCGCACTCCTCGTTTGTGAGCAGAGTCTCGTACATCTTTTCACCGTGACGGATACCGATGACCTTGATATTCTTCTTGTCGCCGCCGAACAGCTCACATACAGCCTCTGCCTGTGTCTTGATCGTGCAAGCGGGAGCCTTCTGAACGAGTATATCTCCGCTCTCACCGTGCTCAAATGCGAACAGAACGAGATCGACAGCCTCGTCGAGCGACATGATAAATCTTGTCATGCTACCGTCTGTGATGGTGATGGGATTTCCTGCTCGGATCTGATCTATCCAAAGCGGGATGACCGATCCGCGAGAGCACATTACGTTACCGTATCTCGTGCAGCAGATCTTGGTCTTGTCGGGGCTTACCGTTCTTGACTTTGCAACGATGACCTTCTCCATCATCGCCTTACTTGTACCCATAGCGTTTACGGGATATGCTGCCTTGTCGGTGGAAAGGCAGACTACGTTCTTAACGCCCGCCTCAATAGCTGCAGTGAGCACGTTCTCTGTTCCGAGAACGTTGGTCTTTACCGCTTCGATCGGGAAGAACTCGCAGGAAGGAACCTGCTTGAGCGCTGCCGCGTGGAAAATGTAGTCAACTCCGTGCATAGCATTGCGCACCGACTGAATGTCGCGCACGTCGCCGATGTAGAACTTTATTTTTTCTGCCACCTCGGGCATCTTCGCCTGAAATTCGTGACGCATATCGTCCTGTTTTTTCTCGTCACGCGAGAAGATCCTTATCTCGCCAATATCAGTCGCGAGAAAGCGGTTGAGTACCGCGTTGCCGAAGGAGCCTGTTCCTCCGGTGATCATTAAGGTTTTGTTTTTAAAAAGGGACATTTATTTAATCCTCCGTTTTATGCGTTTTTGAAATTAATTAAATTTGTTTCCCGTCAATTGAAGCATTTCTCCAATCTCTTTGTCGTGCCTGAAATCTTTAAACGGCATGTAGCCACTTGCGGGAAAAAAAGTCAGTTCCGAAAAAAACACTTCTCCGTTTACTTCATACAGATCCACTCTCAAAAAATCCGTGTTTTGTGACAACATCGCCGCATATTCAAGCATTTCATCGAATCTTTTGGGTTTATCAGGTAGTTTTTCAAACGGCTTATAGTCGCTTCTTTCATACGGAGCAAAGTTCCAATCGCATGTAACAAAGCTTATCTTTGCTGTCGAATGGTCTTCAAGCCCTTCAGATATATAGAGAAACTTTGGTTCACCATTAAAACAATAGAACTTGTAGTCACGCAACCCATTTCCAGAATTATCCTCCATATATGCCTCGGCAATTATTCGCGGAACAACATCCTTGTACGGCCATTCGCGACCCTGGTAAAAGTATTGATTTTTTAAACTCTTCTTAACCTTCTCCCTCGCCTTCGCTTTGTCAAAGCGGGTCTTGTCGCGCACGATCACTAACCCACCTGAATCATGAGTGCATTTCAATACAAATTGATTTGGCAAAGAATCAAAATCTATCTCGTCAAAACTATTCCAAACTCCTAATGTAGGAATAACGTGTTCCTTTCCTATGCGTTCAGCAACATATGCTTTTGCCTCGTGCTTGTCCACCATTGTGGTATATATTGGTTTCCTATCATGTAGCTTTAACCACTGAAGTTTTTCGTTAAATGTGCGAGGATTATTTAGATTTAGCTTCTTTCCCGTTTTTACATAGAACTTTTTTTCCAAATATTTTTTATCGGAAAGGTTGCGATAAAAGCCCCTTGTATCGAGCACTCCAAACCTATACCTTTCTTTAAAAATAAAATCCAAAATCTTGCTTGCTTTGAACATTATTCTGCCCCTTCCGATGCTTGTTCGCATAAATTATACACTTTTCAATTTTTGCTGCTTGAATCAATCTCCGAAGCCTTTCTCGTTTTTTTTACAACCCCTTTGATTGCATCTCTGGTTTCCTTGAAATTGAGCAAAAAGTTTGCAATTCCAAAACTTAATGCAGTTATGACCGAAATAACTATTGCGGTAACTACCCAATCGAGATATGAATCCACTTTAGGTGCAAATTGCACACAGAACGAATACCATAATATAACTGAGCATCCAAGATTCACTGCAAATATCCGCAAGAATTTAAAAACACTTCGCGTCAAAACGTGCTTATACACATAGTATATTACATCAACTGTTCTGTAAAAATACGAACACACTGTTCCCAATAGGAGTCCGTACATTCCCAGATCGGTAAAAGCAAACAGTGCAATTGACACGGTCAAATTAATTACCGCTTCAATTATTGCTCCTCTTTGTGTCTCCTTGAAAGCCCCCGCGGAATTTACTGTAAGTATAGCCGGACATCTTATCAGATTCATAAGAAGTATGGCGGCAAATAGTATTGGAAGCCACTTATCAATATAGTTTATGTCGGAAACTCCCGCGGTGTATAGTGCAATGAATGGTTTCGTCATTATTAGAGTTATAGTCATTATCACGAACAAAAGTATTGAATATAACACCTCATACCTTGCAAACAACTTTTCAAACTCCGCTTTATCCTTGTGGAACAGTCTTCCAAATTCGCCCTGCGGAGCCTGCGAAAACGTCATCTGTATCACGTTTGCCATCTGACCATATATCATATTATACACATTGTAAACGCTGACCAGTTTCAGTGACGTTGCCACCGTAAGAATCAGAACATCAGTATGATTGACTACTAATCCGGCAATGTTATGAATCAGCACGCTCCATCGCTTGCTAATCGCCTTGAAATCCGGAGGGACACGTTTGTCCAAAAACGGGTATTTTTTCTTAACGTAAATAACAAACGAAATATTTTTTAGAACCATGCACATCAAGTTGATCAATTGTACAGAAACAATGTCACAGCCAAAGTTTAGTGCAATCACTCGCAACACCATAGAGGCAAATGTACTTACCGCATCCATAGTGTACACAACGTACATCTTCTTGTCCGCATTTAAAAGAGCTATGTTTTTCGATGCAAAGATATAGGTGGAGACAGTACCCGCTCCGGTTATAAACGTAAGCAATCCTGCAACAAAGTAGTCAACTTCTCCCAGGGCGGCTAGCGGAACAAGAAATGTGCCACCAACAAGCAAACCACCAAATATCAATCCAATTTTAAGGTAAGACGACGATGTTGCATTCATTATTCCGCTCGTTCGCTTCCAGTCGCCATCGTTGAGTGGAGCATAAAATGCCTGTATGGATGCCGAGCCCAAACCGGCTTCAAGTAATACCAAATATGACATTATCTGGCTTATCAGAGAGGTGAGACCGTTATACGTTGACCCAAATGAGATCAAAATATATCTTTGAACCACCAGTCCCGATATTAATGCAATCACTCTACATATCAAAGAGGCTCCCATGTTTCTAAACATGGAATTTACCTTTATTTTCATTTTCCAACCTCTGTTTTTATATTTCGTAAATTAAGGTCAATCTTTGAATTACCGAATGGATATCATAGGCACCAAGACCTTTATCCTTGTATTCCTCTGTATTCGGTGACAGCACCTTTTCTGCCCATTCTGATGCACTCATTTCAAGTCCAACAGCATCAACAAGGTTGGTTAAAATAACGTCATTAGTTATACTATTCGAAACAATGCATTTAAGACCGGCAACTTGAGCTTCTATCATTGTAATCGGAAATCCCTCAAATAACGACGGAAAGAGAAAAACATCAAAAGAATGAAGAAGATCCGGGATGTCTGCACGATTTCCAAGAAATAACACGTTATCCTCTAATCCCTTTTGCTTGACCATTGTTTCTATTTTTGGTCTGAGTTCTCCATCACCGACCAATACCAATTTTGACTTGTCATTGCATCGAGAAACTTCCGCAAAGACTTCAATTATAAACGGATGATTCTTCGCTTCACAAAATCTGCCCACATGACCAATCACAAAATCATCAGGACCCAACCCCAGCGATCGTCTGACACAATCGGAATCATTTACTGCATTTTTATATTTTGAAAAATCTATTGCGTTATTTAAGACGCAAATTTTGCACTCTTCACCGACGTATTTTTCGAGCGGGCGAACTGCCCCGGCATGTAATGCAATTATCCTCATCCCATTGTGGGATATTAGAGATTTTATCGCCAATAACTCTTTCTTTTCTTTTCCGTTTCCCCACAGCTTGTCCGGATCGCTGTGTACAGTGTAGAACATCCTTGCTCCCGCCAGTTGTTTTTTGGCACATACAATTGAGCGTGCAACCGACAAATGGCAATGTACAATGTCAGGCTTTGCTTGCCTAAAATATTTTTTCACTGCATGTCGCCACTTTAACGCGGTTACAATGTGTCTTAGTTTGCCCGATAGCTTTTCGCTGACCGAATACAACTCGGACAGAAAGACCATCTTGATTCCGGCTTCATTGAGCTCATTTTCAAAGGGGGTGTTTTTTCGCGCACCCACGCAAAGCGCTTCAACATCGTATCCGTTTTTATGCAGAGTTATCAAATATTCCTTGACCAGCGCTTCTGCTCCACCGACATTAAATGCCGGGAGCACTTGAACTATCTTTTTTTTCATAATGCCGGCAAACTCTCCTCTTTTTCGGGAATCTTCATGTAACAGATAGCTATCATATACGGCAACATCAAAACAAAGGGATTTAAGAATTGTATCGTTTGGACGAATATCACTGCCAAAACAAGTGGGATAAGCTTATATACTTTCGATTTTTTGTTGGAAATAAAGTGTCTGAATATAGGCGAAAACATCAACCACATCCAGAATGCAAATCCGAAAACTCCGTAAGATACGAGGATCTGCAAAAAACCAAAATGTAGTGCTTCCGTCAATGTCGTAACTTCCTTGTAGTAAACCGCGCCGGTTCCGAATAAAATCCTCAGGGGGTTGTCTCCAAGATATTTTAAGTACTTCAGAGATATCAAACCTCGTTCATCCTGCTCAATAGTATTCAATCTATCCGAAAATGCCCGAACGATTTCTGAATCGCTCAAAAATAGAAACGATATTACCACAACTGCGGCTACAAGAACCGCCAAAACGGCGAGTCTGGCTTTGCCACGATAACCAAGCAGTACCGCCAAAACAACACCGGCTATCGTCAAGAACAACCACGTTCTTGAGATTGTAAAAGAAGCAATCAACACTATCAGCACAAAAGCGGTCCACAGCAATGTTTTGCCTATCCACTTGACATCCTTTGCTAACAGCATACACATTGTGCTGGCAAGCACCGAAAAATAACCTATATTGTTTGCATTGTCTTGAATAAGGGCAACCGATCCCCCAAGTGATTCAAAATCTTCATTATATCCGATTCTGATCTCACCATTGATGACCTCCTCAAATCCATAGGTTTGCGACGCCGTCGCTAACACTGCAATTAACAACAATATTACTCCGAAAATATATGAATAGCATATCTTTCTGTATTCGAGTCTATCTCTTGATAATCCATAAACAAAGAGGAATAGCACCTCAACATACTGCACATATTTTAATATTTCAAATTGCCCATATACAGCAATAAGAATCAGCTCATATCCGACGATTGCAAGCAGTGGTAATATCTCCCTCATATGGAGTTTTCCGCCTTTGACAACTAACAAAACAACGATATATCCAAAAATATATAGAGTAGTTATTCCGGAATTAACAGGGATTAAAAAAGCGGTAATCATCATTAGACCGGACACGTCAAAAAACGGGAACGTCACGACGCAAATCAAATCTATAAATTTGCTTGTATTTATTGCAAAAACATTACCACAAAACAAAATAACGGATAATATCGCCATAGTAAAAATCGGCAATGCTTCTGTTATTTTAATCCCCTTACTTTGTGTTTTTTGTAACATTCTCAAGATATTTCTCCCATTGTGATATTATCTCATCTAGCGAAATGCGCCTTCTGATCTCAATAGCGCACCTTCCCAACCTATCACATTTTTCTCTGTCAAGTAACAGCTTTTCCATCTCTTTAGAAAGCTGCTCATAGTCTCCGCATTCGACCAGAATTCCGTTTTCTCCATGATTAATCAGTTCTTCTGCTCCTCCGGGCGAGCATTTCGTTGAAATGCACGGCAGTCCAAGTGCCATAGCCTCGATCAAGGCATTCGGCAATCCCTCATAATCCGAGGTGAAGACAAACATATACGCATCCTTGATTTTGTCAAAAATGTTTTTTTCCGTTCCCGGCAACGACACCCTGTCTTCCAATCTAAGTTCTTTAATTAGTGCCGTAAGCGGTTCTCTCTGTGCCCCTTCTCCGTAAATTGTCAAATTGTACTCCGGATAATGGCCCGCTATTTTCTGAAATGCACGTAGCATTACATCCTGTCGTTTTTGAGGATCGAGTCTGCCGACAGAAACGATCTCTTTCTTACGTTCTCCCTCAAAACGATCAGGCATATTATCCGTGTTGAACGGATTTAATATGATGACGGATCTATCGCGTATCTTTTTGGGATACATTGCTCTAGCTCCCAAAGTTTGGAACACCATATCCTTGACATTGTGAATAAGAATTTTTTGATATATCTTGCTCTTTATGCCTGTGAGGTACTTGCTGGGATCATTCCTTTCAGAGAAGACCACCGGAATTCCCAGCTTCTTGCAGACCATCGATGTGCGAGAGCCTATTATATTGCAAAACGATATCACAACATCCGGAGATATGTTCCTTAAATATTTCTCCATCGCCGCGGACGCTTCCCTAAATTGTTTGAAGCCGTTATATCTCGAAGGAGATATATAGTCCACGCGAATATTCTCGTTAATGGTATAAGCAACGGGCGGCTTCGCTTCGTTGAATATGCCTATATACATTTCGTGTCCGCGCCTGCTTAATTGGTCAGTTAAAATGGAAATGACTCTTTCCGCGCCTCCAAATTGCATTGACGGAACAACAAATACTATTTTCATTTTTTTAAGTTCCTTTTATTATACTGTTGAATAGCTCGTTCCACTGTGCTATGATTTCTTTTAGCTTAAATCTCTTCGAGGTAATCTTACTCTCTCTTGACATTCGAGCCCTTAACCCTTCATCCCGAATCAACTCTTCTATTGCCGAAACCGCGGCATCCTCATCGCCAAAAGGCAAAAGATATCCGTTTTTACCGTTCTCAATTATCTCGTTTGGCCCGGTTTTGACATCAAAGCTCACCATAGGCAAGCCATTAGCCGATGCTTCGAGCAATGTCATCGGGAATCCCTCGTATCGGGAAAGCAAAACCATAAAAGAATAGTCTCCGTATCGGTCATAGATATCTGTAACCTGTCCTTTTAATGTTATTCTCTTCTCCATTCCGTATTCTTTGATTATCTCGGTCAATTGGTCATATTGCTCTCCGTCACCGTATATATCCCATGCCCAATCGGTATACTTACTTAAAACCTTGTTTGCAACGGATAAAAGCTGTTCATAATTTTTCTGATACGTCAATCTTCCGACAGATATGATTTTACGCGAGGTCTTGTTATATTCTCGCGTCGCGGCTACGGCATTTTCGTCGATAGGGTTGTAGATCGTGAGATTGTTTCCTTTTCTTGCTATTTTGTTGTCGTATTCTTCCTTCGCCGCTCGGGTTATCAGCACATTTGCCGCTGACCTGCGGGCGCCGAAAACACGGCTCTGCATCTGGAAAGCGTGATCGGTGGTGATGTTAGGTGCCGTGTGCTCCCAACAAATAGCCTTTACTCCTGCTTTTTGGGCGGCAACAACGGACAACGGGAAAAACAGACTGCCACAAGCTACAACCACGTCAATTTTATTTTCCTTCAAGTAGTTTGTGAGTTTTCCTATTGCGCCTTGTAAGAGTGCTTTTTTCATGTCGATCAAATAAGGAAATAGATAGTCTTGGCAGATTGATTCATCAAGACAATAAAGCAACGGCTTGCTTGTTTTGTTATATGCAAGGGTATGTATGCGGTAATCTTTGTTCTTCGCTAATTCATTTACGAGAACCGACGTCACCCTGCCTATACCTCCGGCACCGGTGAATCCGCCCAAAAAAAAGCAAATTCTCACATTTATCCTCCTTTCGAATCCTGAAACTACTCTATACTTCTCTTGGCAATGTCGCTATACAAGAAGCTTGTTTTAGCTTTGTTTGCAGCTTCCATCATTTGCGAATACTGCTCCGTAAAAACAAGCTGCTCTATGTTATCCTTTATTTCCTCTGCAGAATCTTTACGCAAGAATTTTACGTTTCCTCCGCAATCAACGTGTGTGGTGCCGTCCCAAAATTTAACAAGCATCGGAATGCCTTGTGCAACCACCTGCTCCCAAAAAACAGAATGTCTTCCAGGAAAAACAACAAGATCGCTCGCAGCAAAATGCGCATACGAATCCTTTGATTGCACCCACCCAATGTATTGGATTTTTTCCCCATCAGCCAAAGAGGTTACTCTTTCTTTAAGTTCTGGGGTAACAGAGCCAAAAACAATCAATTTGATCTTTGGATTATCAATACGTGATACCGCTTCCATAAGCAGGAGTGTCTGCGTTTTGTAGGCATCAATTTTACCGCCAGTCATTACAACAAAATCATCTTCTCTCAAATTGTACCTTTTTCTGATCTCATTTCGAACATCCGCACGAGAAGCCGCTTCAACACATTCATCATCAGCGCCCATAACAAGCAGCTCTATCTTGTTATCCGGCAATCCGTATTCACTTTTCAAAAAGTCTACTCGAGCGGGCAAAACACCATAGAATTTAATGGCATATTTATTAATTGTCCGCGCGCATTTTTTCCAAAACATACGATGGAGGACGTATCTTGATAACCAATTTTTTGCGCTGTTTGAAAAATCCGAGTGGTTGTCCGCATACACTTTCACATTTTCGTGCTTTTTACAATACTGTGCAACAACTCTTATATCCATAAACTGAACACCGTGGATAAAAATCAAATCCGGACATGCTCGTTCGAGCTCGTCTTTTAGTCCTACGTAATAGCGAAAAAATTTTCCAAGTTTTCCCTTCGCATATTCTAACCTTGTTACCGGTATTTCATATTCATTTAAGTACTTTCCGTCATTCGGTAAAAGCGCGGATTCTCCATTCTCATCAAACGTAACTCGCGAAGCAATTATCTCAACGTCATTTCCAAGCATCTTATGATGCTTTGGAAGGTAGTTCTCTTGGTAAGAATAGTTGTCAATATAAAAACATGCTAACATTAGGTGAACAATTTTCATATTCGTTTCTCCTCAAAGATTTCTATCATTTTTTTCGGATCATCAAAGCAATCAGAGATTTTCTTTAGGTCCGCATCGGATAAATCCCACCATCGAATTTTCAAAAGCTTTTCAACGGTCACATCATCGAATCTTTTTCTTATGAAGCGCGCGGGTGTCCCCGCCCAAATTTCATATGCAGGCACATCGTGGGTCACCACACTCCCCATACCTATAATAGCCCCATCCCCTATCGATACGCCCTCTTTAATAAGACAGTTTGAGCCAATCCAAACATCATTGCCTATGACTGTTTTTTTGTTATCGTAAAAGTCATTGTGAGAAAAATTCACATGTAAAACATTTTTTCCCTTGTAGAACACCGGCGAAGTTGAAACCCAATCTATAGGATGCGATCCTCCGCCAATGGAACACCCTCTTGCAATTGAACAAAAAGCACCTATGTCTGTGTTTGTTGCACCGCTTCCATACATGTACGAATACTTACCCATGTTGCAATTGACAAGCTGCGCTCCATCTCCTACTTTCGCTGTTGAATGAACTTTGGAGTTTTTCACCGCAACAGGTCTTCTACTAAGCAGGCGAGCAAATCCATATTTTAACTCATCAAAAAATCTCATAATAATCTCCTCATAGATAGCGCTTTAAATCTCCACAATAACTTTCGTGTGTTTTTCGTTTTCTGTTTTCATGGATTTTCTGTGAAAACTCTTTTGTCTCATCGTGCCGACAGATTAGACATGTAGGCTGTCGTGTTTTGTTCACTTACGCAAATCTCTCTGTTTTCGAGATTCACATCAGCGCACTATTTTCTCTATTTCATCGATATATTGACCAACTGCTTTTCTTTTCGAAAGCTCTTTTTCAGCATATTTTCTTGCATTCCGTCCCCACTCACACGTGGCATTTCGGGTGCTATAACACTTGACGATCGCGTCCGACAAAGCATTGGCATTTTCTGCCTCTACGCACAAACCACATTTTGCATCATTAAGAATTTGCTCCATTTCTCCGCCCAAATCAAATGACGCAATAATCCCTGTTCCGGCACCCATGATCGTCCAGGTTTTACTTGGCATTCCGACCTTTCCTGTGCCGGACTTACACAGCACCGTGGAAACATCTCCCAAGCTATAAACCTCCGATATACGATCGGCTGGCTGTAACGGAAAAAGGTGCAGATTCTTCAATCCTTTTTCCTCGATCAGTGCACAAATGTTTTTTTCTTCGCTTCCGTTCCCAAAAATAACAAATTGAATGTCGTTTTGGTCTTGGAGCAATTCGGCCGCCTTAACGAAAGTATCTATTCCTTGCAGCTTACCTAAATTGCCCGCATAAGTTACATAAAACTTTTCTCTGGGTAATTCGAACTCGTCAAACAGCGTGTTGTGTTCTCTCTTGACCGGGACTACCTTTTCCGTGTCTATCCAGTTTCTGATAACATGAACCTCTCTCGGTGTCGTACAACGCTCTAATATTGTCTTTTTCATGTCGCTTGAGATCGTTATCAGCAAGTCGGTATTGTTGTAGCTGAAGCGCTCAAACACTCTCCACATTTTAACAATTGCAGAGCTTTCTTGTGCCGCCCCGGAGTAAATTAAAGAATCAGGGAAAAGATCCTGAGGATTGAATATCACCTTTTTCGAGGTTAACTTATGTATTAATCCGGCAACTATTCCTTGCGTAGGTGGACCGCCTCCTGTAAAAACCGCATCTGCACGCACAAAAAGCCCCTTCATCAAACACTGAAAGCTAAAAATTGAATAACGAATAGTTCTTTGGAGAAACCCCTCTCCCTCGCGGTATAGCGGCATACGGTGAACTGTCACTCTTCCATCAAACAGAACTTCTTTCCGCCTATGTTTATATTCTTTCCGCTGATCCTTTGTAACTCCTCTGGTCGGTGTCGGGGTGTAAACGTCAACATCCCAACCACGCAAAGCAAAGCCTTCCAGCAAGTCCATTACCAGCGGCAATCCGGATGCTTTTTCCGGAGGAAAATACTGAACAAAGTATATTAACTTCAAAGCCATCGCTCCTCATCTAAAGATCAATTTACAGACAACCCTCGTTACGAAATAGCTGTTTGGAACAAAAAACGCAATAAACATTGACTTTGCTTGTCCATATATACTTTTCATGATCGGTCTGAAATGCGGATTTTTCATGTACTTTGGTTCGCTGTTTTTCAATTCCTCGATAACCGATTTATATTCTTTTCTTTGCCCCGCGTTTGCTGCAACTATCGCAGTCATCAGCAAATAGTAAGAAATCCTAAACGAAAAATAGTCCCTCCAATATTTATCCGGAAAAAGAGGCGCCGAACAAAGAGCAAGCTCTTTGGCAGCATTGACAAACCCTTTGTAATAAGTAACGTTTTTATATTTTGCGCTCATGCTTGTATGACCAACACGATAAAAATACAACCGCTGATCAATTGAAACAGGATTTTTCGCTTTAAGAAGCACAATAATCATTGATTCTTCAAAGCACTTGGGCAATAATGCTCCTATTCCGCATTTTATCAAGAGCTCTCTTTTTACCAGTTTGTTCCAAAACTGAGAGTTTCGCTCGACATAATCAACGTCTTTTTTATCCTTATACTCACGAAACCATTTTGCTTTTTTGGAAACCTTATGCGGATACCATTCGTAGTTGCAATAGACCAGCTCGCTTTCATTTTCAACAGCAGTACGATATAACACCTCAAACATTTGCGGTGCAATAAAATCGTCTGCATCGACCCAACCAATATATTCCCCCGTCGCCATTTCTATAGCTTTTGCTCGAGTCTCAAAAATACCACAGTTATGTTGTGAAATCACTTTGACGAATTTATATCGTTCCTTGTAATTATTTAAAATTTTCAAGGTTCCGTCAGTGCTTCCATCGTCGAACAATAATACCTCTATGTCATTCAACGTTTGTGCCACAATAGACAATAAACACTCTTCCAAATATTGTTCCGCATTATAGCACGGTACGATTATTGATACTTTTGGCATAATTGTAGATTCCTTTGATTTATTTGTTAGTTAACTTTATTTACGCATCCAAGATTTCGAGTGATGTTATTGAAATTCACTCATTTCGTTTGGCAGCTCCGCACTCGCCTTTTCATTACTCGTCACGTCTAAACAATCCCGTCTCTCCTCATCATTATGCACCGCAGTCGTCTGTCCATCTGCGATGCCCTCGGTGCTTTCGGGCAAGAAGAGTATCTTTACAGTAGCAAACATAAGGCGGATGTCCTCACCGAGCGACATATTGTTTATGTAGATGAGGTCCATCTTGAGCTTATCATACGGCTCGGTGTTATATTTTCCGTAGACCTGGGCATAGCCCGTAAGTCCCGCTTTGACCTGAAGGCGAAGTCCGAACGAAGGTATCTCCTTTTCGTACTGCTTTGCGATCTCGGGGCGCTCGGGGCGAGGTCCGACTATTGTCATATCTCCCTTGAGTATATTGAAGAGCTGGGGAAGCTCGTCGAAACGGATCTTTCTGATGATCTTTCCGACAGGCGTAATTCGGTCGTCGTGCTCGGTAGAGAGTCTTGCAACTCCGTCCTTTTCCGCATCAACCTTCATACTGCGGAACTTGAGCACCTTAAATTCTCTGTGCCCTTTTGTAAGACGCGTCTGCTTATAGAAAACAGGTCCGCGATCATAAGCCTTTATAGCTATCGCTGTTATGAGCATGAAAGGGCTCAAGATGATAATTGCGAGAAGCGATGCGATAATATCAATAGCACGCTTGACGAAAAGATACTCAAGCGTAGGTCCCGCACCGTGAACTCGCAAGAACGGCACGCTGAAGGTGTGCATCTGATCCGCTCCGTGAAGAAGAACGTCTCCCACACGCGGCATAACGTAGCACTGCGCTCCCCTTACGACACAATCCTTTGTAAGCGCGCTTCGCGTTTCAAGCTCTACTCCGATAAGAAAAACGATCTCCGCATCCTTTATTTCTTCCTTGATTGCGTCAAGTCCCACGCTTGCGCAGACCTTTTTGACAATGTTGAATTTTCTTTCAAACTTTTTGAGCTCACCAAGCTTATACAGCTCACTCGGATCGTCGTAAACTATCACTGTGGCTCTTGGAGGGCTTACCTTAAAATAAAGCCAGTTTTCAAACAGGCTCCAAAGGACGCTCCACACCATGTGCACACAGAAAAGAATGATGATCGGCAAAGGATTTGTCAGCTTAAGAAGAATAAGCGAAATAACAACGTACGCCAGTGCATCTGTGATAAGGAACGTGAGTCCGTGCGAATACACAAGGTAGGAAACTCTGGCTGTTCCGACAGAATAGATATCGTATACTCTTCCGATCAAAAGAACCAGAATGCAGAATATCAATCCACCGGCAACCGTATAGCCCATCTGCTCCGGGGCATTAAAATTCGAAGAGCAAAAATACCACCAGCACGCACAGAACAAAAATGTGGATACGATCAGATGAAAAAATTTCGTTGTTCTAAGGGCCAAGCTTTTTTTGGTTTTCTTGTCCATTACATAACTCCTGTTTTTTTGTCGGCAAATTGCCGCATTTTCGGGATCGCGAAAAAAATCCGACTCACAGAATGCGTTGGTTGAATTACGACCTGCTCGTCGGAAAAGGATATTGCTCAAAGGCTATTTGAAATTGCGTAGAGATCGAGCAATATATTGGATATATTGATATTATAACACTTAGCACGGGACTTGTCAACAGCAAAAGCACATATTTATCAACTTTTTGATCGATAAACTCTTTCTTTTTGACAAAAATGTGCCTGCAAAGAAGATTACAAGCACATTTTTTGTTAAAATTTACCTCTTATACGCTGTGGGCTCGACATAATTTGCATAAGCCTCTTCAGTCGCTCCGCCGTTTCTTATCAGCGACGAATAGAAGATTCCGCTATCCTTAACGGTTCGTTTTTGCGTTTCATAATCGACATGGACGATGCCAAATCGCGCACTCTCGCCTTCCTTCCACTCAAAATTATCGGTGAAGCTCCAGTGATAGTAGCGCTCGATCGCGTTATCCGTCTCGCTTACAAGCTTGAGCTGATCGTAGATGAAACGGGCTCTGAATTTGTCGTAGTTGTCGCAGGTGCCGTTCTCGGTGACGTAGATAGGCGCGTTATACTTTTTGTGCAGCTTTTGCGCAAGCTCTATAAGTCCCTCGTGGTATATCTCCCAGCCGAGATCATTCTTATAGCATCCCTCTCTCACACCGTCCGCAATACCCGAAACAGTGCTTCTGGAATAATAGTTTACGCCGATAAAATCATAATATTTTCCCTTCTTGACACCCTTGCGGCGCATCACGGGAAATGCGCATTTTCCTGTCATCATTGCGCGCGTTATCGCGCCCTGGAAGAGCCAATCGGTGAGCTTGGCGCAAATTCTGTGAATTACATTTTTTTCCTTTTTTGGCGCAAAGATGCGCAGATGATTCGCAAAGCTCACCCGGGTATCGTCATAGCCCATTCCGCGCCTTTTTTGGTGGATGTATTCGTACGCTTTCAAGTGGCAAGCGGTCATATTCGAGAATGCCTTGACGAGTGCGGAAAGCGACTTTTTCTCGGGCGGCCAGGTGCCGTAAAAGAGACTGTTCGTGCAATAAACGTTTGGCTCGTTTATCGTGATATACTCGCTCACAAGATCTCCGAACGAGTCTATAACGACCTTAACGTAGCTCATAAAAATATCCACGGACTCCTTGCAGGTAAAGCCTCCCATATCCTCAAACCAAAGCGGATGAGTGAAATGGTGGATAGTCAGGAGGGGCAAAATCCCCTTCTCTTTCATATAGGAAATTTCTTCCCTGTAATGCTCTATCGCCTCTTTTGAGATCACGTTTTGCTCGGGCTCGATGCGGCTCCACTCTATACCGAAACGGTATATCTGAATGCCCATCTCCGCCATCAGATCAATGTCCTCGCGCCAGCGGTTATAGTGGTCGTCTGCACGCAGAATGCTTGATCCGTCGGCTATCTTTCCCTCCTCGGAAAAGCGCGCCCAGTTGTGATTTCTGTCTCCTCCCTCGATCTGTGCGGAGGCTGTGGCGACACCGAGCAAAAGGTCTTTTTTAAGTGTGAACTTCATCCTTTTTCTCCTCATTCGCCTTCTTTTCTTCAAGATCCCTGACTATCTGCGCGTACATTTTTTCGTCGATCTTAAACTTCTTCTGATAGAGAATAAAGCCGACGAGAATGCAAACGAGCGGCAGTATCATCATAGAGATCTTCATTATCCAGATCGAAAAATCGGGAATACCCGCAACGATCTCCGCCTCGCGATCGGGGTAGAGTCCTATCTCGTTGGCGATCATATTGAGTCCCGAAATTATAAGAGTAAAGGACACAACTCCCTTGCTTATAGCACCGCCAAACTGATTGATAAAGGGCTGAACGGCAAAGGATGCCGCCTCGTTTCTCTTTCCGAGCTTCCACTCGCCGTACTCGACCGCATCGGCTAAGAACAGAAGCATAAGAAGCTGAATGAATGCCTGTGCAAAGAAGAGCCCGAGTCCCGCGAGAACGATCAAGGGCAACCACTCAAACGAGAGAAAGAAGATTATGTAGGACACTGTGACTGCGATCATAGATCCCGTATACAGCTGCTTTCTCGTGAATTTCTTTCTGAAGAGCGGGAAAACAGACAGAGCCGTGAGCTGTGCCACCGCCAGAACCGCGGCAAAGACCATATAAAGCCCCTCGTCT
This sequence comes from Eubacteriales bacterium, assembly GCA_045132775.1. Classification (GTDB taxonomy): domain Bacteria; phylum Bacillota; class Clostridia; order Oscillospirales; family CAG-272; genus SVTX01. Next base: position 68,886 of record JBGUSX010000075.1, read on the forward strand.
CCAACGGCATACTTGAAATAATAGGTACCAAATCCCGTTGTCGTGCAGTAGCCTATCATAAAGAGCGCCATCGATATCGCGGTGACGAGCAGCTGATCGTTCTTGACAAGCGCGCGCCAGAGGTCCTTGAGGGTCGTGCGCTCGACCGTAGCGAGCTGTGAGCGATCCTCCTTGACACCTATGAGCGTAATGCTCTGGAAAAGCATCATTATAACCGCGACGATTATCGCGAAAACAAAGTAGCTGTCTCTTTCGTTGAGTCCGAGTCCCGAGAAGAGATCCGGAACAGACAGATAGATAAGCACCATTGCGAACATACCGACGTTCGCGCAGATTCTCGCAAAGGCTCCGACGCCCTCTCTCACCTTCTGATCCTTGGAGATCGCGGGCATAAGCGACCAATACGCTATGTCGTTAAGCGAGAAAAAGATGCTGAAAAGCAGATAAGTTGCCGCCAAAAGTCCGATGTGTCCCGCCTCTGTCATCTCAAAATTGTGGAACATCAGGACGGTCAGTATCGCCGTTCCTATCATTCCGACAAATATCCAGGGCTTGAATTTTCCCCACCTTGTTTTCGTGTTGTCAACGATCGCGCCGACAAACGGATCGATTATCGCATCAAAGATTCCGAACAGAGTAAGCATCGTTCCGATAATTGCAAGTCCTCCGTCCGAAAACCTTACAACGTCGGTAAGATGCACCAGAAGATACATACTGACAAGCGAGTAGAGCGCGTCGCGTCCCACCGTGCCAAGACCGAAGCAAAATCGGTTTCTGTTCATGTTTTTATCCATTTCAAATATTCCTTTCGTCGATTTCTTCTATAAGATACATTGTGCTTCCGCAGTCTCCGGTCACGCGGATTTTTCCGTTATATCCCGTTCCGCTGTACTGCATTGCAAGGGGAATTCCCGCGCGCAAGCCCTCTCCCGAAACGGCATATTCTTCCCTGCCGTCAACGAGCGAAAAGTGCTTATCGACCGTGCGCATAATAAATCCGTCCGCGCGGATGTTCACGGGGCTTATGTGCTTGATGAGCGAGCCGAAGCGAGCGATCTTTAAGTTCTGCTTGACCGAGGTCATTTTGTACCTCTTGCCGCTTTCTGCTTGCAATATTCTCAAAATATCACGCTCGGGGCTCGCCTTGTAGTCAAGATCGTATATCGCGGATATTATCTCGCGCTCTCCCTTGACCTGCCAGCTCTCGCGTTCGTTTTTCCTTGGAAAATAGCGGCACAGTTCTCCGTACGTCAAGGTCCTTCTGTGCGCCTTGTAAAACGCGATCTGCTCCTTTATCTGCTTGCGCTCGTCGGGTGTGAGCTCGGAGAAATCAAGCTCGTAGCCGAGCGGCGCGAATGCCGCAACGTTGAAGCGCGTTGACAGGGGTGCTGAGCGCAGAGTCTGCTGATTTGGAGTCATAGACACGTGAGAGGATGCGGTCGACTGCGGATAAAAGGTGTATATTCCCCTCTGTATCTCAATTCTCTCTCTTGCGTCGGTATCGTCGCTCGTCCATATCTGCGGTGAAAAGCAAAGCATACCAAGATCGAATCTGTTTCCTCCCGACGAGCAGCTCTCGAGCAATACCTTCGGGTGCTTTTCGCAGAATATGCGGCGCAGGACCTCATAAAGACCGAGGATATATCTGTGGAAAAATTCGCCTTGATTTTTAAGCGAGAGTGAATATGCGTCGCTTATGTGTCTGTTGTAATCCCACTTGACGTATTCGATATTCGCCGATGACAGAACCTTATCGACCGCGTCGACTATATAGTCTCTGACCTCTTTTCTCGTCAGGTCAAGGACCATCTGATTTCTGCCGAGGGAATTCTCTCTTCCGGGCACCTTTATCGCCCAATCGGGATGCGCGCGGTAGAGGTCACTGTCCTCGTTGACGCACTCGGGCTCAAACCAGAGTCCGAAGCGCATACCCATCTTGTTTATCTTCCTTGAGAGCAACTTTATCCCCCCGGGCAGCTTTTTGGTGTTGACCGCCCAATCGCCAAGTCCTGCGCGGTCGTCGTTTCGCTTGCCAAACCATCCGTCGTCAAGCACGAACATCTCTATCCCTAGCCTTTTTGACCTGCGCGCAAGGGCTAGGAGCTTGCGACGGTTAAAATTGAAGAAGGTTGCTTCCCAGTTGTTGATGACAACGGGACGCTCACTGTATCTGAAATCCTCGCGGATAATATGCTCGTTGACAAAGCGGTGCATAGATTTACTCATGCCGTTGATTCCGCTCTCGGAATAGCTCATCACCGCCTCGGGCGTGACGAAATCCTCGCCGCTCTCGAGCTTCCAGAGGAAGCAGTGCGGATTTATTCCCGACATCACGCGTGTCGTTCCGTGGTTTCCGACCTCAACGGCACTGTAATGGTTTCCGCTGTAAACCAGGTTAAAGCCATAGACTCTGCCCGTCTCCTCGGTCGCACTCTTCTCTTTGAGCAAAAACGCGGGATTGTGACGGTTTGAGGACGCACCGACCGTTGAATCATTTACGTAAAGTCCGTCGGTCAAGGGGCGCACGTGAATGTGTGCCTCCTTTGCCCAGCCGCCGTCGAGAGTGAGCATCTCATAGTCCGAGGACGGCATGTCGAGCATAAAGCTCATAAGCTTGCGGATATATACGCGCTCTCCGCTGCCGTTTTTCAAGCGTGCGCTTCGTGCGATGACGTTACAGTCCGCGAAAACGGTATAAGTAAGCTCAAGCTTTATCTCTCTGTATTTCTTGTCGGCAAACGTTACCGTCAAGTTTTCTCCATCGCCCGTGGCAAACGGGAGCTCATTCCCCGACGTTGAGGGTTTATCGCTTACCGTGTGCGATTCATAAACAAAATCGGTCACAAAGCTTCCGTCAGGCATTATTATCTCGACGGGCGTATGCCTGTAATCTCCCTTTCCGACTCCCGAATATTCGAGAAGCACAGAGTCGAGAGAATACCCCGGCGTATCCTTTGAATATTCAACCGCAGAGCCCAGCGCGATGGTGTTTTTCAGTGCAAGCGCGTCGGCATCCGCCGCGGGCAGCTTTGCACCGTAATAGATATGCTCCGCGTGACCCTGCGCGGTTATGCGGAAGATATAGCTCGTTTTATCGGTGTCAAGCTTGAACACCTTGTCCTTTATCTCTATCAAGGTCTTTCCCCCTTTAATCGAGTTCTATAAGTCTGAATTCGAACGGACGGAGCTTGTCGCTCTCCCCGTCATAGTTGGATATGATCAATTTCCCGCCAAGTGCAAGCGAAGACGGGATCTTTGCCGCCTTTGAGCACATATTCATTATCGAGACAAGACGCTTGCCTTCGTATTCTCTTTGATATGCGTAAACGCTCTTGCCCTCGTAAAGCGACGTAAAATTGCCGTTTTTGAGCACCTCGTTCTCCTTACGAAGCGAGATCATCGCCTGCCAGAACGCGAGGACACCGTTTTTTTGCTTCTGCTCGTTCTCGACGTTGACCTCGGTGTGATTTGCGTTGATCTTGAGCCAAGGCTCAGAGGCAGAAAATCCCGCCTTCTCGCCTGCCGTCCATTGCATAGGAGTTCTCGCATTATCGCGCGAGGTTCTCTGTATCATTTTCCAACGATACCCCTTCGGAAGTCCGAGGCTCTTTGCCATTTTGTAAACGTTGTGACTCTCGATATCCTCGACCTCGGAGAGAGATTTGAAGTCACCGTTTGTCATTCCGATCTCCTGACCCTCATAGATAAAGGGTGTACCGCGGAGCGTGAGAAGCAAACCCGCAACCATCTTCGATGCCTCGGCTCTGTACTCCTTTGAGTCGCAGAAACGGCTTATAAATCTCGGCTGGTCGTGGTTTTCAAAGTATACCGAGCTCCAATCAAGCGCAGTCTGCCATTTTGAGAGCGTGTGCATAAGCTTTTTCGGCTTTAGCCTTGTTTTGAACCATTTTACGATTATCTGATCGCATTCCATGTGCTCAAAGGAGAACACCATATCAAGCTCGCCGCGGCTCTCGTCGCAAAGGTCTCGCGCCTTCTGTACGTCAACGAAAACAGTCTCTCCGACCGCCCACGCGCCGTGAGGCTCAAGACAGCTATCGCGCAGCTTGCGCAGAATATCGTGGCATCCCTCGGTCGAGAGATAATGCTCCTGACCCGTGAGTATCGGGCGGCGCTTTCCGTCGGCAAGTGTATTTTTGTAGATCACGTTGATAACGTCACATCTAAAGCCGCAAACACCCCTCTCAAGCCAGAAATTGAGGATGTCCTTGACCTCTTCGAGCACCTCGGGATTGTGCCAATTGAGGTCGGGCTGCTTTTTGGAAAAGAGGTGGAGATAATATTCCTCGTTCTTCTCGTCGCCAAAAGGCGTCCAGGGACACTCGGCAAAGAAATTTCCCCAGTTGTTTGGGATCTTACCGTTTTTGCCTTTTTCGATTATGTAATAGTTGCGGTACTTTTCCTCACCTGCGAGCGCGCGCTGAAACCACTCGTGCTCGTCCGAGGTGTGATTGATAACAAGGTCCATCATAATGCCGATGCCGCGCTTTTTTGCCTCTGCGACAAGGGTGTCAAAGTCATCCATCGTGCCGAATCGGGGCTGAATGGACTTGTAGTCCGAAATATCGTAGCCATTGTCGTCGTCCGGGCTCTTGTAGATGGGCGAGAGCCAGATGACGTTGACACCGAGAGACGCGATATAGTCGAGCTTTGAAATTATTCCCCTAAGGTCTCCGAATCCGTCGCCGTCGGTGTCGAGATATGAGCGAGGGTATATCTGATAAACAACGGTATCGTTTTTGTAGTTTTTTCCCATTTTTGCCTCCAAAAATCGTTTTGGGTCGCGCTTATAGATCCATTATAGCAAACAAAATGGCAAAAATCAATAGATTTTGCATTCGCAAGACCCAAACAAACCGAAAAAGCAGCGCAAAAACCGAGGAAAAATCAAATTTGAAAAATATTTTTGAAAAAGGTATTGAAATTTTGAAATGTTTGTGATATAATATATCGGTCGCAAGGAATGCGGCATAAAAATAGGGGTATAGCTCAGTTGGTAGAGTACCGGTCTCCAAAACCGTGGGTCGTGGGTTCGAGCCCTTCTGCCCCTGCCAAGAAAAAAGCCATTCGCGTAAGCGAATGGCTTTTTTCAGTGAAATAAATCCCTTGCGGGATTTGTGAAATGCACTTCGTGCGTGAAATACGCTTCGCGTGTGAAATGCGCTGCGGCGCGTGAGGGGATTTATTTCATTTCACATTGCGACTGCAAGGAGCAATATTTCACAATTTCCGTAAGGAAATTATTTCACATTCGGCGCAAGCCGAATATTTCACTTGAAAAAATATCGGATTTATGATATAATAACGGCAGAAAGGCGGTGTTATTATGGCAGATTCAAAACTTCGTGACCTATCCACAGATTTTGCGGTTAAAGTTATCAAAATGTGTGACTGCATAAAAGGTCACTATTCTCTCGTTAATCAGTTGGAACGCTCGTCAACCTCTATCGGAGCCAATATTCACGAAGCGAATTATGCTCATAGCAAAGCCGACTTTGTCGCCAAATTTCAAATTGCGCTAAAAGAGTGCTATGAAACGGAATATTGGCTTGAATTGCTTGTAAAATCCGAATTGCTTGACCGTGAGATTGCAAAAGATTTATATAATCAATGCGGCACGATACGCAGAATGTTGATTGCCTCGATCAATACGGCGAAGGAGGGAGCAAAATGAGCAAGAAATTAATAATTATAATTGCGATAATAATTGCTTCTGTTCTTGCTATATCTATTGCTCTGTCTTGTGTAGCAAGATTTGTGTTTCTTTCTCCCTCGTGTTATTCAGATAATAATGAATTGACCGAACAAGAAAATTATTTCATTAAAAAAACAGTTCTTGAATCGGTAGAAGAGAGATTGTCAGTTTTTGCAAGTAATACTAACAACATATATGATCCGTCTGCTACCGAAATTGAGATTATTCAACTCGATGAAACACAAAACAATCGTAAGCATATTTTCATTTGGATAAATACCGATTTTATGGAGTATGTTACCAAGGAAAATGACGAATATGTTATCCGTGTGCAAACACATTATATGGAATCTTCTTCTGATGATTGCGTGTATGAGATTCATATGTCAGAGAATTTTGATATAACATTCTTTGGTTTAGATCCGTAACAATACATAGACTTCGTTTGCGCGCATGGAGTAGCACCCCGGAAGATAGCGGTTAAGTGCAGCTCCCATCATCACCAAGGGATAAGTCTATCCACCGACCGAAAAACACGGATCGATTTCGAAAAAACTTGCTCTGCGGATCGATTTTGAAAGGTTGTGCCAAAAGAGGCGAGAAACCGTCCTCCAACCGCCCGGCGGTTGGAATCAGGTTCGAGCCCTTATGAAAAAATCCAAGTCTTTCGACTTGGATTTTTTCATTTGTGTCCGCAGGACACAACATCATTTGCGTGCTTGCACGCAACATCATTTGAGCCTTGGCTCAACATCATTGCCGCTCGCGGCACAAATGAACGATGTTGAGGCATCGCCTCAAATGAAGTTGCCTTCGGCAAATGAAGTGATGCTTCGCATCAATGATGTTGCGCTTCGCGCAAACGGAACAAGCCCGTTCGCTCTGTGAGCTGAAATATAGTTGAATTTTTACCGAAAGTATGGTATAATGAATCAAGAAAAGGCGGTGAGAATATGACAAGAGAACAGCGACTGACAAACCTTTTTCACGCATTTGACATGCGCGCGGAGGCTTTTTGCCGCGACACAGGCGGCTCGTATTTCGAGATAGTCCCGACCTACAAGGGAAACCGCCGTGACGCACAAAGCCTGAAATACAGAAGCGCGTACATTTTCTACAACTCCTTCGCGGTGGAATTCAAATACACCGCTCACGGCACCATGAGCCTTGCAAACAGCATTCTCGAGTGCCTTATCATTCCCGACAAAAGCCGGGACGGCATCTCTATCCCCCTGCCATTGTTTCTCGACTACTGCGACAAAATAACCGCTATCCCACTCTGCATCCCCTCCATTATCGACGGGCTCGGTTTGGATCAAGCGTTTGATTGCATTTGCGGCGTTCTGAATGATAGCTTAAATCTTATCGCAGATATCTGCGCAAACGAGGATACAAGGCTCCACGTTCTCGACGCGTTTATCAGTGAAATGAGTGCACTCCTCAACGTTGAGATCAACGACGAAAACATTGAATACTATTTTACCGAAGCGCTTTACTCTTTTTTGACGCTCAGGCTTACCTCCGCGCACTTTATCAATTACATCAAGGGAGACTTAAAAACCGCGACAAAGCAGCTTGGCAAGGTCAAGGACAAGCTCGGCTATGAAAAAAGCTTGCTTGAAGAGATGAAAAGCGGAAAAATAACCACCCTCCCCGATCTGTCAAGCATCCGCGAAGCCTTGAAAACTTACAGTAAGGGTGGAGTACAGAACACTTCATCAGGCAAGGAATTTTTTGCAATGTTCCTCTCCTGGATCGTTCTTTGTCTTGGCTTTTCCGCTATATACCTCGCTCTGTTCTTTTTACTCGTTTATATCGAGGGCAGATCGTCAATATACCTTATGGGACCGATATATAACTTTCCATATTGCATACTTTGCGGCTTTATCACCGCCATCGCGGCGAGCTACTTTATAAGATTCAAAGCGTACAAGCTCCTGTTTCCCAAGGATTTTGACAGATTTCAGGCAACCGATCAGATACAGAACGGCACGGGCTCCGACAAGCTGATGAAGGGCTTTCTGACCGTCCTTATCATCTGCTCGCTTATCGGTTGCGTTCTGTTTGCAAAGTGGAACATTAATTTTGGCGAATACGGCTTTACCGACAACTCAAAATTCTTCTCTGTCAGCGGTGAATACCACTCTTATGAAGACGTAGACCGCATTTACTACAAGGCGGACAGAGTCAACGACTTTGGAGACACACTCGACTTCCCTTCGTACGTCATAGTCTTGAAAAGCGGACAGGAAATTGACCTTTACGAGCATGGCGAGATCGAAGAATACGAGGAGACACTCCTTGAACAGTTAAAAGAAAAAGGGGTCCGCATCGAAGGACCAACTCAATAACAAAAAGCCAATGCCCCGAGCAGTGCTCGGGGCATTTTAGTTTTGCGGTAATACCGCTACTGTTTATCAGAGATCAGCGCTCCTTTTTCCTTTTTACGAGTGCAAATCCCGCAAGAGCCACGCTGACTATCACGGTCAAAGCTCCCGCGCCGATCGAGGACTTGCATCCCTTTTTGCCGCCGTCAGTGCCACCGGGAGTTTCGCTTTTGCTTCCCTCGGACTCGGTTTCATCGACCTTCTCCGATTCGGTCTCGCTCGTGTCTTCGGATTCACTTTCACTTATATCCTCAGTCTCGCTCTCGCTTGTGTCTTCGGATCCGCTCTCACTCAGGTCACCCGATTCCGTTTCTGACTCTGTTCCGTCCTCGGTCTCGGTTTCACCGGATGCCGCATAAAGCTCCTTTTCGCACACGTCGCAATATCTGTCCTTGTCCGCATCAACGTGTCCCGGGAGTCTCTCTGCTCCGCACACCTCACAGTCAGCGTCGCAAGGATCTGTGTATGTGTGTGCTCCAAGCTCACCGTATGCTGCTTTGCAAAGCTCACATTTTGCAAGTGTCGTGCAGGTTGCCTTGCCGCCCGAATGAGCCACAGTTTCAACAAGTGCTCCACAGCTCTTGCACGTAGCGTCGTGCTTTGTGGGATCCTTCGCATTCACCGTATAGAAAACGTCGTCACTTGCATGCGAGGCGGGGTCGGTTTCACCGTACTCAACACCGCACTTTTCGCAGGTCGCCTTATCTTTGCAGGTTGCGTGTCCTCCGCCGTGCTCTTCCGTCTTCACCTCTGCTCCGCAACACGCATTATATACGTAATGCTTGTTTCCAACACTCGCAGGAGAATATCTGTATTCGTCACTCGCGTGATTATCGGGATTCACGTCCCCGTATTCCGCGCCGCATCCCTCACAGATCGCACCGCTTGTACATATCGCCTCTCCGCCAAAGTGATCCTCTGCTCCAACGTACGCTCCGCAGCACGCGTGGCTTACGTTGTGCCTTGATGCACCGTCGGAAATAATCTCATACTTATATTCGTCGCTCGAGTGATTTTTGGCATCAAGCTCGCCGTATCCAAGCTTGCAAACATCGCAAAGTGCAAGACTCGTACAGCTTGCAACGCCGCCCTTATGCTCGCCGGTAAATTCTACCTTGTCACAGCATTTGTGCATATAATCGTGCTTTGTTGCATCATCGGGGTTGGTAGCATAATACATCTCGTCACTTGAGTGATTTGTTGCATCGTAAGAGCCCTCTACCACTCCGCAAAGCTCACACTCAGCAAGAGTTGTGCAGGTCGCCGCCTTGATGATCGTGTGCTCTTCCGTACTGATCACGGTTCCGCAACAAGCGTATGCCTTGTCGTGATATCTGAAATCGTCGGGATTGCGGACGTAAACGGTCTTGTCGCCCGAATGATTTGTGTAATCGTATCCACCGTATTCTCTTCCGCAAGCCTCGCATATCGCAAGAGTCGTGCAGGTGGCTTTTCCGCCCTTGTGAGACTGGACCTCACGGGTTTTTGAACAATTGTCTATGTTACAGGTTGCATCACAAGCGTTTGAGTACGCGTGTACAACGGTATGGTTCTTGGTGTTTTCAAAATCCTTACCGTAAACCTCCTCGTATTTTTCTTTCCACTCATAAAGCTTGCTGTGGATAACGTATTCGTCCGATACGTCGTTTCCGTCCTCGTCGACTATTACCCAGTCACTAACGGTGACAACGCCCATGTTGAACGCGCCCACGTATACGCCAAGCTGGATCGCATAGGTAAGATCAACGATCTTGTGTCCGGGAGCCAGGGTGTATCCGGGAAGGAATACGATATCCTTCACGTCGTACTCGGGAACGGCTCCGTCGAGCCCTATTTCGGTCTCCTTGACCAACAGATAAACGTCTCGGGTTGCGCCCTTTACTCTGTATGTTGCAGTGTGCTTTGTCGCCTCTCCAACAGTGTTTCCACTCTCGTCGATCTTCTGTGTCGTAATGCTTACCGTGTAATTTCCAACGTCGCGTATCTCGTCGATCATATCGCCGAACTGATCGTATATCTCAACTGTGACTTTCGCGCGGAGAACCTCCTGCTCGTCCTCAAAATTATAATGGGTGGCGTTTCCGTAATCGTCGTAATTCGTCGCGGTAAAATCATAGCTTGCGTTGACCCTTATGTAGTATTCCTCATTCATAGTTATCGGAATACTCTGAACCATCGTTCCCATCTCATAGTATTTTTCAATGGATGAATAATCCCTATCAACGCTCGAAAAGCTTGCATCTGTGCTGATATCCGTGCGATATATGATATCAAAATTGGGGATGTAGTACCAATCCTCAAAAGGTTCGGTCGAAAATTCCCATTTCGGTATATTGATTATCGCCTCGGGGATCTTGATCCCACCGGTATGCTCAACGGTATCGCCGACAGGCTTCATCTCTCCAAGAGGGCTCTTTACCTTAAAGTAAAATTCTACTCTGTAGTTCTCTGCAAATCCCACCTCTGTCGATACACCGAAGTTGTTTTCAGAATGAGTATATGCATTTAACCGGTACCCTTCTTCATTCGGCACCTTCGGGAAGAGCTTGAAAAGGTCCTCCCCCTCAACGTCACGCACGCCCGCTCCGGCTTCGTAAAGACTCCAATACAGGTAAAATCCCGTGGAGGCAAATCTCTCGTCGTGTATAGACACGGGCTCGTCGATTCCGGGCAATCCGACAACGTAGATAGGGATAGTCTCACCCATTTCAACGAGGTACCAGGTTCTTGTATCATTCTTACCGTCATCATCCCAATCGTATCCGAGATCCTCGGTCTCTGTTTCGCACTCGCCGAAGGGATCGATTACAATGTCAAGCAGCTTGGGCTGTACGGTGACAGTGTACTCTGCAACGCTTCCGATATATTCATCCGTAGCCGATGCCGTTACTCTCAACGTGTAGCTTCCGGACTTTTGCGGTGTCTCGCGCAAAAGAACTCCGTCCTTGAACCAAGTGAAAGTGATCTCGCTTCCCTCGTCAACGGTAAAATCGCTCGCCAGAGGCTCGGGCACGGTCTCGCCGTACTCGTAATCAAGCTCGTAGCTGTTGTTTTCGATCACCACGTAGTTTCTGGGAAGAATTCTCGCGATCGCAGTCTCGTTGTGAGTTATAGTTATATTGTTCTCTTCACCATCGTAATAGAAATATATTTCTATTCCCGTTATCTCGTATTCGCCGACCTCAGCCGAGGGTAGCTCGTACTGATCTGCAGAAACACCGAGGATGTAGGAATAATCCACTCCGTTTGAGAATGTAACATCAAATTCAAAGTCCTGAGTTCCGTCAACGATCTTGTCCTTGACAGAGACCGTCATCTCCACCTCAACCTTTTCAATGGTGAAAAAGTCCTCATAGGTGTATTCCTGGTACTCGTATCTTCCGCGTCCGACGATGTGAAGGTCGTAAACGCCTGCATCTCTTGCGTATTCACCGACCATCTCTCCGTCAAGAAGGAAATAAGCCTCATACTCGTCGGGCCTCATTTTGGTGTTGGTGACTAGATCGGACGCGAGATAATCGCTACCCGTGAAAATATTGCTCGAAGGAGTGATTCCCGTCGCCTCGCCGATAGTGATTATCGGTATATGAATAACGTCACTCGTATATCTGTTTTCTCCAAGAATAATGCTTGCAACGTAATCGGCTCTTACACCGCCGTTGAAGTTGAAGTTTACGGTAGCATTCAAAAGTTCGGTATTTTCCAAACCGCAATGTGCGCAATAAGTCTGCACCTTGCAGGACTCGTACGAGCCGTCATCTGCCCAGATAAACGACTCATTGCCCTTTATGGAGGTATATTCGTGATCCAGAGCCTCTCCGAACTTCTCACCGCAGTTTACACAGGTCTTAGCCTCGCCGCACGTGTGAACGTTGTCCCATACGTGCTCGACCTTATCGACGTTGGAATAGGCATACCTGTTAGCACCTTCGCCGCCGCATACCTCAACGCGATATACCTTGTCACCGTTCAAAACGGGGGTGCTATGCACTCCAAGAGTCTGTCCGTAGCCAGACCTTAGATAGTATGCCACAAGTCCGCTCGCAAATTGCTCTGCGGTCTTTCTGTCATCATCCGAATCAAGAGTGCCGTTTTCGTTCAGATAATAGCAAGCATATCCTTTATCGATATACGTTCCCATGTGTAATCCACTTCCGCTCTTTCCGAGAAGGCCCGCGTTCTCTCCGTAGGCAAAGCAATAAGAGGGTGCTCCCGCGGATGCATAACGGGCTATCCAGCTGTAAACCGTCTCACCACTCTCACGGAGAGTAAGATCGACCGCGTAGCAGTTCTTTACGCCATTGCCATACATCGCGTATCCGATAATGCCGCCAACGTAGCCATCTCCGATAACCGTCGTGTTCTTTACGTAGCAGTTCTCTATCGTACAGGCATCACCAGAGCTTCCCACGATAGCCGCATTACCGCGCTGCTCCGAGCTTGTGTTTTCAAAATAACAGTCCACAAGTCCAAGGTTTTTAACCTCGGGATACTTTTTGGAAGCACCCTGTGCGTATCCGATCAAGCCAATGCTTTCGTATTTATCCGAAACGCAATGGATGTTTTTGATTGCAAATCCGTTTCCGTCAAACACAACGTTGAACTGCACGGGATAATATCCGTCAATCTCTCCGTCTTCGTCAGCGTCCACAGCATACTCCGCAGAGCCTATGGGCGTCCAGTTGGAGTCCTTGTATTTATCACCGTATTTTTCAGCATTGAGCACCGAAAAATCGATATCATTCATAAGAACCGCACCCGCCATATCCGAAGCGCCTACAAACTCTTCTCTGTTTGTGTAATCCGAATACCAAAGAAGGTTTCCGACCGTCTTTATCTGATAAGCTCCGTCAACGAGCTCGGGCTCCTCGAAATGAGCGTTTCTGTTGCAGATACCGTTCTGATCGTAGCTGTGCATCATAGGATCAACGAAGTATCCGCCGCACACGTCGCAAATTGCACCGTTTATGCAATCAACCTCAGCACCTTCACAATAGCAGGGCTCGGCAGATCCCTCGTATCCGTTCTCGTCTATGGGGAGAAAGTGATCGCAGAGCTCACAGTGTCCCGTGTGTATCCAGGCATCCCTGAAAAAGCCGTCCTCACCGCGATAAATTCCAAGTTTCTGATCCCACTTTATACCCGAATTTCCGTCACTGTCAACGTGTGCACTGATATCATAGATGTTATATTCACCGTATGAGGTTCCGCATATCGCGCACTCAGCGGGTCTCCAGCAGGTCGCGGGGAGTTCGGGATTTTCCTCATGCCAGCAGACCTCAACGAGCTTTGAGGTGGTGGTAGTCTGATACGCAAGTGTGGGGTCGCTGTCTATCGATCGGCTGTCATATGCCTTCTCCCAGAAAACGTACATCCTGTCGCCTGCCTCGCTATCGTATACACCCGTCGTATCAAAGCTTACCGAGCCTTGAAAATCATAGTATTGTCCGGGGGAGAGCATCGTGTAGCCGACACCATCCTCATACTTGTATGCATGTGTCTGAACAGTCTCGGTCGACTGCACCTCTCCGAGCTGCTCGTAATGCTTCACGTTTCCTTCCGCATCAACGACTATTACGGAAATACACTCACCGATCGCATCGGATACGTCCTTCGGCTTTGCGTTAACGTAGGATATTTCTATGACCGCACCGTCAATATCGGTTATCCACGCCGCAAAATCAAAGCGGTCGTCCTCAACGTAATCGGTATCCAGAAGCGCAAGCCTCCAGCCGCCGTCAACTCTGGTCGAGAACGTAACGTTCGAAAGATCAAGATTTGCAGCAATTCTGTTATAATTGGATACAAGAGAGAGATTTGTTTCGGTATCCACAACTCCCGCCGCGGTAACGTATCCTACGCCGCCGTCAGCTTCGGAGCGAAGCCACCAGTTTCCTGCAGTGGCACGTGATGCATCGGTATATGCTCGGAGCGTGGGAGCACCCGAGTAGCTTGCAACGTAATTTGCCACGTCGGAGGCAGAAGGAGCAAAAAGAACTCCCGCGGGCACATTTTCTGTCCACTCTTTTCCAAAATTCGATGCGTTTTTGCCCTCTCCGCTTGCATAAGGGAGAAAAACTGCCTTTTCCGTGTCGGTAAAGTATGAGAGATAAGCCTCATCGTAATTCTTCCCGCTGGGGCTCGCTGATTCAAGGTACTCCGACATCACGAAGGTCGCGCCGGGGTTGCCAAGGTTATCAGTACCGCTCGAGAGGACTCTCCAAAGCATCGCTCCTCTGTTATTGTTGCCGAGATATATATAATCGGAGGGCACGTAGCTGTCGCCCGAATCCCCCGTGTGCTTCACGGGATCGCGGAGACCCGAAAGACCGAGAGCCATATCAACACTTTCCGTTTGTACGGATTTCACCGCAGAGCTCTCCTCTGCCGCGTGCGTATGTATCACAGGCATAGCGACAAACGCACTGCCCCAAGCAATTGCCGCCGCAAGCGTTGCTCCAAGTGCCTTTTTGATCATTTTGGTTGCTGTTATCTTTTTCATAGTCGACCTCCGATTATGATTTTTCGTTTAAGTAATATATTTCAACACCGCGCATCTTGCAGTGATAGAGTTCAAAGTTAGTGTGAGTATTTGCTGTCTCGGGGAGGGCGGGCATTTCCGCCCTCCCCTTTCGACCTTAAGGTCGTTCTGCGCGTTTATTCAGAGTCGCGCGTCTCTTCATCTTCGTCTTTTTTGCTGTTTTTGTCTGTTTTGGACCTGTCGAACAGCCTTTTCACAGCCGCCACAAGATCAACGTATTTTTTCTTTACGAATAAGAAGTATATTCCAACTCCAATGCCTCCGAGTCCGACGATTCCAACGGGTATTACCCATGCGGCATTCTTTACAAACCAACCGCTCTCGTCTCCGTCGCCGCCGGGAGCGTCATCTCCGCTCTCCGACTCACTTTCGGTCTCTACCGCTCCTCCGACCTCGGTCTCGGTCTCGGTCTCGGTCTCGGTGTTGGTCTCGAGCGTGCTTTCGGATTCGCTCTCAATGTCAGTTCCCGACTCAGTCTCGGTCGTTATTTCGGTCTCGGTCGGACCCTCGGTCGTTATATCCGATCCCGTCTCGCCATCGCCTCCGAGAGCTATATCCTTGTCGAGTGCATACGATTGCGTTTTGGTTCCCGTATAGTTTCCTACACCGGTCACAGTGACAAGTCCGACATTCGCATCCTCGTTCGTTTCGACTGTCAAAACGTAATCCCTTTCGATCTCAAGCTCCATACCCTTGTACGTGAGCTTAACCTCAACGTCACTGCCCTCTCCGACAATAGTCATTTCAACGTCTGATACGTGCGCCGCAGAAATGGTAAAGCTGAGTGTCTTGTATCCACTGCATTTGCCCGTTCCGAGAGATGCAATGGTAACCGTCGCCTCGCCTGCGTTTACGTTGTTGAGATATTGGATCGAATAATCCACGTCCATCTCAAGCTCGAGCTCTCCGCGTACTATGACCTCGGGCATCTTCGGTGTTCCGTCGTAGACGATTCCGCCCTCGGGAATCACCAACTCTGCGTCAATGGAAAGCATCGACGTCGGGATGACCTCAACTGTTGCAGAATAGTTGTCAAGAGTTGCCGTGATCAATCCGACCGAGCCCTCTTCTCCGACAAACTCGCCGCTCTGCAATACGCTTCCGCTTCCGCCTATAAAGCTCGTTCTCCAGTCTATTCTCGCGTCTGCAACAGAGCCTTTGTTGATGGAAATGTACTTGTTACCCGACTTGAACGCAAGTGTCAGCTGCAAAGGCTCCTCGCCTGCGGTGATGTGCGTTACCTCATCGTCACCGATAAGGATAACCAATTCAAGATCGGTATCTCCGAGAAGAATATTCGTGAGTGTAAATCCGTATTTCTCACTTACGTTTCCTGCCACGTCCTGCGCAACAAGTATAACGTCCTGATATGCGCTCGTCACGTCAAGAGCAACCGTCAGAGTAAAGCTTCCGTCACGTGCCGCGGTCACAGTCACCGTGTTTTCACCAACCGTTGCGCTGACCTTCGCGCCCGCCTCTGCCGTGCCCGTTACGGTCACGCTGTCGGTGTCGAAGAATCCGCCTCCCTGAGGAGATGTTATCAGAAGCGAGGGTGCCTCGGTGTCGACCGAGAACTGATATACGGTGCTGAACGAATCTCCCGTCTCGTTGACTCCGCCGAGAGTGATGGTGTACATTCCGTCCTCAAGCTCGCCAAGCGCGATGTCTCCGCCTGTCCACTCTCGTCTTTCGCCCTCATTGATCATGTAGTAACCCGATCTGAGTGTTCCGACGTCCGCAACCTTCAAGGTCACGTTCGAACTCGTCGTAGTCTCTATCGTCAAGCCGGTAATTCCTGCATCTATCTGCTTTGACCCTTCGATCGAAAGCTTCGGCTCCGTCTTTACAGGCTTGACCATGGTCAATTCTCCCGTCGTGATAGCCTTTGACTCAACTATCGCACCGCTCTCTGTTGTCTTGTAGGTGCTGACGGATATCTTGTAGGTCTTTCCCTCCTCAAGTCCGGTGTAGAACTCTTCTCCGTTCTCATCGGTGTTGAGGACTCTTCCTCCGACTGTTAGCGTTGCCGCCTTGCCGATCTCGACCTTATCTCCATCCTTAAGAGGCATCTTCACGTTTGTAAAGCTTGTCGCAGCGTATCCGTCGTCAGTGACCTCAAAAATGTCTACCATATATCCGTCAAAGTCGGTAGCATCGGGAGTCACTTCAAGTGAAATTGCATAGTTGCCGCCGAGAGAAATATTCGCGCTCTTGAGCGGCACGGGCTGAAGAGAGTTAACGTAGGATATCTCTCCCTGCAATTCAACCACAGGATTTGATATCTCGTTTCCGTTTGCATCCTTCAGGCAACCGACGACCTCAAGAGTGTAGGTTCCCGTAGGAAGATTTTCGGGGTAATTTATCTGAATATCAAGGCTCTCCGTACCGTCCGTGCCGACCTGGGTCTTTGAAGGATCGCCCGATCCGACCTGGAACAGATTGTCCTCTGCATCCCTTGCGTAAACGTTGATCGAGCTGAACTTCACTACGTCGGTTCCAAACACCGTCAGCCCGTTCTCTCCAAGCTCCGCAGACGTAAGGTCTGCATACCTCTCGACTCCGTATACGCTCACGTCGGACGCAACGCCCGTCGAGATCTTTATCTCTTTCTGTTTTTGATTTTGAGGATCGGTAAGTGAAATGCTCACCGTAGCCTCTCCTGTTGTCTCGTCATATCTGACCATCGCGTTCGCATTTTCATTAACGTCGGCATCTGCGGTAGTACCGTTGTCGTACCACTTTAGCTTGTAGCTCTCGCCTCCGACAGTCACCGCGATAGTATCCTTGAGATCCTGTGCCTCAAGCTCGTTGGAAGCTTTGTAAGTCAGAGTAATAAGTCCGTCCTCCGCCGCTGCGGTGTTAAGGATAAAGCTGTGCTCTCTCTTGTCCGTCGAAGAGGTAATTCCACCCGAGCTTGCCGAAAGCGCCGTTGCTCCCGAGCTCTTTTTACTTGTGGAGTAAAGAACGCGAACGTTGTTCGTCATTTCCATGTAAAGCGTATTTCCCTCACCGTCCGTGCCCACGGGCACTATGTTTCTGCCTTGCTTTCTTGCAGCATTCAAGAGGTCAATGTCAACGCCTCCGCCCCAATAGTACGTAACTCCAACACCGATTCCTATGACCTTGACCTTTCCCCAGATCTTCTCCGTGGAAACGCCAAGCTCCGCAGAACCGATCTTAAGTCCTCCGATAAGCCAAATATCGTCTGGGATCTGAACCCTTGCATAAACATAAGCTTCAAAGAAATCCTTTCTCGCGGTTATTCCGCCGCCTCCGACTATCGCATCAAATATGTTAACGTCTATTCTGCAAGCGATAGAGAGATCTGGATACCAGTAAACGCTTCCGCCAAGGTAATCGATGATCCTTATTCCCGCGATCTTTACGTCTGTGAACGCAGCCTCAAAGCCGTGAAGCGAAAGAGAGAGGTTTGCTCTGGCGGAGATCACCGCGAATATTGCGAATTCTCCCGCAAGCGTCAGTGTAAGAGGAGGAAGCCTGTCGCTTCCGAAGAAGGTCTCATATATATTCGATATTCCTCCGCCTGCTCCGCGGATCCAGAAGACTCCGAAGGGGTCTACCATAACTCCGGGGAAGAATCCGCCTATAAAGAAGCTGAATTCGTCAAGCACGGGGAATCCGTTGTAGCTCTTGAGTGCGAGCGTCGCCTCCATCTCGAAGATCATGAAGTCCGCTTCACCGTCTACCGAGAATGCCCACTCGTCATTGATTATCTTAAGTGAAAGAGTGCCCTGAACGTATGGCATTCCGTCAACTATCGCGGGGATTCCGACCTCTACCGAGGTGTTAAAGCCGATAAAGTAGCCTCCGAAAAGAATATCGTCGACGTACATATTAAGCGTTCCCGCCTGGTTTTCGCGCCACTTTTTGTCACTCTGCTCAAAGCGATTATCTACGCGTCTGAGGTCTGTCGCCGTGTAGTTTGCGTATATGATGCGCTGCTCCTCCTCTTCTCTCGGAGAACGCATTGCCTCATACTGACTTCCGTTCGGGATAAGGAAGCTTGGGGAAAGCTGTGCCGAGAAGGCAATCACTCTTCTGTCACCCTGAGGGGTGTCCATAATACCGAATTCGCAGTATCTCATCTCAAGGAGCAATCCTACGAGCGTCTGCGCTCCGCTTGCAGCCCCCGGCCACAAAAGCGTGATCGTATCACCGCGAACCTCTTGTTTTTCACCGTCCTCCGAGTATCTGACAAGCTCGTAAAGCTCGCCCTCCTCAAAGGAGGTTATCGCGCAAACACCGTCCCAAACCTTCGTGTTAGCGCCCATTGTATAGACCTTGCCGTCTATATCAACGTTAATAGCCTTCTGCTTTCCGTCCTCGTCGTACTCGACCGAGACCGTAACGCGTCCGTTCTTGACCTCAAGACATCCGCTGATATTGATTATTTCACTCTCCGAGAGTGTTATCGCCTCTGCCTTATATATCCCCTTTGCGGGAGTAGAGATCGTATTGAAGTTTCCGCTCATCTGAAGAAGAGCTCCGTGAACGTGCCCCTCAACTATCTCGTAATGATAAGGGTCTCCGTCACTTCCGTCACCCGATCTTACGATCGATATTCCCGTGCTTATCGCCGCGCTCATCGCCGCCTTGTCAAGCTCGTCGGGGCTGAGAACGTTAAGTCTCAAGGAATCGCTTACGATATCGGGTATCTGCGTGTCGTTCCAGTCGATTATCGCCTGCCAGGTGCCAAGCGACAGGGACTCGTCAATAATAACGGTTGCCGTGTTGAGCTCGGGATTGACGACCAGCCTCGAGCTGTCAATGATTATATCGTCTCCGCCACTGATCGGTCGAAGAACTATTCTGTACTGTGATTTGTCGCGAAGGAGATTGAAATTCGATCCCGTGATGTACACGAAGCGTCTTCCCGTCTCTCCCGTCATATTGGGTACCATTCCCGTAAAACCAAGCTCCGCAGAGGTGGATCCGGGACAGAATACGTAAGAATCCTTTGTCAGAAGAAGATTATCCTCGATAAATTCAATTCCGTGTGTCGTGTTGTAGAGCGAAAGTCTAACTCTTCTGTAGTCGGTTATCATAGAGATATCGATCTCAAAATCAAGTCGTATATCTCTTATCTCGCCGGGCAAAAGATCCTTGATCTCTATGTAGTACGGCTCCTGCGGCGATGAATTCTCAACCGGTCCGTCCTCTCCGTAAGGATACATAAACTCACCGGGCATTATTGCCAGTGCAAGAGAGGGGATCGCCTTATCCGAAACGTTCTGAAGTCTTATATCCATCGAGAAATTACCGTTTCTGTCGCCATTCGCGTCAAGGTAATCGGTCTTCTCTTCGTTAAGGATGAGCGTGTCGGAATTTATAAAGTTGAGTCCCACGTCCGAGTCTCCAACCGTGTGGTTTGAGTAAACTCCGTAATAAAGTCCTATTGCTCTTCCCGAGCCGTCTATCTCGGCAGAGCCCATATCATAGTAGAGTGCGACCGCACTGTCTGCGGTCATGTAATCCGCGTTGTATATTGAGGTGAAATCAAGAGGATCGGTCTCTCTGGGCTGGTAATCGAATTCGGTAGCCGCCAGATCATTCCAGTGAGCAAATGTGACCTTTTCGGGAACCACCGTCTCGCCGCCAACCTGCGCGTTCACCATGTAAGCTACCACGGTGGGAGCGGTGCGGCTGTCGTAAAGATAGAAGAAGTTGTTGTAATCATCACCGGAGATGGTTTTCTCGCTGGCGATCATATCAAAGCTTCCGTTCTCGTTCGCGGTCATGTATATCGCGTAGTCCTGATATCCAAGCGTCGTGTCCATCATAACTCTCGCATCGATATCCTCGACCGCCGCTCCCGACTTGTTTTCAACGCTGTAGGTAACGTAAGCCATACCGTGCATAGGGCTGTTGGTGTCCATGTAAGCTATGATCTGCTTGAACAGAAGACCGCCAACGCTCCATTCTGCCGTTATCGCATTGTCCGCAGACTTATATACGTTAACCTCACTCGTCTCAAGCCCCTCGTGGCTGTAATCTCCGCCGAATATATAGTCCCTCGTTTTTCCCTCCTGCGTAACGCGGAAGGTCGTGAAGGAAGTATCGTAATCGCTGTCGGGATAGAGCAGATGCTTATTGTCATCCGCCTTCGTCAGCTTATCTCCCTCGACAAGTCCTATATAGAAGCCTCCGTTTTTCTCGGATACCTGTATCTTCACGTATCCGTCGCTGACCTCAATATACCCGGGATCGCCTAACTGATCGCCCGTTTGCTTGACGCCAACGCCTGATCCGTCCGCGAGCATATTCAAGGGTAATGCTGCGGCAAGGGTCAATACCGCGATAGTGACAGTGAGTATCTTCACTAATATCTTTTTCATTGTTAAACCTCCCGGGTAACTGAATTTGTACGTCTATCACTTAATAAACGTAAATGATGATTCTGAAATAGTCTCTCGACTGTGTCTGAATGATAAATGTGTAGTATCCGCTCTCAAGCGCTCCGACCGTGACCGTCGCATCTTTTACGTAGCCTTCGGTGATGTCGGTCGAGCCGATCTTCATCTGTGCCACAGTCTTGATTCCGGATTCGTAATATACGCAATAGGGCTGACCGCCAACGTCAATCGTGAGCGTCAGCTCCTCACCTCTCTCTGCGTAGTAGGTTCCTTCTCTGTCGACCTGCGTTTCACCGATCAGGACCTTGGGCTCGCTTCCCGATACTACGCGGAGTCTGCATTCTGCGCTCGCCTTGTTTCCTGACGAGTCTGTAACCGTGTATGTCACTGCATAGTTTCCGCTGACCGAGATATCCTCGGCAAATTCAACGGAATAAGAAAGCTTTTCATCTCGGTCGGTCGCGGAAATATTTGCAAGCAGTATCTTTTCGACCTCTGCTCTGTCGCTTCCCGCCGTGACTGTGATCACGTTCTTTTGAATTGCAGCTATCGGAGCCTCGGTGTCCTTCGGGATTATCTGTGAGAACTGACGGATAATAACGTTGTCGTATTCATCGGTGACCGCAACGTAAGGAGAAGCGCCGCCGACCTCTTCAAGAGCGATCTCGAACCACTCGTCCTTCTTGACATCGACCTCTTTGCCGCCGTTGAAGACTACCTTTACGTCTCTCGTGGCAACAAGGTAGATCTTGTCGCCCGCCTTGAGAGTCAGACCCGACGGATCTGTGACCGCATTCTCCATATCCTTGTCTTGCGAGAAGAATACGTTGAGCGTGTCGGTCACGATCTCACTCACCTCAACCGTTATGCTCGATTCAATTCCGCTCATATCGGTAAAGTGATAGGTGTAGCTGCCGTTCTCTCTTATCTCTCTTGTGTAAACGTAGATCTCGTTTCCGTCCTTATCAAATGACTGCTCGCCGATATATCCGCCCTCGCGGAATACTGTGCGTTCTGTCGTTGCAAGGGTTATTGTAACTGTCTTTCCGTCCTTTGAGAGCTCTCTTGATATCTCCTTGACTGTGGGAGCCTCTCTGTCAATGTTGTCAACACCGTCGAGCGTGATGACCGCATCCCCGTAAGCCGACTTGACCTTGATCGTAAATCCTTCGTGGTTGTCAGTGAATTTCACCGTGACCTGACGACCGAAGTGAGAGATCGTCACCTTCGAGCCGTCAAGCTTGCCGTCAACCACCTCTACCGAATTAACGACCTCGCTGAACGAGAGCGTTGCACTGACGTCCTTGTCCGTAGCCTCGAGCATCTTGTTTGCCGACCAGGTCGTAATTCCGTCCTGGCTCATCTCCCTCACCCTGATCTCGTAGATAGAGGTGTCAAGCTTTCCGCTTACCTTTTCTCCGTTGAAGGTAAAGGAATAATTGATAATGTAATCGTCGTTCTTGTTATATTCAACGTAAGGAATATCCTTGTAATCGCCTTCCGCATCGGTTTCTATCCTGATCTCCGTGTCTGCGGGGGTCGCAACGAAATCGGTCACTCCCTCGGGCGCTATGATGTAGACCTTTACCGTTTTGTCATTCATCGGCACCTTGACAAGCGTCGGCTTCGGAGCATCTCCGATATCGGTAACGTCGAATACTATAGACGTGTAGTTTCCGTTCTTTGCAACCACGAAGAAGGTGAATTTTGTGTTCTTTTCAACCGTGATCAGCCTGCCGTTGAGCGTTACACCGTCTACCGTATCACTCATTCCGCTCGTGTAATCGGGAGCTTCCGTGTAGATTCCTTGCTTGATAAAGGTCTTATATGCACCGTTAAACTCTATCTCTGCCAAGAATCTGTAACCGCTTCCCCATCCGAGCTTTGAGAGGAACGCAGATGCGTTGACTCTCTTGCCTGCGTACTTGAAGGTAGTTCCCTCGCCTTCGATTATTGAGTCCTCAATACCGGAGGGCTCGAGAATAAGCGAGAGCTTCATATCCTCGTAATATCCGCGATCCTCCTTAAACGCATTGATCTTTACAGAGGGTGCATCCGCCACGGTGATCTCTGCCAGCGGATCCATGACCTCACGGAGCTCAAAGTCAATACTGTAGCTGAGCGACTCAGGGATCCCGATCGGCTCCTCGTCTCCAAGCGAAGCAACTATCTCGCTCTTTGAGAAAATGTAGGAGGTTACACCCTCGGGTGTGAAGGTAAACGTCGGTGCTTTTCCCGTGTAAATATCAGTGAGCGTGAAGTTGTCGTCAACAAGCTTGATAACAACGTTTCCGTATCTGTAGACCGTGCCGTCGTCGTCAACGAGCACCTGGCTCGTGTCAACGTCGACCGTAATGTAAGGATCCGGCTTTACGATGTTGCTGACCTCAAGCGTTTTTGAGATCTCTGCGTTGTTTTCATCGAGGTACTTGTAGCTGAATCTGACCGATTCGTACACGGTGATCTTCAGATCACTCGTTCCGTTGCCCTCGACCTCAATTATCTCCGCATCGGTGACGTCCACGTATAGCTTTTTGCCGTCCGTGCGTCTCAACGTGATCACAACAGGCTTGGATGTGTTTTCGGGATTTGAGATCGTGATCTCTGTTCCCACGTCGAAATTCTCGCTTGAGTATTCGCCCTCAATTACGTGCTCGACTCCGTAAGCGTCGGTCACCGTTATCGAGTAGCTCTTGCCCGAGCCGTTGAGCACGCCCGTACGTATATCGTCAACACCGTCCGAGGTCACAAAAGGAAGATCAAGAACTATTCCCAATCCCGTCATGCTCTCTCTGACAATACTGTAATCAATGTATCTGAGATCAATCTCGCCGCCGACCTCGAATTCATCGCCAAGAATGTTTCTTCCCGTCACATTGAACGAGACCTTCATCAGTGAATTGAGATTTTCCTCATCCCAATCATTTTTATCCCACGTGAACGCAGGATGCTCTTCATCCGCCATCGGATTTGCGAAATTCAGACTTAATTGATTATAACGTCTCTCCTCGCTGCCGTTCCAAGAGGGCTCATATACCTCACCGTGTGAAACTCCGATAAAGCCTGCGGCATTCGGACCGGGGGATCTTACGTTCAACCCATCCGCCAGAACGTTACCGTCTGCGTCATAAATGGTTATCGAAGTGTTGTCCCAATCTATAAGCTCATAATTTATGAGCTTTGCCTCGGTCTCCGTCCAAACGTCAGGGGAGGTGTTCCAGATAACACTGCTCGTCTTGTGATTTCCTGCCCACGCTTTGTCCTGTCCTCTGAAAACTACGTGATTGGAATCTATCGCAAACAGGTTGTATTGGAGCTCGGGTATCGACTTTTCAACCACCACGTAATCTCCGCCGTTGCTCGACCTGAGGTTCTGGAAGCCTACAAGCTCCGCGCCGAAGTACACGGGCTCGTTGTATATCTCGATAAAGCTCATATCGTGGCCTATCACGAACGGATCGTCCTGGTAAGAGCCGTAGTAGTCTATCGAGATAAGATCGTCGTAAGGATCGGAGGGGTCGTTAAGTCTCGATTTTGCACCGATCTGCGGCGCGAATACTACCATTCCGCCGTATTCGTCTATCGCAACGAATACCGCAGATGCCTGCGCTCCCTGTCCCGAATAAGGCGGGAAGCAGGACGTGTAGCTGTCCTCCGTAAGAGTTGCGGTGTCGCCTGCCACCAGGTTCTGTTTCAGAATGGTAAGGCTGTCAGTCAGACTGTTTTCCTCGGTCTGCTCTACCCACTCGCCGCTGACCTCCATCGCGTAATTGGACCAGATCTCAACGTTTACGTTTCCGCTGCCGTTGAGCGAGAACGCCTCATCGATCTTCATCGTGATGTCGTGAGCGTTGACCTGTCCGTCACGCTGTGCCGCGTAGTAGGAAGGTGTGTAATCCTCAACTATCACGTTGAATTCGGGAATATACCGAGTTACGATTATCGTGAACTGCTTGACGGGGGAAATATATCCGTTTGCCATCTTGACCTGATAGCATATTGTGTTTACTCCCTCGACAAGATAGATGTCGCCGAGTCCGTCCAAGCCCTTCGGAATTGTCTCCTCGGTGTAAATACTTTCAACTCCCGAGGTGACTACGAGGCAAGGATGGTCGGAATTCTCATATCTCGCGAATCCGAGCGTCGAAAGCTCTTCCTCGGTAGGAGCCGAAAGACTGTTCCAATATCTGAAGCCCTCGACCGCTCCAACCGTGTATCCGTCATAATCTTCGCTTGTTTCATCGGCTCCGAGTGTGAACGAGAAGCCCGTAACACCGCCCGAGTAGACTGCGAATACGTTATTTCTGCTGACCTCGCGTCCGGGCTGGACCGCGATTCCGAACGAGTCAACGAGTCCCTCCGTATTCATCGGACGGTACGCACCGTCCTCATATCTTAAATCGTAGGAATAGCTTATAACTCCGTGATTTTGAGGAATTCCCGCGTCGTAAACTATGTTGAGAGACTCCGCCGTGTCCTCGCTTCCGCTGCGGCTCACGACCGTAACGCGAATTCTGTACACACCTGTCTCAAACCAGGAGCCGTCCTCCTTGTACGCAGGGATCGCGAAATACTGCTCCTCACTCTGCGCAAGACCCGCCTGCGTGTAGATCAGCTCGTCGGTCGTTTTCTTGTCGCTTCTGAGGAGCTCGATCTTGGAGTTTTCAAAATCTATATCAAGAAGTCCCCAATCGTCCATCTTGATGTTCTTGATGTCAAAGTAGAACGTAACACCGCTCATTCCGTTGACTCCGCGAAGGCTCGAGCCAAAGAAGAGTGACTTCTCTCCCTTGTCTCCGTCGGCTGAAACGACCTCGCCGTCACGGGTCGTGACCTTTCCGAAGTTCGTCGCGTTAACATTCGAGATCTCTCCGTCCTGCGAAGCAAATCTCACTGTAACAAAGTTCTGATCCGCCACGTAGGAGCCGTCTGCCACAGTCTCGTCAACGTATCCGATAGCGGGTGTCAGATCGGAATATGCGTTTTCAAAGCTTATCTTTACGTTTCCGTAGTATTTTTTGAGTGCCTCAAGCGTCACCGTCTCGCCGTCGACCTCTTCCACAGATGTGTAGAGTGCACCGGACATTGCAACCTTGTACCACTTGGTTCCGGTCTCGCTATCAAGATCGAAGAGATCTATCTCTTCACCGCTCTGGACTACCGTAACATACATCCAGCTGTCTTTAGGGTTGAGAGGACTTACCGTCACTCTCGTGTAGCCAACCTTGCCCGATGCAGTCTTGTCGGGACCCTTTACCGTTATCTCGGGATGAGTCGAGGGAGAGGAAACGTCGCTTACAACCTCGTAAGAGGTCGTCGGCTTCTCAATGCTGACCTTTTCGTTCCTTTGAATAATAATGCTCTCATTTCCTCTGTCGTCGCGGCACTTTACGTAAAGCATCATATCGTAGGACGCGCTCGCGGTTCCTTCAAACTGCTTCGTTATCGTTGCCGTGACCTTCTGGGCTGCATCTATTATCGCGCTTTCCCATTTGCCGTCGTCATACGCAAGCCCTGCCTCTACCCACTGGTAGCTGACCGACTCGACCGCGTTGTAATCGGTAGCCTCTACCTTAACGGTAGTTATCGCCGAATCCGAGGTAAATACCGTCGAAGAGCTTGTAAATTTGATCTCGGGTATCTGTCTGTCTATTCTGTATTCGATATCAAGTCCCGTATGCGTGTTGTTTCCAACCGTATCCGAAACGTCAGTGTAAACTGTAAATCCCTTGACCAGCAGATTTGCTTTCTCGGGGATCAGAAGATGAACGTAAACCTTGTTCCAATCGTCAGTAGTCATTCCCACCGCTCTGTCACCAAGCTTTATCTTGCCGTCGGGGACGAGATCGGCAGTTCCCGAATATCCTTCTACCGTCTGCGGCGCGCCCGCATTGGTATCAACAATGTATCTTATCGGCGTTTTCTCGTTGACGTCGCCCGAAAGATAGAAGTAAGCGTTCTGTTCAAGAACTCCCGATTGCAGCGTCGAATCTATCTCCTTATCCTTGATCGAGATCTCAATGTCAAGCTTGTAATATCCTCCCTCGGCATTCGGTTCCTCAAGTGAGAGCGACTTTGCCTGAACCACGGGAGGCTCAAGGTCGATATACAAGGATCTGTCGGGTCCGGGGATGTTCTCTGTAAACGGATGACTCTCGTCAACCTCACATTCGACCTCAAGGATCTCGAAATGCGCCTTTGCGCCGTCCTGGAATATCGGAGTCATCTCTCTTGTAAGCACAAAAGACTCAAAGTCTATGTACATGAACTCATCAAGTCCGATCGAGTACCTTCCGGTACCTGTCTGTGAAAGCCAAATGAATTCTCCGCTCACGTCCTTTATGCTCGTCTTGACTCTGAAGGTCGCAACCTCCTCGTCGGAGAGAACTTTGTTAAGGAAAAGTCTCGGAGCGATCTCGTCGCCAGGACCGAAGAAGTAGTCAGCTCTTGAGATATCCTCCATAAAGCCGTCCGCCTGTGACATATCCCTGCCCAGAAGGATCTTTTCATTTATCAGCTCTATCTTGCGGACAAAGGTTTCCTCATTTTTTATTTCCTTTTGATTTATAGGCCAGTTTACTACCGATTCAAGATTGATGGGATTTCCCGCAAGATCACATATCGCCGTGGTGTTGTAGGTCTCATACACCGTTACCTTGTTTTTGGAATCCCATTTCCCGAGAGTTTCATTTCTTACGCGGTAATCTTTGGTCTGATTTGCGATCATCATCATCTTTCCAAAGGTTATCGGGTAGTCTCTCTTGGGTACGTTAACGCCCGAGATGTCCATCACCTTATAGTCAAGCCCCGCGAAGACTCCAAGATCTCCCTTGAATACTATATCGTTCGAATAATCGGCTGTACCAAGATCTCTGCCCGGCCTGTGTCTGTAGTCTATCCCCGCAACGTGAGCTCTTACCGTCTGTGTGTATTCGGTGCCCACGACCTGAAGATCGACCTCGATCCAGATGTCGTTCAGATCCTCCTTCGCCATATCCGACGACCATCTTACACCCTCGTTGGTCTTAAGCTTGACAACGATCTGATCTCCCTCTTGACTTACGTCAATACCCTGTATCGAGGGGGAGGTGTTATCTATGAATGCAATGTTTATTCCGCTGAGGAGCGAGCCGTATTTCTCCACTTGGAATTTCACCGTAGGATAATCTGAGTATTTGTCCTCATTGTAATAGTCCATCAGATTGATCTCCGCGTTGATCCTTCCTGCGCCGTTCGGATTAAAGACGTAGAGCGGCGTCGCATAGGCGGAATCGTAGCCCATAAAAGTAATGCTCGTTCCGG
This sequence comes from Eubacteriales bacterium, assembly GCA_045132775.1. Lineage (GTDB taxonomy): Bacteria > Bacillota > Clostridia > Oscillospirales > CAG-272 > SVTX01. Next base: position 97,206 of record JBGUSX010000075.1, read on the forward strand.
GGTCTCCCGTGGCAGTGATGCGCAAATTAGCTTGCTCAGGATTCGCCTTGGATGCATTGGTTATCGTCTCCATGTCCTCCAGGTTGATATATCCAAGGTCAATATTGAGCCTGCCTCCGAGTGTGAGTGTCGGCGTAATTATGTTTTTATATATTCCGTACTCACCGTTACGGCGCTTTACCGCAGTCGTAATGTATTTATTGTCTATCCAGCTTCCATTAACTCCCCCCACCCAGCTGTAATTTGACAAGCCGATGACAGGGCCTACCGAAGCAGTAAAGTCTCTCCAATATCCCGAATGAGGATCGGTTGCACTCTTGTAGTCGCCGATGTAATTCCATCTGGTAAGCATTTCATACACGCGATTGTTGTAAACGATACCGTTGTTTATCGTCATATCGACTTGATTGGGATTTTCCTCGGCTATCGGTATTTGCCACTTACCGTTATCGGTATCGGGAAGCACGTCATTCTGTGTCTTCAGTCCGTTGCTTGAAGGACCGATCAGATCCGCCCCCGCTCCCGCGACCGCGAGCGATGCCGTCTGGACCGCCATCAGCAGTACGAGTGAGATACTCAATATCTTGCCTGCTATGTTGAATTTTCTCTTCATATTGTTTCCTCCAAGCCTATAAGTTTCTTCGTTGCGTTTATCGTATATCTTCTGCTTTCATTTATTTTATTCATGCCTCTTTCCTCCTGTTCTCGCGGCAGGAGCAGATGCCTATCATCTCTTCCCCGTGAAGATAATGCGGACAGTCTGCGCAGCAGCCTTCTTTAAATTGGCTTGATCCGTAGGCGCAGAGCTCCTGCATCTTGGTCACGAAGGGATAGCCCTCCTTCGTGTAAAGCGGTTTTTCTCGGAAATCGGGATATATCGGCACGGGGTAGCAATTCTCGTTTTCTCTCTCAAATTCCTCGTAATATCCGTACCGCACCTCAAAAGTGTTATCAAAGACCGTAAAGATCCTGTACAGCGCTCCCTCGGGCATTCTTTTCATGTCGGCATATCTCCTTCCCGGGATAATAAAAAAATCCCGCGTACTACATTAAATAGTATACAGGATTTTTCCAAAAATTACTACCTCCAAACGAGGCGGTTTTCGTACATTTTTTGCACGTGTGCAATTTGCTCTTATGCAAATATTTTTGTCTGTTTTTTTAAAAAAACGGTCAGATTGCGTCAAAGTATACTCGCAAACTCGCTTCTGTCGTTTATTCCGGTTTTTTGAATAACGTTGAATATCGTCTGCTTGACCGTCGATTCGGATATATAAAGCCTTGCGGCGATCTCCCTTACGGTAAATCCGAATGCCGACAGCTTTGCCACCTCGCGCTCTCTGAGAGTCAGGTTAGCCGCGACCGTTCGATTTCTTACGATACCGCTTATCTTGGACCAATTCACAACGTATTTTTTATACATTTCCTTGATTATCGCGGCTGCATCGGGATCCACGAGCTCAACTCTGTCAAGGATGACCCTGTCAAGCGTGCGCACGTATTCCATAAAAATAGCGTACAGCTTGTCGGGGAGTGCCAGCGCGATCGCCTTGTCAATGTGTTCTATCGCGTGCTTGTCGTCACCGCTGTTGTGGTAAGCCTCGGCGCATGAAAGGCGCAGATATATCTCGGGAATCACCGTCCTATCGTGCTGAGCCTGAGTTATCAGAAGCTCTATAGTATTCGGGAGCATACGCATAAGCGCGAGACCCTTAACACCTTCAAGCTCAAGCTGCTTTGAAGCGACGGCATAAGCCGCAATAGTCAGATATTTTATGTAATAGACCTTTGTGGCAGGATGTGCGTCCGCGGGCAGAATATCAAAGCAACCTCTTGTAAACCACTCGGGAAAATCTCTTATCTCGCGCACCTCAACGTCTGCGGCGGCAGTGGCAAGAGAAACGATATCTCTGTCCGAGTCATTCTTGCAGGTCATCTCAAAAATGTGCTTTTTCGCCTCGTTCCACATCTCTATGTCGCCTCGCCATACGGCACACGCCGCAAGCAGAAGTCCGCCGCCGAGCACCGCATACGGACCCGAATGGCTTTCAAGAAAAAGCTTCGCATTATCGTAAACCGCCTCTGCATCTCCGCGCAGATAAGAAATATAGGATGCAAAGAGTGCCTGAGCCTCCCTGTTGTCGCGTAGCTCCTCTATCACCTTGTCGGCAGTTCCGGGAGTATTGTACAGATCGGTCATATGAAGACACGGACTCCTTCTCGGCATCGGCATATTAAGCCCCTTCTCTCCTTTTGAAGCATCCGCGCGAGAAGGCATTTTCGCGTCGTCCGGGATCATCCAGGTCCTCTCCCAAAGAGCCGCCCCCTTGATATCTCCCGATTTGCAAAGCATCTGCACCCTCCTTGTCGACACTCCCCACTTCTCTGCCGCCTGTTTTACCGTAAGCATAATAACCTGGTATAATTAAATCATCCCCCAGCCGAAGATTCAATTACACAATCCTTTCTAAGAAGTAATGTTTGTGGTATAATAGAGATGCTTTTACTGCACCGGAGGATAGGGCAACGCTGGGGAGCGACCTGAGCGCCGATGC